>CAYTRL010000071.1:0-18255 GCA_964439795.1 uncultured Thermodesulfobacteriota bacterium
CCGCCTACACCGACCACCCGGATCTTTGCCTCCTGCGCTTCGCCTTCCACAAACTCGATCATGTTTCTCCCTCCCGTTTTTTCCCCGGTCCGGCCGCGTCACCCCCTGTTCCGCAAGGCCGCCCCGGGGACATTGGTTATCCGGCTTACAAAAAAAGTCCCTCGAACCAGGCGCGCATCCGGCGCACCACTTTGCTGAACGTGTTTTCCTCCCGCTGCGGGAACCGCTTCCCCTCCAGATCCCGCTTGCCGTAGAGCAGCAGCCCCACGCCGGTGGCGTACTGGGGCGTCTTCACCTCGTCGGTGAGCCCGCCGATTCCCAGGGGCGTCCCCACCCGAACGGGTTTCTGAAAAATCTCCTCCGCCAGGGAGTCGATCCCCGCCACCAGGGAAGACCCGCCGGTAAGGACCAGCCCGGAGGAGATCATCTCCTCATAGCCGCTCATCTGGATCTCCCGCTTGAGCAGGGAGAAGATCTCGCTGATCCTCGGCTCGATGATCTCCACCATGACGCTGCGGGAGAGCGAGCGCATCCCCCGCCCTCCCACGCCCGGGACCTCGATGATCTCTTCCGGGTCCGCCAGTCCGGAGCGGCAGCCCCCCCACTTCTTCTTGATCTCCTCGGCCTCCGAGATGGGGGTCTGGAGACCGTAGGCGAGGTCGGTGGTGATCTGGTTGCCCCCCAGGGCCAGGACGGCCGTGTGCTTGATGCTGCCCCCGCAGAAGATGGCCAGGTCGCTGGTTCCCCCGCCGATGTCCACCAGGGCCACGCCCAGGTCCTTCTCGTCCTGGGTGAGGACCGACTCCGAGGAGGCCAGCTGTTCCAGCACGATGTCGTGGACGTTCAGCCCGGCGCTGTTGGCGCAGCGGATGATGTTCTGCGCCGAGGTGACCGCCCCGGTCACGATATGGACACGTGCCTCCAGCCGGACACCCACCAGACCCACGGGCTCCTTGATGCCGTCCTGGTCATCGATGATGTACTCCTGCGGGATCACGTGGAGCACCTCGCGGTCCGGGGGGATGTCCACGGCCGTGGCCGTCTCGATCACCCGTTTCACATCCGTATCCCGGACCTCTCCGTCACGGATCTTTACGATCCCCGTGCTGTTGAACCCCTTGATGTGGCCCCCGGCGATCCCCACATACACAGAGGGGATCGCGTGCCCCACCATCAACTCCGCCTCGTCCACCGCCTTCTTGATCGACTGGATGGTGCTCTCCACATCCACCACCACCCCTTTTCGAAGACCACGAGACTCGTACCGACCGACGCCCACCACGTCGAGACCCGTGTCCCGCGTCTCCCCCACGAGCACGCAGATCTTGGTGGTCCCCACATCCAGGGCGGCTATCAGTGAACCGTCTTTTTTGGCCATAGCGTCTTCTGCACCTCCCGCACCTTGTTGAAGGGGGGGCCCGCTCCCCCGGTCAGCCGCAGGGAAACCGGCCCTCCGGCCTCCCGCCCTTCCATCCCCCGGCCGTGCGTTCCGTTAAGGGACGCCGCCAGGAAAGCCGCTCGTGAACCGTTTTCGCCTTTTGTACGATGACCTGGCCCTGGTACCGCAAATCCACGGAAAGCACGCCCTCCGGATCTTCGGCCAGCCTCGGAAGCACCCCTTTCAGACGTTCGATCCGGGAGGAGAACCCTTTCCAGCCCACCCGGACCTCCACAGGGAACCCCTCCAGGAAGAAGCTCATCCCCTGGTCCGGGTCCACATGGATCTCGCTCAGCCTTCCCGGAAAACGGATCCGGTTCACGGTCCGAAGCAAGGACAGCGCACCCTGCACCATCGGTCCCCGGTCCGGCCGGCCGAACAGCCATGGGCGCTCCTCCAGACCGGTGATCAGGGGAAGATCCAGGGGATCCCCGGGCCGTACCGGATACAGGACCACGCCCTGAAGATCCAGGTAGCAGAGCGTATCCCGGATCTTCACCAGCGCCGCCGGGGTCCGCTCCCGGATCCGGACCTGCAGGCGGCTGGGAAACCGCTTGATCACCGAGGCGTTGCGGATCGGCACATGTTCCTCCAGCGCGCGCGAGATGCGGGCGCTGTCCAGGGACAGGAGGCTTGCGCCCAGGGTGTCTCTGAGCAGGACGCGAACCTCTTCGGGCGTCATCCTTTCGCATCCGCCCACCTGGATCTCACGGACAGCAAACAGGGGAGACTGTTCGAAAACCCGGGCCAGCTTCCAGAGGGCCGGTATCAGGAGGACCCCCGCCAGGAGCCAGACGGAGCGCCGCAGCCACCGGGAGGTCCGGTCGCGGAGCCGACCGTCTCCCCCGGACCGGTCCGGTCGCAGCTCCTTCCGCCCGTTTCCCGTTCGGGACCTGCTCTGTCCGTTGTTCCGTTTGGATTCGCCCATTCCCGATCTCTCTTCGGCTTCCCGGGCCCGTCTCACGGGCCCGGCGTCACCCCGGGATCACCCCGCCTTCTTCGTTGCCTTCTTCCCGGCCTTCTTCTTCGTCCCCCGGGCGCCGCTCCCGGCCGGTGCACGCACCTTCTTTTTCTTCCCGCCGTCCTTTTCCAGAACAGCGAGCAGCTGGTCTCCCACCTGGTGGACATTTCCGGCCCCCAGGGTCAGCACCAGGTCCCCGGGCCGGCACGCCTTTTCGAGAAAGGCGAGGATCTCCGGAAACGTGGGAAGATAGAACACTTCCTTGTGTCCCTGCTTGCGCACCCCCTCCACGATCTTCCGGGCGTGCACGCCCATCAACTCCTTCTCGCCGGCCGCATAGATATCCGTCACGATCAGCACATCCGCATCGTGAAAGGCGCCGAGAAACTCCTGGAAGCAGAGCTGCGTCCGGGTGTATCGGTGAGGCTGAAACACCGCCAGCACCCGTTTCTGATCGCCCCGCCGGGCGGCGTCCAGGGTGGTGCGGACTTCCGCCGGATGGTGGGCATAGTCGTCCACCACGGTCACGCCGGCCTGCTGGCCTTTGAGTTGAAACCGCCGCTCGATCCCCTGAAACTGTTCCAACCCCTCCCGGATTGCGGAGAACGTAAGACCCAGCTCCCTCCCCACCGCCACGGCGGCCAGCGCGTTGCTCACGTTGTGCATGCCCGGGATGTTCAACCGGATCTCTCCCAGATCCTCTTCCCCCCGGCATACAAGGAAGCGGGTCTGCCATCCCTCCCGCCGGATGTCCTCGGCCCGAAGATCGGCCTGACGGGAAAGCCCGTAGGTGGAAAAACGCTTGCGGACCCGGGGCAACAGGCCCCGGACAACGGGGTGGTCCAGGCAGAGAACGGCGGTGCCGTAAAACGGGACCTTGTTCATGAATTCGAGAAAGGCCTCCTTCAGCTTCTCCATGTCCCGGTAGTGATCCAGGTGCTCCGGGTCGATGTTGGTGACCACCGCCACCGTGGGGCTGAGCAGGAGAAAGGAACCATCGCTCTCGTCGGCCTCGGCCACGAGGAACTCCCCCCGGCCCAGCTTCGCATTGGTGCCCAGGCTCTTGAGACGGCCTCCGATCACCATGGTGGGATCCAGGTTTCCATGCGCCAGCATCTCGGCGATCAGCGAGGTGGTGGTGGTCTTGCCGTGGGAGCCCGCCACGGCGATCCCGTACTTCATCCGCATAAGTTCGGCCAGCATCTCCGCCCGGGGAATGACGGGGATGTTCCGGGCCCTGGCGTTCAGGACCTCCGGGTTGTCGGAACGCACCGCGGAGCTGAACACCACCACGTCCGCATCCCCCACGTTCTCGGGCAGGTGGCCGATGGCGATCTGGCCGCCCAGGCTCTTCAACCTCCGGACGCCCGTTGAATCCTTGAGATCCGAACCGCTCACCTGGTAATTCAGGTTCAGCAGCAGCTCCGCAATCCCGCTCATCCCGATCCCGCCGATTCCCACGAAATGGATCTTCTGATTTTTTTTGTACATCAACGCCACCCCGAATATTTTCTTGGCGGTCTTCAAGCCCGTGGCCGGGCGCGCATCACTCCTCTTCGATCCACACTGATCAGTACGCCCACGGCCATGAGGTTCGTGAGCAGGGAGCTTCCCCCGTAACTCAAAAACGGCAGGGCCAGCCCCTTGGTGGGCAGCATCCCGAGCACCACGCCCACGTTCACCAGCACCTGCATGCCCACCAGGAAGGTGAGTCCGGCCGCCGTCAACGCGCCGAACCGATCGGGCGCCCTCAGGGCGATCCGGACACCGATCACGAGAAAGGCCAGGAACAGCAGCAGGAAAAAACAGCACCCCACCAGGCCCAACTCCTCCCCCACCACGGCGAAGATGAAATCGGTATGCGCATCCGGCAGGTAAAAGAGCTTCTCGGTCCCGTTTCCGAACCCCACGCCCAGCACACCGCCCCTTCCCAGGGACAGGAACGACTGCACGAGCTGGTAGCCCGCCCCGAAAGGGTCCGCCCAGGGATCCCGATAGGAGAGCAACCGCTTCCAGCGGTACCCCTCCAGGCAGAAGAAGGCCACGGCGGCCAGGCCCGCAAGCAGGGTGAGACCCAGGTGCCGCCAGCGGCAGTCCGCGAGAAAAAAGACCACGAGCACGGCCGCCCCCAGGATCACGGCGGACCCCAGGTCCCGGGTGGCAAGCACCAGGAGCAGGAACGGCACCGGAACGATCCAGGCCCGGAGATAGCCGGACAGGTCGTTGAGCGCCCGGGCCTCCTTTTTGCCGGAGAGCCGCCCCGCCAGGTAGAGAACCAGGGCCACCTTGGCCAGTTCCGACGGCTGAAACCCGGCCACCCCCAGGTCCAGCCAGCGCCGGGCCCCCCGAACGCTCTTGCCAAGGCCGGGAACCCACAGGAGAAGAAGGAGTGCGGCGCTGAGCAGGAGCAGGGGCACGGCGAAGGTGCGCAGGCTGTGGTAGTCGGTGTTGGCAAAGACGAACATGACGCAGAGCCCCAGACAAGCGTACAGGAACTGCCGGATCAGGAAGTGGTACTGGTTGCCGTACTGATGCAGGGAATAGACCGAGCTGCTGGAATAGATCAGGAGCAGTCCGGAGAGCACCAGAAAGACGGTCAGCGCCCCCAGGGCGGCCTCGTTTGTGAAGATCCGTCGTTCCTGCACTCTCCCCTCCCTCTGCTTCCGCGACGCGGCACGGTGATGCCGGTTTATCCGTCGTCTCCCCGGAGGATCCGCTCCACCCGGAGTTTGTACTGCTCTCCCCGGTCCTCGTAATCACGGAACATGTCAAAGCTGGAACAGGCGGGCGACAGCAGCACGGTTTCCCCGGGCCGCGCGTTGCGCGCTGCGCTCCGGACCGCCTCGTCCAGGTCTTCCACCCGCCGGATCTCGCAGACCCCCGCCAGTTCCTCCTGCATCCGGTCTGCGGCCTGCCCGAACAGGTAGAGCACCCGGACCCGTTCCTTCAGGGGCGCCCGCAGGGGCGCATAAGCCCCCCCCTTGTCCTTGCCGCCCGCCAGCAGGAGGACCGGTTCCTCAAAGGCCGCCAGCGCGCTCTGCACCGAACTCACCGTGGTGGCCTTGGAGTCGTTGAAGAACCGGACGCCGTCCTTCTCCCCCACGAACTCCAGCCGGTGCTCCAGACCCCGGAAGCTCTCCATGGCTTCCCGCAACCGGTCCGGTTCCGCCCTGCAAAGCCGCGCCACGGTCAGGGCCATGGCCAGGTTCTCCCGGTTGTGGCTGCCCACCAGGGGGAACCGGTCCGTGGCAAAGCACTCTTCCCGGCCTTCCCGTTCCAGGCGCAGGCACACCTCGTTCTTTTCCAGAAAGGCGCCCGGATCCGGATCCGTCCCGTGCCCCACACGCAGCACGGAAGCCCGAATCCGTTCCCGATGCCGGTTCAGCCAGGCGTCCTCCCGGGGAACCAGGGCCACATCCTGTTCGGTCTGGTTCATGAAGATCCTCGCCTTGGCCTCGGCATAGGCCTCCATGTCCGGGTACCGGTCCAGGTGGTCCGGGCTCAGATTCGTCCAGACCGCGATCCAGGGCCGGAACCGGACGATGGTTTCCAACTGAAAGCTGGACACCTCGATCAGGAACACCCGGGGGGACTCCTGTGCCGAAACCGGCGGATCCGCGATCAGGTACTCGGTCAGGGGGCGCCCGATATTTCCGCCGGTCCAGTGCGGGACCCCCGATGCTTCCAGCATGTGGTGGATCAGGGAAACCGTGGTGGTCTTCCCGTTGGTCCCGGTCACGGCCACCACCGGAGCCTCCATGAACCGTGCGGCCAGTTCCATCTCCCCGATCACCTGGATGCCCGCGGCCAGCGCCTCTTCCAGGGGAGGCAGGGTCAACGGCACACCCGGACTCAGCACGATCAGGTCCGCGTCCAGAAAATCGCCCGGTTTCTGCGGCCCCAGCCGCAGGGTGCACCCGGTTTCCTCGAGCCGGCGGACCTGCTCTTCCCCCATCTCCTGCGGGGTCTTGCTGTCCGAGCAAAACACACGGGCACCCTGGCCCAGGAGGAACCGGGCGGCGGCCTCCCCGGACCTTCCCATGCCCACGACATGTGCCTTACGTCCCGCCAGCTCCACCCCTTCCCCCTTTTCGTTTTTCAGCTTTCGGCTTTCTCCAGCGCCTGCACCACCCGCTCCAGGGCCATGCCCCGGGACCCCTTCACCAGGATCCACTCGCCACCCTTCAGGGTGGACAGGATCCTTTCCGCCAACGCTTCGGGATCCTGAAACCGGTGGATCTTTTTCGAGGGACACCCCTCCGCAGAGGCTCCCCGGATCACATCTTCCGCGTACGACCCCGTAACGCAGATCAAGGCCGGATCGATCCGCGCGGCCCGGCGGCCCAACGCCTCGTGCTCGGCTTCACTGAACGGTCCCAGTTCCAGCATGTCCCCCAGAACCAGGACGCGGGCAGCACCGCCGCTGATGGTCCCGAACGTCTCCAGGGAGGCCTGCATCGACCGGGGATTGGCGTTGTAGCTGTCGTCCACCACGGTGAAGACGGGCCCCTGCTTGATCACGAAACGGCCGGGGACCCCCTGAAAGGATGCAAGCCCCTGCCCCACGGCCTCGCGGGAAGCGCCCAGGGTAAACGCAAAGGCCGCGGCCGCCATGGCGTTGTACAGGTTGTGTTTCCCGGGAAGGCAGAGCTCGGTGGTCAGCTCCTCCCCCTCGATGACCAGCCGGAGCTTCTGCCGCAGCCCGATCTCCATCACACTTGTCACGGACACCGAACAGCTGTCCGACAGGCCGTAGCTTCGTGCGGGCCCCCGCCACTTCCGGGCCAGGGCGAGCACACGGGGATCGTCGTGGTTGAAGATGAAAATACTTTCCGGAGGCATGGCCTCCAGGATCTCTCCTTTGGCCTGCGTCACCTCATCCATGGAGCGGAACATTCCCAGGTGCGCGGGTCCCACGTTCAGGAGGGCCCCCGTGTCGGGCCGGCCGATCCGTGTCAGTTCCCGGATCTCGCCCGGCTCGTTCATACCCATCTCCAGCACCACCCGCTCGTGCGTGGCGTCCAGGTTGAGCAGCGTCAGGGGAAGGCCGATCCGGTTGTTGAGGTTGCCCGGAGTCCACAGGCAGTGAAAGCAGAGCCGCAGGATGGCCACGGCCATCTCTTTTGTGGTGGTTTTGCCGTTGCTCCCGGTCAGGACGCCCACGGGGACCGAAAACAGGTTTCGTCGGCCCGCGGCCAGATCCCCCAGGGCCTTCAGCGTGTCCGGCACCCGGATCACAACGGGCGGGTCCTGAGCCGGTGGGGCCGCTTCCGGAAGCCTCTGCACCAGGATCCCGCTCACCCCGTTTTCCAGGGCCTGTCCCACGAAATCATGCCCATCGAACCGGTCTCCGAGCAGGGCCACGAACAGGTCTCCGGACCGGGCCTGCCGGGAGTCGGTGACTACGCGGGCAAAGGTCCCCTGCGGTCCGCCGGAAATCAGCCGGCCGCCCGTAAAAGCGGTCACCTGCTCCAGAGACATGCTGAGATCGGAATCCGCCAACGGATCACTCCTCTCCACCATCGTTCCGAAGTGCACGAAGCACCTCCTCGTCGTCGCGGAACGGCACCCGGGTCTTCCCCAGGATCTGAATATCTTCATGCCCCTTGCCCGCCACCAGCACGGTGTCTCCCCGGCCGGCCACCTGTACCGCCCGCCGGATCGCCGCCCGCCGGTCCGCCAGGCAGGTGTAGGCCTTTTCTCCCTTGTGCCCCGAGGCGATCTCTTCCGGGTCCCGGTGGGGAACCCCCAGGGGATCGATCCCCTGCCGGATCTCCCGCAGGATCTCCTCCGGGGGTTCCGAACGTGGGTTGTCCGACGTGACCAGCACGATATCGCTCCACCGGGCGGCCGACGCACCCATCAGGGGCCGCTTCCCCCGGTCCCGGTCGCCCCCGCACCCGAACACGGTGATCAGGCGTCCGGGAGTCAACTCGCGAAGCCCGGGCAGAACATGGTCCAGGGCATCGGGCGTGTGGGCGTAATCCACAAGAAAGAGGGCGCCCTTCTCCCGGGCGACCCGTTCCAGACGCCCGGGAATGTTTTCCAGGGCGCGAACCCCCCGGGCAACGGCTTCCGGGCTCACCCCCAGCCGGTCCGAGGCCGCAACGGCCAGCAGGAGGTTCATGGCGTTGACCTTTCCGATCAGCGGGCTCTCCAGGCTCCGGGAGCCGCCGGGGGTGCGGACTTCCAGCGAGGTCCCCTCCCGGCGGAAGGACGCCGATTCGATCCGGTAGTCCGCGTTTTCCCCGGAACCTGCCGTCGCGGCGGATACCGGGCAGACCTCCAGGAGTCTCTCCCCATGGGGGTCGTCCCGATTGATCACGGCCCACGGGTCCTTCATTGCGGAAGCCGGAAGAAGCTCGGTGAAAAGCCTCGCCTTGGATGCGAAGTAGGTTTCCACGTCCCCGTGGTGGTCCAGGTGATCCCTTCCCAGCATGGTGAACACCGAGCCGGCAAAGTCGCAGGCGTCCACCCGGCGGGCATCCAGCCCGTGAGAAGAGACCTCCAGGAGCACGTGAGTGACCCCTGCATCCCGCATCTCCCGCAGGGTCCGCTGCAGGTCCAGGGATTCGGGAGTGGTGTTCACCGGGCGGGTGGCCCGGCCCCGGTACCGGCAGGACACGGTTCCGATGACCCCCGGTTGAGCACCCGCCTGCAGGAGGATCGACTCCATCAGGTAGGTGAAGGTGGTCTTGCCGTTGGTCCCGGTCACGCCCACCAGGGTCACCTCCCTGGACGGATGGCCGAAAAAACGGGCCGCCATGACCGCCATGGCCCGACGCACCCCATCCACCTCCACGACCGCACAATCCGTTCGGTTCACGGCACCCGCCACGGCCGCCACCGCGCAGGCGCCCCGGCCCAGGGCTTCCCCCACAAACCCGGCCCCGTCCACCTGCTCCCCCGGAACGGCAAAGAAGAGGGCCCCCGGCTCGACCTTCCTGGAATCGCAGACGAGGTCGGTCACCTCCACGGACGGATCCCCCCGCACCTCGGTGATCCCTTCCATGCCGTTCACCAACTCGTCCAGCCTCATCCTCTTCCGATCTCCTTCGGTCCAACCCTTTTCCCGTTTGTTCCACACAGCCCTATCCCGAACCCGGCAGGGCCCGGAGAAACAGAGTCGATCCGGCCCCCAGACGGCTGCCCGGGGGCGGATCCTGAAACACCACCGTGCCCGATCCTTCCAGCCGTACCGTGGCCGGGAGCCCGTCCAGCATCCTGAGTGCACTTCGCAGGGGCCGAAACCTCACGTCCGGCATCTCCCGTGCCCCCGCACCGGCAAGGGTCGATGCCGCGGCGGGACAGAACCGGCCCGGGCCGGCAGGCAGGCCCGAGGCCAGGGAACACCGCCTGGCGGGAAAGGCTGCCTTGGTACCCGCGGGGACATGGGCGGGTACCCTGCGGTAGTACAGGCCGCGGGAGGCGATCCGTTGGAACACCGGCGCCGCCGTCTTTCCGCCCGAGGCCTTTCCCTGCGGTTCGTCCAGAACGACGACCACGACCATCTCCGGGTTTTCCAGCGGCAGGACCCCCACAAAGGAGACCACGAACCGCTCGTCCGAGTAGGAGCCGGCGGCCGCGTCGAACTTCTGCGCCGTCCCCGTTTTTCCACCCACCCGGTAACCACGGATCCTCCCTGCCCTGCCCGTTCCCTCCTCCACGACCGCTTCCATAAGGTTCAACGCCCGCCGGGCGGTCCGGGTGGACAGCACCCGGTTCTGAACCCGGGGCTTCCTCTCCCGCATCATCCGGCCCTGCTCGTCCCGCACGGTCCGGACAAGATAGGGTTCCACCAGGAACCCCCCGTTCGCCAGCACCGAGAAGGCACGGGCCAGCTGCAGGGTGGACACGGAGAAGCCCTGCCCGAAGGCGTGTGTGGCCACCGCCACCTGGGACCAGCTGCCCGCGTCCCGCAACGCCCCCGAAACCTCTCCCGGCAGGTCCACTCCGGTTTTCCTGCCGAAACCAAAAGCGCTCAGATAGCTCCACAGCCTTTGGCCGCCCAGCATGTCGGCGATCTTGGTGGTTCCGATGTTGCTCGAAACCATGAGCACCTCCCGGACGCTCAACTCGCCGTGGGGTTTCATGTCGTGGAGCAGGCACCGGCCGTACCGGAATGTTCCGTTTTCACATTGAATCTTCGTGTCTTCCTGCACCAGCCCCTCTTCCAGGGCGGCGGCAAGGGTAAGCACCTTGATGGTGGACCCGGGCTCGAAAGAATCGGTGATGACCCGGTTTCTCCAGCGGGAGGGGCTCGACCTCCGGTAGCTGTTCGGGTCGAACTCCGGGGCGCACGCCATGGCCAGGATCTCTCCGGAGCGGGGGTCCATGACCACCGCCGTTCCGGAAAGGGCCCCCGAGGAGCGGACCGCCTCGGCCAGGGCTTCTTCCGTAAAAAACTGGATCCGAAGGTCCAGGGTGAGTTCCAGTTCACAGCAACCGCCGCTGCCCTGCTTTTCCGGGACTTCCTGCCAGAGCACCCGGCCGCGGGCATCCCGTTGAAACAGCAGTCGTCCCTGCTGCCCCTTCAGGTACGCGTCGAAGGCCAACTCCAGGCCTTCCAGCCCCTGGGAATCCACACCGGTGAACCCCAGCACATGCCCGGCCAGTTCCCGGTTCGGGTAGTAACGCTTCCCCTCGGTCTCCATCCCCACGCCCGGAAGCCCCATCCCGCGTATCTTTCGAGCCGTATCCAGGGGGATCTGCCGGGCCAGCCAGGCAAACGAACGGTTTTTCTTGAGCCGTTCCGTGAGCTGCTCGGGTTTCACGCCCAGGGGAGGCGACAGGCGCCGTGCGGTGGCGTCCGGATCCTTCACCGAGCCGGGATGTGCGAACACGGACCCGGCCTTGAGGCTCACCGCCATGGGGGTTCCTCTCCGGTCCAGGATCTTTCCCCGCAACGGAATCAGGCGGACCGGCTTGAAGTGCTGCCTGTCGGCCCAGTCTGTGTATTGCTCCCTCTGGAGCACCTGGTGGTTGAACGCACCGGCCATCAGGAACAGGCTGAAGAGAGAAAAGAGCCCCAGGAGGCCGTAGATCCTTCTCTTGAGTTTCGCATCGTACTTTTTCACTTGAGCACCACCCTGTCCTCCACCTCCGGGAGAACCATCCCGAATTCCTGTTCCGCAATCCGGGCGATCCTCTTCGGGGTCCGGAGCATCTGCCGCTCGATCTCCAGCGCGGCCCGCTCCTGATGGAGTTCCTCCTGCAGCTGGATCATCCGGGCCTCCCGGTACCGAAGCGTGATGCTCTGCACGTGAACCCAGCCGGCAAGCAGGGCGCTGGCCAGGATCAGACCGAACCCTGCCAGGATTTGCACCAGCAGGCGGACCCTGCCGCGCCGACCCGTGCGGGAAATGCGAACGGCCTGGTTGCTCAGGACCTCCGTCCATCGGGCCTTTTTCGTGTGACCGGAAATGACGGCCTCCGTTTTCCTGCTACAGTCTTTCCACAACACGGAGCCGTGCGCTCCGGCTCAGACGGTTTCTCTGGACCTCTTCCGGGTCCGGCCGCACCACCTTTTTCTCCAGGGTTCGAAAATCCGACCCCTCCCATGCCCGGAACTGCTGTTTCACGATCCTGTCTTCCAGGGAGTGAAAAGAGATGATGCAGCAACGCCCCCCCGGGTGCAGGAGATCCGGCAGGTCTTTCAGGAACGCCTGCAGGGAATCCAGTTCTCGGTTCACAACGATTCGAATGGCCTGAAAAGAGCGTGTAGCGGGGTGAATCCTGGCGGGCCGCCGCCGGAGTTTCCTGGGAAGGGCGTGCCAGATCGATTTTTCCAAATCCAGGGTGGTCTGGAGGTCCCCCCGGATCTTTTTTGTTGTCACGATCGCCCTGGCAATCCTCCTAGCCCAGCGTTCTTCCCCATACTCCCGGAAAAGATGGGCCATCTCTTCCTCGGACAAACGGTTAAGGATTTCCGCTGCGGGGGTCCCCCGGCTTCTGTCCATGCGCATGTCCAGGGGATCTTCCCGGGAAAAGCTGAAGCCCCTGCCCGGCGCTTCCAGCTGCACACTGGAGATGCCCAGGTCCAGGAGCGCCCCGTGAACCCGGTCCACACCGTGCCGGGAGAGGGCCTGCCGCGCCTCGTCGAACCGGGCGTGAACAAAGACCACCCGGTCCTCGAATCGGGCCAGCCTTTCCCGGGCCATGTCCATGGACTCAGCATCCGCGTCGACTCCAACGACCTTTCCGGAGGGGGCGCTCTTTTCCAGCAGCGCCTCGGTGTGGCCTCCCGTTCCCAGGGTCCCGTCCAGATACACCCGGTCCGGAGCGGGCTCCAGATAGCGGATGACCTGCTCGACCATGACCGGTTGGTGATAGGTTGTCATTCGGACCCGGCATCTGGCTTATCATTCTTGGGTGCTGGGTGTTTCCGGGGAGCTCTCATTCCTTGCGTTTTTCCGTTAGAAGGCTCAGCTCTTCCTCGATCTCCGAGATCTTCTCCAGCATGGGCACGTATTTCTCTATGTATTGATCCCGGTTCCAGATTTCGAAAAAATCGGTCATCCCCACGAACAGCACCTTGTCCTGCAGGGCCGCCCTCATCCGGAGTTCCGGAGGGATGAGAATCCTGCCCTGGGAGTCCAGGGGGCATTCCTGCGCGGCGGAGATGAACATCCGCTTGTAGTCCTTGACCACTCGGCTGAACCGGGGAAGCTGCTGGAGGTTGTCTTCGAGCTTTTCCCACTCTTCGAAGGGGTAGGCCACGAGACAGCCTTCCCAGACAGATAGGATCAGCTGCTCGTCGTAGCGGGTACGGAGGGTGTCGCGGAAGCGGACAGGGATGCTCACCCTGCCCTTCTTGTCCATGGCGTGTGTATATTGACCACGAAATCTAAGCATGAGAGCACTTCATAATTTACCACAATTTGCCACGTTTCCCCACTTTCTGCCACTTGGTGGGCATATTAGCCGCAGAGGCCCAACCTGTCAAGCAAAATCTTATAAAAAAATAATATTTTTAAATATATATAAGGGAACGGACGGCAGGCGGGGAGGATTTGGAGAAAAACGCTTACAAATCAGAGGTTTTCACTGGGTCCGGCTGGGGGAGGAGATCTTCGGCCGTTCCCGCCCGGGCGGTTGTCGATTCTTGAGGAATTGCGGGTTCCGGTTATTTCAGAAAAATGAGGGGATTCAATCCATTTTTTCTCACGCAAAGCACACTAGGCGTACAGGAGGTATTCCTTCCTCTGCCCGCGAAACCTGCGGAGATCGCCTTCCCAGGAAGACCGGATCGTTTCCAGTTCCGCTCCCTGGTCCGCCACCTCCCGGAGCCAGGTCCCTCCGGCCAGCAGATCAATGGCCAGGCGCCGGGTCTCGAACTCGTAAGGTTCGCGCCGCCACAGGAACTCGGAGGGCCAGAGCTGTCTTGTGCACAGGATCAGGTGTACGCCGGTAAGGAACGGCAGGAACCGCTTCCGGTCCAGGACATGGATCTGGACCCCCCCGCAGGTGACGCCGGCGTATTTCTGGAAGGTGGGCCGAAAAAACAGGGGCCGGAACGCCACGCCGGGCAGCTGCCTTTCCTCCAGGGCGCCTGCCAGGGCCTGCGGGTCGATCCATGGCGCCCCCACGATCTCAAAGGGCCGGGTCGTCCCCCTGCCCTCGCTCAGATTGGTCCCCTCGATCAGGCATCCCCCCGGATACACCGTGGCCGTGTCCGAGGTGGGCATGTTCGGAGAGGGCATCACCCACGGCATTCCGGTCTGATCGAACCACATACGACGGCGCCACCCCTCCATGGCCACGACCTGCATCCCGCAGGGGGCCTGGAACTCCTGGTTGATCATGCCTGCACACTCCCCCATGGTCATGCCGTGACGGACCGGCAGGGGGACTCTGCCCACGAACGACCGGAAACCCGGCTCCACCAGGTTGCCCTCCAGCAGGGTTCCCCCAAGGGGGTTGGGCCGGTCCAGGACCCAGACCTCCACACCCGCATCCCGGCACGCATCCATGCAATGTGCCAGCGTGTACAGGTAGGTGTAATACCGGCTCCCCACGCCCTGGAGGTCGGCCACGAGCAGGTCCAGACCCTCGAGCATGCGCCGGGAAGGACGGAGGGATTCCTCCCGGTCGCCGTAGAGGCTGTGTACGGGCACTCCGCGCACCCGGCTTCCCTTCTCCAGGGTCACCCCTTCCATGTCCTGGTGGGTGCCCATCAGGCCGTGTTCCGGGGTGAACAGGGCAGACAGGGATGCGCCCGGAAGGCCGTCCAGCACGTCCCATGCATACCGCAGATCGCGGGTCACCGAGGCCCCGTGGGCGAGCAACCCGAACCGCCTGCCCTTGAGCCGTTCCGGGTGCCTGCGGACCAGGACGTCCAGCCCTGACAGAACACCTTGTGTTCGCTGAGTTTTTTTACCCCTGTTCATGGATCGGTCCTTCCTGCGGGTTGTTTGTGGTCCCACTTTATCACAGGAACCGGGAAGGAAAATCAAGCGTCTGAACACAGATTGGGGCCCGGTGCCTGTAACACGGTTTGATTCCATGGCGATCTCGGGTATGATCTATGATGTGGATCGTGTACGCTTTTCCACGGAGATGAGGTGTTATTGCGAGCTGTTTTTGAAGGGAGCATCCATGAACGAAACCAAGGCAACCAACATTACCTGGCACCAGGCCCATGTCACCCAGGAGGACAGGGACCGAAAAAACGGCTACAAGGGAATGGTCCTCTGGATGACCGGGCTGCCCAGCGCCGGAAAATCCACGCTGGCCCACGAGGTGGAGCTGAAGCTCTTCCAGAGAGGCTGCAACGCATATGTGCTGGACGGCGATAACCTGAGGCACCGGCTCAACCGAAACCTGGGGTTTTCCCCGGAGGACCGGAAAGAAAATATCCGCAGGGTGGGAGAGGTGGCCAGCCTGTTCGCCGACGCGGGTGTGATCGTGCTGGCCGCTTTCATCTCTCCTTACCGCGAAGACCGCGCCCAGGCCCGCGCCCTGAACAGAGAAGACCGGTTCCTGGAGATCTACGTAAAATGTTCGGTGGAAACTTGCGGAGACCGGGACCCCAAGGGGCTCTACAAGCGGGCCAAAAAGGGGGAGATCAAAGGCTTCACCGGTATCGACGCCCCGTACGAGGAGCCGGAAAACCCCGAGGTGGTGGTGGAAACCGACCAATACAGCCTGGATGAGTGTGCGGACAGGATCATCCGCTACCTGGAGGAGAACGGGTTCATCCCGGAGCCGGGCTGACCGGCTCCGGAGGAATCAGTTGTCCGTTGTGCCCGGTCCTCCGAAACCGAGTGTCAAGAACGAGGGTCCGCTCTTCCTCAGCGGAATCCCCGCCAGGGAGGACAGCTCATGAAACCGGGGATCGGGGACCGTTTCCAGGAGGAAACACACTACTACCGGGACCGTCTCCCGGGTGGATATCTCGACTGGAACAGCAAGCCGGAGACGTACAAACGCTATCCCGAAGCGCCCCGTTTTTCCCTCCCTCCCCCGGAAACCCGCGGGGGAAAACCCCTGTGGGATATATTAGCCGCCCGTCGGAGCGTGCGCGAGTTTGACACGCGGCCCCTGCCGGACCGCCAACTGTCCCAACTCCTCTGGGCCGCACAGGGGATCACCGCGGAACGGTTCGGGTTCCAGTTCCGCACCACCCCGTCCGCCGGGGCCCTCTACCCGGTGGAAACCTACCTGGTGATCAACAACGTGGAAGACGTTCCCAGGGGGGTCTATCACTACGCGGTGGAGGACCACTGCCTGGAACAACTCCGGGAGGGCGACTACCGGGTCACCGTGGCCCGGGCAGCCCTGGACCAGAAGGTGTCTTACGACGCCCACTTCGTGCTGGTGTGGACGGCCGTGTTCGAGCGGTGCAAGTGGAAATACAAGCAGCGGGCGTACCGCTATGTCTACCTGGACGCAGGGCACATAGCGCAGAGCGTGGCCCTTGCCGCGGTGGCCGAAGACCTGGGCAGCTGCCAGATCGGCGCGATCTACGACGAGGAGGCCAACGACCTTCTGGGGGTAGACGGCATCCAGGAGAGCACGATCTACATGACCGTGGTGGGCATCCCGGAGTGATCACGGCAGGCGCCGGGTATCGTGACCGCCCCCTTACCGGGCGCAACGACCCCCGAGATTGTTGCCGTGGCGGTCGGCATGGCAGAAGTCGCAGCGATTGCCCATGCGAAGGCCGAAACCAGCGTGGTCCCAGGACCCGCCTCGCCGAACGTGAGCCGCCCCACTTGCAGGACCTGTCGGATCGTTCATCGGGCTGACGGAATAATAGTTTTCATCAAACCAATCGGCGACCCATTCCCAAACATTCCCGGCCATATCGTACAGCCCATAGCCGTTCGGTGCGTAAGATTCGACCCTGCTTGTATCCCCCACATGAAAATCGTAATTGGCAACCCTGCTGCCGATCCAATTCCCCCAGGGATAGCGTTTCCCTTCCAAGCCGCCCCGGGCCGCATACTCCCACTCTGCTTCGGTGGGCAATCGTTTGCCTGCCCAGCTACAGTATTCATCTACCTGGCGCCACTCCATCCAGATCACCGGGAAATCGTTGAAGGCCGGGTCACCATAATACGTTTCCCGTGAATAGCTGCCGGAAGAGCTGGGGGCGGTGCATCCGCCGTCTTTCACACATTCTGCGTATTCTGCGTTGGTCACCTCGTGGATGTCCATCTCAAATGCCGACAGGCATACATCGTGTACGGGCAGTTCATCCGGCCAGCCCTCTGCAAAAGAATCCCCCATGGAAAAACAGCCCGAAGGGATGGAGACCATGTCGGCACAGACCGTATAGCCTTCGTCGATCGAACCATAGCCTGCGTCCCCGGCACATTGATTATCCAGTCCATCGCACAACTCAGGGGCTCCCGGGTAGACCGTTGCGTGATTGTCATCACAGTCCCATTCCGGATGTGTACACAAAACAGCGGCCGGATCACCGTACCCGTCTCCGTCAGCGTCCGTCGGACAATTTTCACAATTCTCCCCGGTAAATCCATCCGTACAAGTACATTCGTACGTGCCGGGAACGCCTTCTGCACAAGAGCCGCCGTTCAGGCACGGGCTGGGTTCACACTCGTTACTATCCACATCACAGTTGTCTCCTTCATACCCAGGATCACACTCACAGAACCCTTCCACACAGGTTGCATTCGCTCCACAATCTATGCCCACACAGGGTCCAGGCACGTCACAAAATTCTCCTGTGTAGCCATCCGTACATACACAGACGCTATGTGCGCAAAAGCCATGCTCTCCGCACTCTATTCCGTCACAAAGGTCGGGTTGTCGTTCAAAAACAAGAGATTTGGCTTCTTCTGTCTGGAACATCTTCCCGTCTGCAGGCGTGATAAAAAGGTCGATAGGCTGCGTATGGGAGCCGTTTGTGATTGATACATCAGGCTCGGGAACAACGAGGCAAACCATTCCTCCGGCAGGAGAACAGACAATGTCCTGCACGAGCGTGGAATCATAGCCCGTGGCAGTAACCGTCACGTCGGTATTCATGTCTGCCTCCAACGTCGCAGCCCACAACCCGCTGATATCGGTAATGCTGAAAGCGTCACGATGATAGTCACCCATGCCGGCCTCGTTGATCGTTACGGCGGCTGAGCTGTAAAGATCCAGTTTGGTTCCATGATCGTAGGTGAAGGCGGAGGGATACGTTTCGGTCATCACCGTAATCAACGCGCCACCCATTGCGGAAGACGTGGTGATAATTTCCAGTTCACCCGTGTGAGAATCCACGGTCCATGATCCGCTCGTGCTGATTGTGTGACCCGGATATCCGGTGAGCGGATCCGGAGAATAGGCCTTCATGGCGGTACCGTCGTCACAGAATTCGAATTCAATCACACAGGGGATATCC
>CAYTRL010000072.1:0-18247 GCA_964439795.1 uncultured Thermodesulfobacteriota bacterium
GCGGATGTGTTCCAGGGAGGAGAGGGTCTTGACCTTGCTCTCGTCGTAGTCGTGTTTTTTCTTGGCGGCCATGGCCGAATCGGTCCCCGTGCCGGGAAAATATCCGGCTTCCGGTTGGTTCCGTATGAAATGCACAGCAAGACAGGAGCAGTATAGGTTAGCACCGGTTGTGTGTCAAAAGAAATCAGGCACAAGATGTTGGGGAGGAACGCTGGTCTGATAACTGCCCGGCCCTGCAAGGGAATTTTTATCTCAGGCCCTCGGCATTCAGCAATCGGCTGTCAGCTCCCCCCCTTCCCCAGATGAAACTGCTGAATGGTACTGTATGGATCTATGGAAAATGTGGATCCCTGCAAATAGATTCAAGGAACCTGGCAGAAAGCGAGACATTTCTATTTATATGTCATTCCGGACTTGATCCGGAATCCAGGAGCGGGGGTTATGGAGGAGGGTCTTTGGCCTCCCCCCGGCCATCCCTGGATTCCGGCGTCTGCCAGTGCCCTGCCGGGAGATCCTCTATTCAGGGGGCGAACATGGGGAACATAACCGGTATCCCAACGGTCCATATTGGTGATACGGACAGATACCGCAGGTGTCCTCTGTCTCGATACAGGTTTTTATGAAAGATCAGGCATGGAAAAAATGGACATCCCCGGGCTTTTGGGGGTTGACTTTTGACGCAACGCGTAATATGATATGAGTACGTACTATCCAGAAACAAACTACTTGCTCAATTTCCTTATTCATCCGGCACATGCATCCAGGAATCAGGAGGAAAGAACCATGAACATGGAACTGGCAGGAAACATCTACTTCACCATGGGAACCTATCTGCTCGTGTACACGCTCATCGGGGTGGCATGCCTTGGAGCCGCTTCGTACCTCATGGGGAGGATCTTTCCCAGGATCAGGGCCCTGATCTCATCGGTCCGTGTTGAAGGAAGACCGGGGCGGGGCGATCAGGACCTCCACATGGCCCACGGCCGCCCGGCATAAGGGGGTCTTGCTTCTTACTCATCCGCTGTGCCATCCCCGCGGTTTATTGATTTTCTCCCGGCTTCCCGAATGCGATCATAAATCACTGAACCGGTTCCCTTCCCGGGTTTCATCTGCCGGACTGTTTTCCCCCGGTACTTTCCTCGATGATCCCCCCCGGAAAGCGGCATCCTGCCCCGCTGTGTTTTCCCTTCCTCGAATCCGGATACCCGCCAGGAAAAATTTTTCAAACTTTTCATTGTTTTTGACATATTTTCCGATATAATTCACGCGGGTATCTACTCACCGGGCTCCGCCGGGCGGCTGATGGCTTCCCCGGGAACCGGGGAGGGCCCGAAACGGAAAAGAAGAAATACCACAGACGGTCTTGTCGTGACGAAAGGAGGTCAAACATGGTTCGAAAGGTCATCCTGTCCATCCTGGTGGTGCTGTTCCTGCTCCCGTCATCTCTGGCCTTTTCCAAAGCGGTCCCGGTGTCTGAACACTACTTCGTGGACGAGTACGTGGCCATGAGGGATTATCACAAAAAGGTCGGAAAGCTCTTCAAGGAGGATCCGCACGACAGGGCCATGCTGGTTTTCTCCCTGAACCTGCTGAAAAACGATCAGACCGCCTTCAAGAACATGACCCCCCCGGAACCGTACTTCGAAATGAAGACGCGGGTCGTGGCGGGCATCAAGGCACATGTCAAGGCGCTGCAGCTCGCCATCCAGGGAAAGTCCGGGGCCATGAAGATGTGGAAAAGGGGGACGGCGAACTTCCAGTGGGTGGATGCCTTTCTCATGCAGCGGGACTGGGACATCGACAACATCCCGCTGGTGGACGCGGGGTTCACGCCCAAAGATGCCAAGCTCACCAACGCGCAGTACGCGGACCGGTACTTCCTGATCCGGCTCATGAACAAGAAGCTCGGGGCCAAACTCCTCAAGGGCAAGAAGGGCGGCGCCGGGCTGGACCACACCGATCGCATGCTCGACTCCCAGATCGAAACATGGAAGGCCACCCGGTATCCCAAGGAGATGAAGAGCATCCACGATCAGGTCCTGAAATCTCTTCAGATCAGCAAGCAGTGGGTGGACCTGGCGCAGGCCGGAAAGACCGCCGAGGCCAAAAAGAAGGCGGGTGAGCTGAAGGCGCTCCTCAAGAAGATCGACCAGGAACTGGTGAACAAATACAAGATCCAGATCCCGGATTTCCCTGCTGGATCCTGGTAAACGAAGACAAGAAGTACGCTCCTTTGAAGACGGGTTCCGGCCGCCTTGACGCGGGCCGGCACCCGTCTTTTTTTTCTCCCGAGTAACCTTTCCGGACGACAATCCATCCAATCAAAGGGAAAACATCGTATCCAGGGTTGTCGATGAACGAATAGACTCACAACGAAAAGGAGGACATCCATGAGTCTCTACCGGTACTTCATCATATATCTGCTGCCGCTTTCCGTGTGGGCCGGGTATATGCTGGGAGGGCTGTACAACTTCATGACGCTGATCCTGGTGTTCGGCCTGCTCCCCTTGCTGGATGCCGTGCTGGGGATCAACACCCGGAACCCCGCCGAGAAGGAAGAGGAGGGGCTGGCCGCGGAGTCTTCCTACCGGTATGTGACCTGGGTATGTGTTCCGCTGCAGGCGGTCATGGTGGTTTGGGGCGCCTACGTGGTCACGCAGAAACCGATGACCTCCCTGGAAATGGCGGGGTTCGTGCTCTCCCTGGGCGTCTCCAGCGGAGCCATGGGGATCAACGTGTCCCACGAACTCGTCCACCGGATCAACAACCGGCTGGAGCCGTTTCTGGGCCGGACCATGCTGGCCACCGTGGGGTACATGCACTGGGCCTCGGAACATGTGAAGGGACATCACCGGAACGTGGCCACGCCCCTGGACCCGGCCACGGCCCGGCTGGGCCAATCGGTGTACTCCTTCTGGCCGCAGACCGTGGCCGGTGCGTGGAAGAGCGCCTGGGAGATCGAAACCGGTTTCCTGAAGCGGAAGGGGAAAAAGGTCTGGAGCCCCTCCAACCCCCTGCTGTGGGAAATTTCCGCGGAGATCGCCCTGGTGATCGCCCTGTGGTGGCTGTTTGGGTTCGGGGCCGTGATCTTCTTCGTGGTTCAGGCGTTCATCGCCATATCCCTGCTGGAGGTGGTCAACTACCTGGAACACTACGGCATGGAACGAAAGCAGCTGGAAGACGGCCGCTATGAAAAGGTCAACCCGCAGCACTCCTGGAACTCCAGCCACTGGATGACCAACTACTTCCTGTTCAACCTGCAGAGGCACTCGGACCATCACGCCTCCCCGCAGCGCCGCTATCAACTCCTGCGGCATTTCGATCAGAGCCCGCAACTGCCCAACGGGTATGCGGGCATGGTGGTCCTGGCGCTGATCCCCCCCCTGTGGCGTAAAATGATGGATCCCAGGGTCGCGGCCCACCGGAAACGCCTTGCCGAAGAAGCCCCGACGGTATGAGAAAGACGGAAACCCTTCGGAAGGGAAAGCATCCTCCCAACAAAGAGCCGGCCCACGAGCCGGCCCTGGCCCACCTTTCTGACGCCGTCCGGTTTCGGACCGTGTCGCACCCGGACCGGGAACGGGTGGACCCCGAACCGTTCAGGGCCTTTCACGGGTTTCTGGAAAAAACCTTTCCCCGCATCCACCGCCGGTTGAAAAAAGAGGTGGTGGGCGGGCTGAGCCTGCTGTACACCTGGGAAGGCGAAGAGCCTCGGGAAAAGCCCCTGGTGCTGGCCGCGCATATGGATGTTGTCCCCGTGGAACCGGGAACGGAGGAAGGCTGGCAATACCCGCCTTTCGAGGGGGGCGTGGCGGAAGGATACGTCTGGGGGCGCGGGACCATGGACTGCAAGGGGATCCTCATGGCCGTCCTGGAGGCCGTGGAACAACTGCTGGCCGAGGGGTTCAGTCCCCGCCGCACCGTGTACCTGGCGTTCGGTCACGACGAGGAGGTGGGAGGCCATGAAGGCGCGGCCCGGACCGCCGCGCTGCTGGCGTCCCGGGGGGTTCGGGCGGAGCTCGTCCTGGACGAGGGCGGGGCCGTGGTGATGGAGGGCCTGCCGGGTATCCGCAGACCGTTTGTCCCCCTGGGCATCGCGGAGAAGGGGTATCTCGCCGTGAAGCTCAGCGTGAGCATGGAAGGGGGGCATTCCTCCATGCCGCCCCGGGAGACGGCGGTGGGGATCCTGGCCCGTGCCATCCACCGGCTGGAACGGCGGCCGTTTCCCGCCCGGCTGGGGGAAACGGGCCGGCTGACACTGGAGAAGCTCGCGCCCCTGCTGCCGGCAGCCCTGCGGCCTGTTTTCCGACACGGCCGGATCCTGGCCACCCCTCTCAAGCTCCTGATGTCCAGGGCCGAGGCCACCGATGCACTCATCCGAACCACCACGGCGGTGACCCTGTTCCGGGCGGGAACCCGGGAAAACGTTCTTCCACAGGAAGCCTCTGCGATCGTCAACTACCGGCTGCTGCCCGGGGACAGCCTCGACTATGTCCTGGCCAGGACCCGGTCTGTGGTGAAGGATCCCCGGGTACGGATGGAGGTCCTGGGGCATCCCGCCGAGGCGTCCGCGGTTTCGGACGTGGAGTCCGAAGCATACCGGATTCTGGTGCAGACGATCGCGGAGGTGTTTCCGGAGGCCGTTCCCGTGCCGATCCTTCTGCCGGGCATGTCGGACGCGCGGCACTATGGATCCGTGAGCAACAACATCTTCCGCTTCGGCCCGCAGCGGGTGAACCATGACGACCGGGCAAGGGCCCATGGAACCGATGAGCGGGTGGGGGTGGACAACTACCGGGAGTTCATCGCGTTCTACCGGAACATCCTTCTGAACGCCGGGGGGGCAGGGGCTTCCACGGCGTCCGGATCATGACGGGGCCGTCTCCGCGTTTTCCGCCCGGTCCTTGAGCGCCTCGTTCATCTGCTGGAAGCCCAGGCGGGTCTTTTCGTGGAAGAACGGCCATAGAACCGGTACCAGCGGCCCCCGGTACTCCTGCCGGTGCACCAGGCGGACACCTTCCCTCTCCGGGGGCCCTTCCAGTGGAAAGATCTCGAAGAAGTGCTCGGCGTCGGCCAGACCCGGAATCAGGAGGTGGCCGGCCCAGGCAAAGGTCTGTTCCGGGACCAGGCGGGAGACCCGGGGGCGGAAGACGATCGGTTTCCGCCTCCCGGGAAGCCGGGGCCGGCACTCCAGCCGGGCGCCGGCTTCCGGCGATCCGGTGATCCGCGTGATGAACGGGTTCCATTGAGGATAGGATTCGAAGTCCAGGAGCACGGACCAGACCGTGCCGGGGCTGGCGTAAATGTTGATCTCGGTGTGGAGTTCTCTCATCGGGGCCTCCTCATCCGCAGGTTTCTTCCAGCCATTGCACCACGTCCGGAAGGATCCGGTCCACGTGATCCACGATCAGGTAGTGGGGAAGACCGTCGTAACACTTGAACGTCTTCCGGCAGGTGAGCCGCCCGTAGATCTCCTCCACGTAATCACGGGGGAAGATCGTGTCCTTTTCGCCGTGGATGACCATGACCGGGGTTGCGATCTGCTCCACCGGGCGGGGCAGCGGGGTGTTTCCCAGGGATGCCATCCCTTTCAGCCGGACAAAGGGAACCAGGAGAGGGTCTTCCCGGAGGACCTTCCAGGCGTTTCCCATGCCCCGAACCGGCTCCCTCTTCAGGTCCAGGTACGCGGTCATCGGCACCTTCCACTCGGGGAAGAGCCGGGCCAGCCGGGGCACCCACGGGCGGATCATCCGGCTCAGAAGGGGGGTGCGGGTGAGCCGGACGCCGGCCGGGTCGTTCAGGTCCGCCAGGTTGTGGCACACGGCGCAGGCCACGGGGTCCCCGGAGGCGGCAAGGTAGAAGGCCGTGATCCCCCCCTGGCTCGAACCGGCAACGGCCACGGGATCGCCGAACCGGCTGCGGGCAAAGGCCACAGCGCTTCGCAGGTCCGAGAGGAGCTCCGGAAGGGTGTAGCTCCCCCGGGCCCCCTGGCTGCGGCCGTGACCCCGCGGGTCGAACCCCACGATGTTGTATCCCTGGTCGGCCAGGACGGTGAGAAACTCACCGTACAGCATGGCGTAGGCGTTGGTGCCGGGCATGAACACAACCGTGGGGCGGGCCGGGTCCGTCCGGATCACGTCCAGGTGCAGTTTCAGTCCGTCCGAGAAAAAGGCGTCCGGCTCGAAGCGGTCGAAGAAGTTCGGCACGCCGCGCTTGCGGCAGATCTCATGAACCCTCTCCCGAAGGGCCGGTTCGGGGACGTTCATCTTCCTCCTCTCCCTCACGGATCCAGACGGAAGGCGCGCATTCTGCGCATGTAGCTTCGTGAAAGCAGGATAACGATCCCCGGGTTCACCCGCTGCAGAATCCACAGGAACTTGGCAAGCCCCGTGACCAGCACGGTGGCCCGGTTGCGCGCCACCCCGCGAAGGATGACCTCCGCACACTTCTTCGGCGGGATCCCCCTGGGCAGCAGGGACAGCACCTTCTCCCGGTCGAAGTTCACGATCCGGCTGGTCCGGTAGATGGGGGTATCGATCTTGCCCGGGCAGACCAGGGTCACCTTCACGCCCAGGTCGGCCGCTTCCACCCGCAGGGTGTGGGAAAGCCCCACAACCGCGTACTTGCTCGTGGTGTAGGAGATCTCTCCGGACAGCGGGATCAGGCCCGCCAGGGAAGCCACGTTCACGATATGACCCGACCCCTGCCGGACCATGACCGGGTAGGCGGCGTGTACCCCGTTGATCACCCCGTAGAGGTTTACATCGATCACCTTTGTCCAGTCTTCGTATTCATAATTGTGGGTCTCGCCCCCCACGCCGATGCCGGCGTTGTTGAACAGGTAGTCCAGCCGTCCGTATTCGGATACGGTCCGGTCCACCAGCGACTGGACCGCCGGACGGTCGGTGACGTCCACCGCGGCGGTCCTTACCGGCCTGCCCTCCGCGTCCTTCAGGTCGGCGTACGCCCCGGCAAGCAGTGCTTCGTTTATATCGACCGGCACAACCCGGCCCCCCCTGTGGAGGAGTTCCTCGCAAAGGGCCCTGCCGATACCGGATGCGGCGCCGGTCACGATGGAGACCCGGTTCCGGAACGGATTGCCTCGATTTCCCTGCACCATGAGTTGTCTTCCTCCCTGGCGCTTCATTATGTTCTGTATCCCGGCAGAGGGCAATGGTTTGGGGTCAGGTCTTCATTCTACATTTTTTAAATCTATCCGAATAAGTTGTCCGCTGCTGTGCCCACGAGAAAAATGTAGAATGAAGACCTGACCCTTTCGGTGGATTTCCCGGCATGCGGGACTAAGCGGTCCGATCTTCAAGGACCGGTCAGTCCCGTCCGGGAAGATACGGTTCGTGAAATCCAGGAACGCAAGATCCTGCTCTGAGAAGGTCTAAAACCTATATTTTCAAGGAAAAAAATTGACATTTCACCCCTTCCGTTGTATATCTCCATTGCCCGGAAGATCGGGGATGACCGAGGATATTGGGTCCGTTCTTCTGCTTTTCCGAGCTGTTGGATAGTTTAAAACCCCCCTGTTGGATATTCGGAAAGCTTGTGTTGCCCGCTGCCGGGTTTGCGCCCGGTTTTCCGGAAAGTCCCCATTGAAAAGGATAGGAGGCTCCCATGGCCGAGCAGCTGGACATCACCACCAAGAACTGTACCGTCGAACAGGAAGGCCACGCCCTGATCGTCACCCTGAACCGGCCGGAGGCCAAGAACGCTCTCACGCCCGCCATGCTCATCGGGATGTACAAGGCCTGGCGCCGGCTCGACGAGGACGACGCTCTCTACTGTGCCGTGCTCACGGGAAAAGGGGATACGTTCTGCGCCGGAATGGATCTCAAGGCAGGGGTGAAGAAGGGAGAAGGCGAGGACTATGAAGAGATTGAACGGCTGATGCAGGAGATCCCCAACCTGCACTGGCAGGCCCTGCTCCGGGAAAACCGGCCCGTGAAGCCGATCATCCTGGCGGTGGAGGGATACGCCCTGGCCGGGGGCACCGAGATCCTGCAGGGCACCGACCTCCGCGTGGGGGCCGAGGACGCCATCTTCGGCGTGACCGAGGTTGCGCGCGGACTCTTTCCGCTGGGCGGCTCCACCGTCCGGCTCCGCCGTCAGATCCCCTACTGCCGTGCCGCGGAGATCCTGCTCCTGGGGCGGCGGATCACGGCCCGGGAGGCCCTGGACTGGGGGCTCATCAACCGGGTGGTCCCCAAGGGCAAGGCGCTGGAGGAGTCCCTCAAGATGGCGGAGGAGCTTTGCCAGAACGGCCCCCTTTCCATCAAGGCGATCACCCGCGCACTCCGGGAGATCCAGGAGTGCATGCATGAGGACGAGGCCATGAAGGCCCAGGACGAGCTCGGGTGGCCGATCTTCGCCAGCGAGGACTCCAAGGAGGGGATGCGCGCGTTCAAGGAGAAGCGCAAGGCCGAGTTCAAGGGCCGCTGACCGCCGCAGAAGGGGGAACGGAATGGCCCGCGTGAAGATCGATGTTCCGGACCGGTTCGATTTCCGCACCGAGTTCCTGGTTGCCATCGGACAGATCAACCCGGGGAACCACATGGGAAACGACGCCCTGGTGGCCCTGCTGAACGAGGCCTTTCTGCGGTTCATGGAAAAGAAGGGGTTTCCAGATCTGATCGTGGACGGTCTTGTGGTGATCCATGCGGACCTGGCCCTGATCAACCGGGCAGAGATGTTCCGGGGGGACTGCCTGGAGGTGGAATGCGCAGCCCTGGATTTCACCGCGCACGGTTTCGATTTCGTCTGCAGGGTTACCCGGAAGCCAGAAGGCCGGGAAACCGCCATCGCCAAGATCGGCATGCTCTTTTTCGACCTGAATACACGCAAGATCGGTGCGGTCCCGGAGCCGTTCCGGCGGGTGTGTTGACCTTCATGCATAATTGACTGGCGTGCAGGAGAGCGCTATGTTGAAGGTCGAGCCGGGGGGGCGATCGGCGTCCCCCGCCGGCTGCACACGGATCTGCACCGAGTGGTTGATCCGCTCGTTTCAGGTGAGGGAAGGGCATGGCGGTCAAAACGGCCAACCTGACCATCGTATTCATTGATCTGAAGGGTTATACCGCGCGAACGGCCATGCAGACCCGCGAGGAGCACCTGGAGATGCTCCGCCGCTTCCGCACCCTGGTTCTCACAGCGGCCCGGGCCTTTCACGGCACCATGCTGAAAGGGATCGGCGACGCGTTCCTGCTCACATTCCGGTCCCCCACCGACGCGGTGCTCTTCGGCGTCGCCGCGCAGGATTATTTCTGGAAGTACAACCACGAGCTCGATCCGGGAAAGCGGCTCGAGGTGCGGGTTGCGATCAACGTGGGAGAGGTCAGCCTGGAGGGGGGGGACGTGTTCGGGGAAGCGGTGAATATAGCTTCCCGGGTGGAGTCCCTGGGGGATGCCGGGGACGTGCTGCTGACCGAGGCCGTGTTCCTGTCCATGAACAAGGCCGAGGCGCCCACCGAGGAGGTGGGGGAGTACGAGCTGAAGGGGGTGCCCAAACCGGTCCGGATCCACCGGACCCGCCGGGTGTCCAGAGAAGAGCACGAGCCACCGTACGGGGGGGCGGCGCTGAGCCGGGTGGAGGCGATGGAGCAGAAGGACTGGACCCGAAACGTGGGGTCCACCCTGAAGAGCCTTCCCGGCAGGGTGCGCCTCCCGGAGGTGCGCGTGCCGCGGTGGTTTTCGGAGATGGACCTGGGATCCATCGGGGCCAGGCTGGCTACCCTGCGCCCGCAGTCGTACAAGGTCCCGGCCTTGGTCCTGGCAGGTCTGGTCCTGGCGGTCGGACTGACTGCATTGCTGATGCTCGTGTTTCCGGACCCGTACGCCGAGGTGCGGGAGTTCCTGGAGCAGGAACGGCCCAGCCAGGCCCTGACAGCACTGGAAAGTCATCCGGAGCAGAAGACGGCGGTGTGGTATGCGCTGAAGGGGCACGCCCTCACCCGGCAGAGGAAATACGACGAGGCGGCCGGGGCCTTCCAGGAGGCCATCTCCAGGGGCCTGGATCCGGACGAAGAACCGTTCCTGATCCCGGACGCCATGGAAGGCATGGACCGCCGCGAGGCAGGGTTGAACAAGGATCTGTTCTCAAAACAGATCGGCGAGGAAGGGATCGTGCCCCTGCTGAAGGCCACGGAGGACATCCGGTACTGGCAGCGCTGGAACGCGGTGAATGTGCTCAAGGCCCTGGACGCCGAGGATCGGATCGACTACTGCCAGGTCTACATCCTGGACCTGCTCCACGCGGGAAGTTGCCCCACGCGCCGTCAGGCCGCGGTGAAGCTGGCCCAGATCGGCGACGAGCGGGCGCTGGAACCGCTGGCACGGACAAAGGAGCGCCCCTGGGGCGAGAAGCGCTGCATGGATGATACGCTGGACGACGCCATCCGCGAGATCAACCAGAGGGAAGGGAATTGAGGACAGGGTTCCGTCGCCATTGCTAACCAGCACATGGTTTTTACCTACCTCTTCTTGTTTCCGACAAACCAGAGACGATCTTTCCTAACTTGTGAATTCGAGCGCTGGATCCGGGAGGTCGTTTCACTTCGCTCACGATCTCCACTCCGTTCGGAATCTCCCTCTTTGTGTTCGCTTGCTTAGGAGTCTGTTGAAAAACAAGGATTCCGTATTTTCGTCATTCCGGACTTGATCCGGAATCCAGGGGAGAGGAGAGGGCGGTTCTGTGGCATCCCCCCTGGCCACCCCTGGGCCCCGGCTTCCGAGGGAGTCGATAAACGGAGGCAGTCGGATGTCTAAAGACGAATGTTGCGAGGAGCCGGAGGCGACGCGGCAACCCCCCGCGATCAAAATGCACACGGGGCCGGGGGGTTGCTTCGCTTCGCTCGCAATCTCCCTCTCTGAGGTCCTGACCATGAGGGGCGGGTGGTGAGGAGCTGAACGCTGAATGCTGACAGCCGACAGCTCTAATCCTCTTTATCCTTCAAGGTATCCTGGATCACCCGGGCCAGTTCTTCGATTTCGTAGGGCTTGGGCACCACGCCGCAGAATCCGTGGGCCCGGTAGTCGGACATGACCGGATCGCGGGAATAGCCGCTGGAGACGATTACTTTAGCCTCCGGGTCGATCTTTTTCAGGTGCGCCACGGCTTCCTTTCCTCCCATCCCCCCGCGGATCGTCAGGTCCATGATCACCAGGTCGAACGGCCTCCCATCCCTCCGTGCTTTTTCGTACAGATCGATCCCCTCCCTGCCGTCCCCCGCGAACTCCACCTGGTATCCCAGACGTTTGAGCACCTCCCCGGCCGACCGGCGGATCACCTCCTCGTCGTCCACAAGCAGGATGGTCCCACGGCCGGAAACCGGTTTGGCGGGATCAGATTCCCCGGCCTTGCTCGCGTTCGAAGAAGCGGGAAGGTAGACGTGAAAGGTGGAGCCATCGCCCATCACCGATTCCACGCGGATGCACCCCTCGTGGTTTTTGACGATGGTGAACGAGGAGGTGAGCCCGATCCCGCTCCCCTTCTGCTTGGTGGTGAAAAAAGGGTCGAAGATGTATTCCAGGTTCTTTTCCGCGATGCCCACCCCCTGGTCCTGTATGGTGATCTTTACGTACTCGCCCGGCGGCAGGGGAAGCGGGTCCCCCTCCCGGACCGTGATGTTCTCCGCACGGACGCTGATCGCCCCTCCTCCCGGCATGGCCTGGTCGGCGTTGATCACCAGGTTCTGGATGACCTGGCCGATCTGCCCCTCGTCGGCTTCCACAGGCCAGAGATCCGCGGGGAAGGAGTAGTCGCATCGGACGTTGGACCCACTCAGGGAGAACTCCACGGTGTCCTGCAGCAGGGCTGGCAGGGAAACGGTTTTCTTGACCGGTTTTCCTCCCCGGGCGAACCCCAGGAGCTGCTGCGTCAGGTTTCGGGCCTGGAAGGAGGCTTTTTCCGCTTCCGTCAGGATGTCGTAGATGTCCTCGGCCACGTTTCCGTAGTGCTTGACGATGGAGATGTTCGTGAGGATGCCGGCCAGGATGTTGTTGAAGTCGTGTGCAATCCCCCCTGCGAGAATCCCCAGGGACTCCAGTTTCTGGGTCTTCAGCAGTTCTTCCTGCATCCGCTGCCGATGTTCGATCTCCCGCACGAGATGCTCGTTGGCGGACTTCAGTTCTTTCGCACGCTCTTCCACCAGTTCTTCCAGGTTGTCCCGGTGCTTTCTCAGCTCTTCCTCCGCCCGCCTGCGGGCGGTGATGTCCGTCAGGACCCCACGCACGCCTCCCAGGCTGTCCTCGCGCAGGAACGGGCGGCTGAAGATCCGCACCCATCGGACCTCCCCTGTCCGGGTCCGGATCCGGTAATCGGATGGCGTCCCTTCGCCTTCCAGGATCGTGTCGAACTCCTCCCGGATCCGGGGAACGTCCTCCTCGTGAAGGATGGAGGAGAAGTGGCTGCCCGTCATCTGGGAAGCAGGAACCCCGGTGACCGCCTCCACGGCCGGACTCACGTAGGTGATGATCCCCTTTTCATCCGTGGCGTAGATCACGTCGTTGATGTCTTCCACCAGCTGCCGGTACTTTTCCTCCGATTCCTGCACGGTGGCTTCGGCACGGCGTCGCTTCCAGCTCTCCCGGAGAAACCGGTCCTGCAGGGAATGAAGCCGGACCCCCAGGGAAAAGGAGAACAGGAGGCCCCCGATGCAGAACCCGATGGGAAACCCGAACTTGGCGAGGACATTGTATTCCAGGATCCCGGTCACCGAAAGCACGAACAGGATCCCGCCCAGGAAAAAGAAGGACCAGGCCAGCAGAAAATACCGGGCCGGTTTGTACCCGGCGGCCCAGCAGAGCAGGGAGGACGCGATGGTAGCCGCAAACGCCAGGCCCGATGACAGGTTGATCAGCGTGGTTGCCAGTGAATAGTCGATCAATACGCATTGAGCAACGACGGCGGTCGCGGCCGAGAGGCCCAGGAGGATCCGGTCCATGTTGGGTGAGTATTCTTTGGTCAGGAGGAACGATCGGGTGAAGAGAAGCCCGAAGGCCTGGGACAGGGCGACCAGGTACAGGGGGGCGCGGAAGGCCCACCAGGGTGCGTCGGGCCAGAAATATTTCGAGGCCCAGCCGAGCAGGCTCAGCTGGTACAACCCGAAGGTGACGAGAAAGAGAACATAGTAGGCGTAGGTCCGGTCCCGCATGGAGACGAAAAGCAGGAAGTTGTAGAACACCAGCGCGATGAACACGCCCAGTGCGATCCCCATCCATACGCGAACCTTGCCGGCATAATCGAAAAAGGCGGCGGGGTTCCAGACGGTCAGGGGCAGGAACAGGGGGGACCGGTCCTCGAAGCGCATGAAGACCGTCCGGGCCGATCCCGGGGGTATGTCCAGCGGAAACAGGTACCCGGGGTCCGCGATCTCTTTATCGGTGAACGGAAAGGAGAGTCCTGCGAACTGGTGCTCGTAGGTCCCGTTGCCCGTGGGAAGAAAGAGATCGATCCGCTCCACGGTCACCATCTCGTAGACGAGCAGCCACCGGCGGATGTCGGAGGTGTCGTTTTCCAGCGTGAACCGGATCCAGAAGGCGGATTTGGAGGCGCCCAGGTTCGGCACCTGGGAGGGGTCGGGGCGGAACGCCCGGGAGAGCGGGGGAGAGGTGACCTCATGTATGGTGTAGCGCTGATCCGGGTCTTCCAGGACCTCCAGGTGAGTCCCCAGGGGGAAGGAATCGTGGAGGGCGTCGAGTCTGACGGCCTTGCCCGCCAGCGCGGGGGCCGCCGTCAGCAAGGAGAGCAGGATCAGGAACAAGAAAAATTTCCGTCTCGAGATGTGCATGCAGGACCCAGGTGCCGGTTCACTCAAACGGTTTTTTTTATTCATTCACAAACCAAGCTCATTCACGGGCGGATCGGAATATCGGAAAACCGCTCCCGCGAATCGAGCAGTTGAAAGAGCTTGTTCCCCACCGCATCCCCGAAGTTGGGCCCCGCGCTCAGCTCATCCTCGTAGTAGTTGGGGTGGCTGGATTCCAGGAGGGGGGACAGGAAGTCCCCGGCCGGGATGGTGTATCCGAAGTAGGCGTTGGCCTGGCCGATCAGGAACTTGTCCCGGCCTTGCATGGCGTCCTCCAGGGCGGGCATGGTCTGGAAACGGGAGACCGGCCAGGGGGCTTCGTACCGGGCCTCGGTCTCGCCCCGGCCCAGCATGTACTCCGGGGCCGTCTCCCCGGGGTGGGTGATCAGCGAGGCATCCCCGAGGTGCACAACACTCACAGGGACCCGGGCGCATCCCACCGGCGGGCAGTAGTCCTCCTCCACGGGCTGGTCTTCTTCCCGGGGGTACGCCTCGTCCAGGCTCTGGATGAGCAGGCTGAAACCTATAGCGTAGATACTCTCCGGCACGATGTCCACCAGGCCGGTCCGGATCTGCAGGACCGGATCGGCCGTGTACGCCGCGGCCGCCAGACCCCGGGCGGCCTGTTCCCCTATGAGGATCCCCACGGAGCGTGCCTTGGCCTCCCCCATGTCCACCAGAAAGGAGGGAAACGGGTTGCCCCGGCTGTCGAACACCCCGGGTTCGTATACCGGCAGCCCCTGCTCGTCAAAGAGGGCCACGGGGGTGGGATCCCAGGCCCCGATCTGGTTTCCAACGGTTCCGGAAACGAAGATGGCCGTCCCTCCGAACCGTTCCTCCAGCACCCGGCGGGTGTAGTGGGGATAGTCCGAGGAGATCGTGTTGGTTTCCTTCCCGAAGATTTCCGGGTGGCTGTGGAAGTTCACCAGGCTGGCCACGGTGCTGCCGCCGGGCCGGTCGAACCGCATGGCCGAAATCTTCGTGTTCCGCAGCCAGGGGTCCCGGAGGTCGTTCTGAAGGATGTGCTGGTCGTAGTCGGGGAGCGGAGGCATGTTGTCCGCCTGCTGGGGCCCGAGAAGGCACTCCCCATCCGTCTTCATCTCGAGCGTATTCCGGTCGTAACAGGCAGGCGGGTACACGGTGGCGGATTTCATCCGCACCGTTTCCCGGTCTTCCAGTGCGGCCCGGGCGGAACCGTGGATCGCCTCCATGACAAGCCGAAGGTAGGAGGTGTCGAACCCGAAATCAAAGGCCCACAGGCCGATGGAGTCCGGTCCCGCGTGGGTGTGGGTGGCGGCCACGATGATGTTCTCGAACGGTACGCCGGTCTCCTGTTCAAGGCGGCGCTTCACCGGGTTGATGTAGTGATGCCAGAGGCCCACGAGATCCAGCGAGACGAGCAGCAGGGTGGTGTCCTCCCGGGTCACGGCCAGGCAGGTGGCGTACAGGTCGTCGTGGATCTCCAGGGCCGGCCGGATATCGTCACCGGTGACGAACCCTTCGTATCCGGCCAGCACCACGGCCTGAAAGACCCCGTCCTGCTCGGTGCCGCCCGGATTTTCCACGGGGTCATGGTTGTCGCCGGCGGGGTCGGCCGCGTCGTCCGAATCCGGGCTCAGGTACTCCCCGGGGTCGTCCACGATGCCGTTCCCGTCATCGTCCACACCGGCCCTGCCCGGTTGCCCGTCCGGGCCCAAAGCTCCGGGTTCGTCCCGGTCCGGAAGGCGGTCCACGCCCATGTCGTGAAACGGTTCGTCCGTGCTCCACAAGTGGTTGCCGTCCAGGTCCTGGAAGGTTTCGAACGCCGTGGGTGTGATGGTCACCCGCGCGATCCCCACCTGGAGGATGGCGGTGGGGTTCGGTGAGCCGGCCGGGTCGCCCCCGGAGGCTGCATCGTCGCCGCCGCAGGCGGGAATCAGGGCGATGGAAAGAAGCAGGAGAGACAGGGCGCAGACCGTCGGTGTGGTGCCGCAGGAGTTGCGCGATAACCCGGTCATGTTTTTCATCCCTCACTGCCAGGAGATGTCCGGTTCTTTCCGGGGCGGAAGTCTTGCGTAGCGGTATTTCGGTCGGCCCAGCATCATGGCGCCGGTGGTGATGTGTCCCTCCGGGAGAGCCAGGGCCTCCCGCATGGGAGACCACTGGGCGGCCGCCCTCATGAAGTAGCCGGCCCAGCATGTACCCAGACCGAACCCCGGTGCGGCCAGGTCCAGGTAGGTGAGCGCGATCGTGCAGTCACGTGCGGCTGCAGGGTCGTCTTCCGGGGCGTGGGTCAGGATCACGTGCGGGGCGTCCCAGCAGATCACGTCCAGGCCCGCTTCCCAAGCGGCCGTGATGAGTCCCAGGTGCATGGTTCTCGCCAGCCGGGGCTCCCGCTTGCTGAAATCACGCATCCAATCCACCACCAGGCCCGCTATCCGATGGACCTCGGCCCGGTCGTGGATCACTCTCCAGCGGGCCCGCTGAGCGTTGTGGGCGGACGGCGCGCACCGGGCGATCCGGATCAGCCTCAGGATCGTCTCCCGGTCCACGGGTTCCTCTCTGAACTCCCGGGTGGTCCGCCTGGATCGCAGGAAATGTTCGGTGCGTTCGGGATCCAGCGCCCACTCCTTTCGTACGGGGGGACACTGTTCCGGTTCGATGCCTTCCAGCGTGATCGCCCCGTGCGGGCAGACCGCCAGGCAGTGGCCGCAGCGGATGCAGACCTCCCCGGCCCCGGCCGAGGGGAACGGGGCGGCCTCCGGATCCGGGAACTGGATGAGCTTCAGGGGACAGACGGCGGCGCACAGCCCGTCCCGCCCGCATCGTTCCGGATCGATGATGATCGGTCCCATCCCGGGTTACTCCTGTGAGGAGTTGATCATGGTGATCTGATCGTTCAGGGTCCAGAAGTCGTACAGGTACCCCAGACCGAAAAGTCCCCCGGTGATGAGGAAGATGATCCCGGTGATCCACTTGCCCATGTACATCCGGTGAATGCCGAAAAAACCCAGAAACGTCAGGAGGATCCAGGCCGCCGAATAGTCCACGGTGCCCGCCCGGAAGCGACGGTCCGCCTGCCGGTCCATGGAGGGGATCAAAAACAGGTCGATCAGCCAGCCGATACCCAGCAACCCAAGGGTGAAGAACCAGATCGTCCCTGTGACCGGCTTCCCGTAATAAAACCGGTGAGAGCCGGTGAAACCGAACAGCCAGAGAATGTATCCCACGGTTTTCAGGTGGGTGTCGTTCGTTTCATCCATGCACGCCTCCTTTTGGACCCGTGATTGTGAACGTTACCGTTTTCCGGTATGCACCTCACCGGAGGCCCGTTTCGCCCATGTGAACGGGGTTCCTGTATTGATATAGTGCGCCGACACGGAAAGCAAGGTTATAATGCGTTTCAGCCGCCGTTGAGCGTGTCGGGATACTTCTTTTTCTCGTTCATCCTGTGAAAGGAGGCTCCTGGGGGCCCGTTGAAGAAGTCCCTTTTGGAGCAGGTCGTTTCAATAGAAGATCTTTGTTTTCCGTCATTCCGGACTTGATCCTTAAACCCCCGTGATCCGGAATCCAGGGCAGGGGTATGGAGGAGGCTCTTTTTCCCCCCGCCTGGCCACCCCTGGATCCCGGCGTTCGCCGGGATGACGACAACCTGGACTTTATCAACGGCTTGCTAGGGATCTTTAAACGGTTCGCGCCACGACGCCATGAAGCGGTCGGCGGCTTGCCACGCTCCCGTGTCCGGGTCCAGGATTTCCGCCGGGCCGAACCGGCGCTTGTATTCCATCTTCGAGTGGCCGGGGATGTAGTAGCCCAGGTTCACCCACAGGAAGCCGTTTTCCCGGGCCCATTCCAGTATGTGCAGGACGATGAAGGTACCCAGGCTTCTCCGGGCCTCCTCCAGATCGTATACGGAGTAGACCGCGGACAGGGTGCTCCTGCCCACGTCGAACACGACAAACCCCAAAAGGTCCCCCTCTTTACGAAACTCTATCTCCACGCTGTTTCCGCAACCGGTGTACATCTGCTGAACCATGGTCTCCAGGGCGCGGTTCCGGTCAAACGCCGGTTCTTCTTTTCCCGGGATCGGCCGCAGAAAGTGTTGCCGGTACTGGTACTGCAGATAAAGGTTCTCCTTCTCAGCGGTGGGAAGGGGAGAGGAGACCACGGTCCGTTCCAGGTCCGCGTTCCGGCGGATCACTCTTTTCAGGGAGCGGGAGGGGCGGAAGGTGCGGACCGGCACCCGGTAACTGAGGCATGAACTACAGCCGGGGCAGGCGGTGCAGTAGTGAAAATCCCCGGAACGGCGGAATCCGTGGTTGATCAACACGTCCATGTAGTCCGGCGGGAACCGGTTTTCGAACAGGAAGGCCTTTAAACGGGCCGTTCTGCCGGGATAGTACCTGAATTTTGCATGAGATCAGACAAAACCTTTGCTTGAAAATAGAAAAACC
>CAYTRL010000073.1:0-5776 GCA_964439795.1 uncultured Thermodesulfobacteriota bacterium
TGAAAAAGAAATAGGTGGGCTCATACGCGCCGTCCGGCGGATGGACCGCATCCTGGTACCGATGTTCGGCATCGTGCAGGATGTCCACGCCGGGATCGAAGCGGCCGTTTCCGTTCACATCCTCAAAGCTCTCGGTCCGGTCCACCATAAACCAGAGTTCCTCCGGATGTCCCTGGTCCATGTCCCAGACGGGCAGCAGGTCCCTGGCGTTGGGGGCCGTGTCGAACAGGGCATTGAGCAGCAGCCCCACCCGGCTTCCGGGGGGCAGCGGGTTCTTCCCCGTAAGCAGGGAGAGGACCTCGCTCACATCCATGGGGCCATCGTCGATTTCCCCGTCCCCGTCATCATCCACCCCGTTCGGTGCGCCCCGCAGGGCGTCCTCCTCCGGGGGAACGGTCCCGTAGAGCGCGTGGGTGACCTGCTCCATCAACCCGTTGTCCAACTCCGCGAAAAGCGTGCGGAGGATGGATCCGACCACGGCGTTCTCCAGGGACACGCCGTTGACGGAAACGTTGAAGCTCAGGGCATAGGGTGTGCTCCGGTCCATCCACCGGACGATGTCGTCCTGCTGGTTGTCGGTTTCCTGAACCACCACATCGAAGAGATCGTCGGGCCGTTCTTCGGTATCGACCGCGTGGTCAGAGCGGTTCTGCGCCGTGGACTGATTGTCGAGCCAGTAATGACCGTCATGGTCATCATCGTCGAACAGAAGCTCCGTGGCCCGGATGAGGTCGGCCTTGGCCTGGCGAAGAGCCTCTTTTCCATCCACCCCGCTCGTCTCCACGGTGTTGACGGTCAGGACGTTCGGATACTGGTCCAGGAGTTCGATCAGATCCCTGGGGTCCCCGCTGCCGATGATAGCGAGGATGTCGTCGATCCGGTCGGCGTCCAGGTTCAGGTTGGCGGATAGGGCCGTGCGGCAGAGGAACCTGGCAACGTGCAGGAGCCCGTTCAGGAGGCAGGCCTCGCCCAGGTCGTGTTCTCCCTTGCCCGTGGGGGTGACCGCAGGAAAGGAGATCGTGGCACCCAGAAGGCCCAGCTTCAGGATCGGCAACGGATAGGAGAAACCCTCCTGGGTGAGTACATGATCCAGTCGCTCGATGGAGAGATCGAGCGGCGGGATGATCATCTCCAGGAGGTAGTCGGTGATGAGGGAGACGGGAAGCGCATCCGGAGACGGGGCTTCCGAACCTTCTTTCATCTCCCGTTCAGCAAGCTGAACCAAGGTCCGGATGCCCGTCCCCACCAGGGAGGAAAGCGTCCTCTCCCCTGTACCGGCGCTCCCCGTCGGGAAGAGTCCGGCCAGAAACTCGTCGATGATCCCCAGGGGAATGGTCACCTGGCAGAGGGAGGCCGCATATTCGGCCCTGTAAAGATCTCCCGGGGACACGTGGCCGTCATTGCAGGGGTCGCCGTCGCCGAGCTTTTCAATGACCGACTCGTAGTAGCGGTATGCCGTGGAGTAGTTGTACCGGCCCATCTCCTTTTCCGCGGCCCGGAGATCGTCAAAGGCTGTGGGTCCCGCCCCCTGAGGACACGAGCCATCCGGGGCGGGTGTTTCACCATCCCCGCCGCATTGCAGGGAGACGAAAGAAGCCAAGACAAGCAAAACCCATAAGAACGGAGACCTCTGCATTCGTCGTAACATCGTTCTTTCCTCATTCCATGGTTTCAGACACATAAACGGGAACTCCTTCACCTAGCGGTATGGTCGCATGCGGGAGAATGGAGAAAACCCGGTAGAAGAACGCTGTCCAGTCCGCCGCACCCTCGCTGCGGATCTGGACCTCGATCCGTTCTCGACCAGAGGTGCGTGACGGCGGCAGAATAAAATCGTCCTCGGCCCATCGATGTGTCTGACTGCACTCAGGCGTGTACCACGTGCCCACCTCCACGCCGTCCACGAGCACTTTTGCCTGCTGACGGGGATGGAACTGGTCGTGCCTCCGCCGCAGGAGCACACCCTGGTTCTCGGGATGGATGCTGATCTGGAAACGACTTTCTCCTTTCACGATCCTCCCCGAATCGGTCAGCAGAGTTTCATCGTCCTCCCCCTCGTAGGAAGAGGTCAATTCGGCGGTCAGCGTGGAAGCCGTTGCCGTGTACTCATGTGCGGATTCGTCCGCCGCGTCGCCCACGTCCAGCGTATCCGCCGGTTCAAGCAGAGGGCCCTCCAGTTCGTAGAAATAGGCCACGGAGGAGTAGTGGTCCATGCTGCCGGAGTTGTCCGCGCCGTGTTCGATCCCAAGCCGGACACGGTCCAGGTAGTGGACCGCGTCACCCACATGCAGCCGGTACGCACCGGTCAGGTCATGCTCCGGGAAGACCCGGTGCGAGGGGTTGCCGCACAGCGGTTCCGTGAAAGGCCCGGTCAGGAAGTACCAGCCGCCGTTGTAGTAGTCTTCGGTGCCGGTTCCATGCAATGCCGGCGAGGCCGAACCGTCAACGTAGTACCGCTCATCACCCTCCAGATACCAGCGGCCCAACGCGCCGCGCATCGTGTGCGTAATCCCCACCCACTTGCCGGCTTTCCCTTCGCGGAATCCGAACCGGTAGTCCCGGCCCACGGGGACCGGGTTGTCCTCCCGATGGACGGCCTTGAAATAGCCGGCACCGGGGGCATAGGCCCCCTTGGTGACATGCGCCTCCCAGGACACCGATACAGAATCCAGGCCCCGGTTCTCCAGCAGGAGGATCCCTTCCCGCCAGAAAGGCATGGGAAAGTAGCTGTAGTAGCGTCCGGAGTCACGGCCCATCAGAAGGGTCCTGGGGGTATCGTCGATAAAGCGGCTTCCGAAAAACTCGCTCACCGGCGCCTCCACGGCAGGGGTCTCGCTTCCGTCCCAGAATGCCAGAAGCCACAGGTCCTCCACCGCCTCCTGCGTGAAGGGTTCCACGTCGAGAAACAGCCGCCAGACGGCGCCGGCACCGCTCAGGCGAACCATCTCGATCGCGTCGCCCGGATCCACGGCCGATGATTCCGACACGGTAAAGGACGGTACGTCCGGCTTGGGATCCCGGCCGAGACGCTGGAAGTTCTTTCGAAGAGCCGAATGATCCTCCTGGCCCGTGAAGCTCGTGACCGGCGTGTCGGCACCGTAGCGCACGTAGGTAAGGCTGAAGAACTCGGGCGGTACGTTGTAGGTGATCTTGCAGCGTTTCTCGAACGGGATGGGGAGATAGGAGAAGTTGGTCCCGCTGGCGGAGAACATGTTACCGATCAGCGGTTCGCTGAACGGCTCGATGGCGGACAGGAAGAAGAGCATCCAGAACGGACCCTCCATGACCGGAACCTCCATGTCATCCACATAAAACCGAAGGTTGGCGATGAAACTCCACGTGTGGGTGAACTGAAAGCGGTAGATGCATCCCGGTCCGAATGCGTCGAAGACCACAAACTCACCGTGTTCATCGATGTACAGATGGTTGGGCGGAACGAATCCGTCGTTGTTCCCGCCTGTGGGATCATGCGAGGAAAGCTGCAGCGTCCGTGCCGTGGGCCTCAGGTACGGCAGGGCGGCGATATCGGTTTCGGTGTCCAGTCCCACGGCAGGCGGTCCCTGCGGCACACCACCTTCGGCCCGGATTGCGGCATCAGGCGGCGGAGGGACTTCCGCCCTTGTGAAGGCCGACGGAGCGGCTGCTGTCTTTTCCATAGAGCCCTCGACCCGTCCCGGGGAACCCGGCATGCCGGAATCCGCGGGGATCAAACCCAGGAGAAGGCGAATGATCGTCAAGATCGTCCGAACGGGTTTCTGCACGCCGTCCGGTTCCGGATTTGCGTAGAGGCCGCCCAGATCGATGGGCAGGCCCGGCAGAAGCGGCGGCAGCCCGACATGCTCCAGAACCGGATTGAGCCGGTCCAGCGTGAAGGGATCGGGCACGCCGGGAGCCGTGTCCAGGTCGGTTCCGTCCCAGTAGCTGTCCCGCAGAGCTTCATCCACCTTCTGCAGCTCCCGGTGCAGTTCCGCGGGAAGCGAGTAGAAGACGCCGTGGATGAACTCGTCCGGATCGCACAGGCCGTTACCGTTGCGGTCCCCGCAGCCTGTCACGTCGTGGGCCTTGTCCTGGGGTTCGTCACGTACGGCATCCACACCCCGGATCATCAGGTCCAAGGCGTGTCCCATCTCCAGACCGGCCCGGGGCATGCGCCGGAATCCATCCTCGCGCATCTGCAGGAAGTTCGGGAATACAGGATCGTTCAGCATCTCCAGGATCATATCCACCACGTCCACCACAAGGTCGAGAACCGGCAGCCCTTCCCATCCTTGCATGTGATCCATCACGATCTGGAAGTCGAAGCTCAAGTCCAGGGACAGGATCGTGTCCAGGGCGGCGGCGATCAGGGAGAACTCGGCGGACTGGATCAGCACGTCTCCGGCATCGTACTCACCCGCGTAAACCAGAAACTCGAGCCCCAGGAATGCGAGGGGCAACCGCTCCAGGGAAAACCGGAACGAAGGATCGCTGCGGCAGGAATCGAGGTGTTCGAGTATCTCGCGGACCATGGGTTCCAGGAGGTTTTCCGCGTAGTCCACGATGATGGCTCCCACGTCGATGGGACCTCTTGTCTTGGTTGCCGCCGTATGGACCGGGGATGCCTTGTGCGAAGGAGCCAGGGGATCGAGGACAAGAGAGAGGAGTTCGTCCACGATCCGCGCGAAGCGCAACTGGTCCGCCAGGGCCACGCCGAAGTGCGCCCGGCTGGAGTCCGGGTGGTTTTCAAGGATCGACAGGAAGGAGGCGCGGGCGGCGTCCCCGTTCCCCTCCACCAGAAAGGCCTTGGCGCGTTCGAGATGCTCCTCCAGGGAGGGAGGCTGCCGGGGGCTCGGCGCATATCCCGCATCGTCATCCCCGCAGCCGGGAACCAGCAGAAACAGGAACAGCGGGAACAAGAAAAGGGAAAGGGGGAAGCGTGTTTTCACTTTCATGCTGCCTCTTGCTTGCCACGATCCAGTACGGTTGAGCCCGGTCCTTCCGCCGCCAGATCCAAAACCCTTTTGATTCTGATGCCAGGGCCCGCCACGGGACAACAGCCCTTTCCACTTCATGGGCCACGCCGCCCTGCTTCCGGATCAACAATCCGACCTACCCCATTCCGGACGGCGGTTTCAAAGAAGATATCCATCTGCTCCTGAAACGGTGGGTGACTGAAAAGCCGGTCATGCCGAAGAGATGGAGGAGCGTCGATCCCGAACTCCACGAGCAGGCCCGTTGTGATCCCGCCATCGAATGCAAGATTTCCCTCCACCGGAAGATCCCACTCGGGCAGGCCGAACAGGTTGTTTGTGGCACCGGCCATCATTCCCAGACCGGCACCCCAGGCAAGCGCCTGGGTGGAGGCGCTGGGGACGGAACGGTCCCCGGTCACCATGGCCAGGAGAACATTGCGCGGCGGGCGGTCTTCCGGTGTCTCGATTATGAGTCCCGTTGCAAGTGTGGCCGGATCACCTGGGTCCAGCACGGCCTGGACCAGGTGCCAGAAGATGAGCTGTTCATGGAGAGGCAGTCCTCGGACAGCTGCAGGCATGAAACATCCGTAGACGCTCTTGGAGAGGAACTCCGCCAGCATCCCTCCCCCTACGAAACCCAGGATGTGATCCACATGCGGATCGATCGAGGCAAAGGAAACCCCGTTGATGCACCCCAGGGAGAACCCGAGAACCGAAAGGGAACCGGCCGCAAGCAGCCCTTCGGGCAATCCATGAGTCGTGGGATCTTCGACAAGATGATCGATCATGTGTTTAAGCTAGCATCAATGAGAAAAGATATAAAT
>CAYTRL010000073.1:5786-17788 GCA_964439795.1 uncultured Thermodesulfobacteriota bacterium
GATCATGTGTGCAAGGGCCAGGTGGTCCGCTACCGTCTGCCGTATGTTGTCCCGGAACTTCCTGGGGTACGACACATGGATAAACCGCAGGGGCCCTTCCGGCTCTCCCTCCAAACGGTCTCCGTGTTCCACGGCATCCATGGCGAACACAGCGAAACCTTCCAGGGCAGGGGCGGTCCGACGCGAGTAGTCCAAACCGTGCAGATAGACAAGTGGATGGAGAGATCCGCCGCGCTGTTCCGGCAGCCGCAGAAGAAAATCGATCTGGTTCCATCCCTGCACGGCAGGGCCCTCCCCCGGGTGAACCGCGGGAATCATGCCTTCGAGACGGAACTCGGGTGAACGGAACGTCCCGGCAACGGTGAAAGGATCCTCCCGGGATACGTCTTCGGGAAGAATCGGCGATCGGGCGTCCAGGTCAGCCACCACGTCCCGGATGGAGTGAAGCTCACCTGTACGGGAGTTGGTCCAGTAGCTGAAGGCCAGGAGAACTTCCTCTGCATGGAGAGGCAGTGCGCCCGAATGAATCAGATCTCGGATCTCCTCCATGTCATGGACCAGCGGGTCGTCCGGAAGTCCGGGTTCATACCGCATGACCGCCTCAAACAGGGGTGGGCGCACGACGGGCTGCCCTGCCCGGTCCCGGACCGGGCTTGCCAGACAGACAAGAACCCGATGCCCCCAGTGCAGGGGTCGGGCAGGTCTCAGAACCAGGACATTCTGCCCCGGAAGGAAGGAAACCCAGGCACCCACCGCCTCGGGCATCCGGGGAAGGGTCATGTCATAGAACCGGGCAAAACCCAGCCCGGCGCCCTGAAGCTCTCCGAAGCTCTCCCGGGTCCATTCCGGCAGATCCAGTGCATCGGAAAAGGGGATGAGGACCGGCCCCAAGGAGGAATATCCGTCCAGTTCCTCCACACTTGCCCTAAGGTCGGTCCCTTTCGATGCATCAAGTGCCGCGGACACCTCCTCCGGGAGTTGCCGGGAGAGGGTCACCCTGTCGCCGGTCCCGCTCAGAGGGTCGTGACGGGTCAGGTAACGGGAGGGAAACGGAACGCGTATCTGTCCGGGGGTAAGGTCCAGAAGCGGTTGCGTGCCTCGGACGTTATCGTGCCTCGGTTCTCCACCGTCGCTGCATCCCGGGAGAAGCAACGCAGTCGCAAGGAGGACCCAGGCAGGAAATAACCAGCGGACGCATGTCGTGCGGGGCATGGTCTCTTTGCGCAATATTTACTTTAGTAGCAACGTATCTTACTTTAGTAATATTGCCGTCCCTATCTATATGAATTGTAACCTTTCGTGTCAACAAAAAAAACGGTACCCGGGAGATCCATTCTCGAAGGGGAGGTCATCGTGGAAAACCTGGATGCGGTACGGGTGATGTCATGAAGAAATGTGACGTACTCATTGTGGGTGGAGGGATCGCCGGGGCCAGCCTGGGGTGCCTTCTGGCCACTCAAACAAGGCTGGACGTGGTCATCCTGGAAGCATCGGATCGGCTGGGGGGAAGGGCGCGTACGGCGGAATTCGGCGGAGGAGAAATCGACTACGGATTGCATGCCTTGCTTCTTGGAAGGCGGTCTTCGCTCTTTGACCTGGGCCGCGAAGTAACACGGGGTCTGTCATCCAGGCCCATGGGTGCCTCCATCCACAGAGACGGGAAGCTACAGAAGCTTCTCGGCGACTCCATGCTCTCACTTCCCTTTTCCAGGAAGATCGGCCTTTCGTCTCTGCTCCTCAGCGGAACAAGAACCCTCCTCCACGGTAACCCGGACCGTCTCTACCGTGTTTCCCTTGATGCATTCTGCGATCGGTATGGAGTGGAAGGGGAGGCACGCGACTTTCTGCGTTGTCTGGCGATCGGTCTCTTTGTCAATGCCCGCTTTGATCAAATCTCGGCAGGAGAAATCTTTTCGTATCTCCTTTACTCCGCCAGACGAATGGGATTGGTCGGTTACCCCGCCGGCGGATGGAAAACCATCTGGAAACGTTTTGGGCAAATTCTGGGAGCCGAACAAGGCAGATTGCGACTGGAAGAAGGTCTTGTAGAGATGAAGATCAAAGGCGGCAGGGTCACACAGTGTTTGACGGATCGGGAAACCTACGTCCCGGACCGGGTGGTCCTTGCCATCCCCCCGGCCACGATTGAGAAACAGCATATTATCCCGCCCGATGCCATGGACCCGGAAACATACCGGCAACTCGCGGCCTGCAAGATGACGTTCGGGTGCAATGTTGACCTTGTCATCGAGAACATGAACCTTCCCAACGAAATGATATTTACCGTGGACCCCCCAACGCTGGCTTTTTCTCCCACCGCGGTGACCCCCGGAATTCTATGCGAAGGCAGGCACCTGATGACCCTCTTCACGCCCCTGGGCACCAACCTGGAGGGTATTTCAGATGGCCGGAAGACTGCGGATTCACTGATCACCCTCTATGACCGGGTCATCCCCGGGATGAAGGCACACATTACGGAAAGGCTGGATGCCGTGCTGCCGATCACGGGTGCCGAGGTAACGGTGGAATCAAACTACCTGGACCGCCCTCCAATCCATTGTCCTGCCATCACCAACCTGTTTCTGATCGGCGACTGGGTTCGAGCGCCGGGCGTCGGGGGAGAGAAGGCCTTTGCCAGTGCAATAGCCTGTTATCGAAAGCTGTGCCGAGAAAAAGCCGGGCTCTGATCCTCACAGAGGAAAAACGGGCGTGGCGGCACAGGGCTTCCCTCTAAAGGATCCTTTACACCCCGAAATCCAGGAGGAAATCCTGGATGTGCCCGTTCACCCGGTCCGGTTGCTCGTTCATGGCCATGTGCCCGGTGCCCGGAATCGGGGTCAGACGGTCCGGTGCGAGAACCCTGGACAGGGCCATCCCGCAGGACAGGGACAGCACCTTGTTCTCGGTTCCCCACAGGAGATGGGTGGGAGGCAGGTCCTCCGGCCTGGGGAAGGTGCCGCTGAACTTGTTGAAGGAATCCAGCCCTCGCATCAGGTTCCAGCGTGAAACCTCGTGCCCGGGTCGGTGCTGAAGATCGCGCAGGTGCCGGAATACGGGATGGTTGTCCGGGGGCGGACTTCCGAACAGGCGGTTCAGTACGCGGCGGTGCAGCCACGGGACGGCGTTCACAAGGCGGAAGAACGTCAGGTACGCATTGCGCATACGCCGGTACGGCTGGAACGCGAACCCCGTGGTCTTCTTCAGCATGACCCTGCCCCCGCAGACGTTGAACAGAACCAGGCCCGCCACGTCCCGCGGGCGCCGGAGGGCAACCTCCAGTGCGGCGGACGCACCGATGCAGTTTCCCATGAGAACGGGGCGGGATATCCGGTTTTCCCGGAGAAAACAGGTTAGAAGTTCGCAATAGAGATCAAGATCGTAAGGGATGTCCGGCTTGTCGGACCCGCCGAAGCCGGGCAGGTCAATACCAAAAACCGTGAAACGTTCCGCAAAGAACGGGATCTGATACTTCCAGATCTGGTGATCCGATCCCCCGTTGTGAAGCATCAGCATGGGCGGGCCCTTGCCCACCTCGAGGAACTTCATCCGGAGTTCTCGAAACAAAAAGGTTTCCATCCGCCGTCTCCAGCACGGGCAGTCCGTTGATTCCGGTTGAACATGTAAGCCGCCGAAGGATCACACACATCTGTAGAACCAGCCCCCCCTCTCGTAATCCTGTACCGGCATCCCCGCTTCAGTCCACGCTACCACGCAGGGGGTGTTTTTTCCATTCCCCGGGCTTCCACCCCCTTTGCGTTGACCCCCCTGGGGCCCTTCCCTATAATGGCAGTGGGTTTCCGATATCCTCTTGTTCACCGTCGGTAAAAGACTGTTCTACCCGAACCTTTTCTTTGGAAAGCGAACGGAAACCGAAGGCACGGTCACGGCGGCACCCTCACCCCCGCTCGCAGGAGGCAAGGCATCCCGAAGCTGCATCGTTACTGATTTTCCACGCGTTTCAACCGGTTCAGGAATATCACAGGGGTCGACAAAAGGGGGTTCCGCGGGGAACGACAGACCGTCCCCGGAAGGGAGCAGCATGGCCAAAAAACGCAAGAAAGCCCGTGCTCCGGTGAGCCGGTTCATCAAGCCCGTGCTGGACGCCCGGTGTTCCTCCGGTCTGATCCTGGTGACGGGGGCCACGGGGTTTCTGGGCGGACACCTGGTCCGCGCCCTGCTCGAGCAGGGAAGAGCGGTCCGCGCCACGGGACGAAACCTGAAGGCAGGCCTGGAGCTTTCTGCCATGGGCGCGGATTTCGTGCCCGTGGACCTGCGTGATCGGGCATCCACCATGGAAGCCTGCCGGGGGGTGCGAGCCGTGGTCCATGCCGGGGCCCTCTCCAGCGCCTGGGGGAAGATGCGCGATTTCTACGAGACCAATGTAACCGGCACCGAGCACGTCATCGCGGGCTGCCTCGCCCACGATGTAGACCGGCTGGTCTATATCTCCTCGCCCAGCGTGCTCTCCCGCTACGAAGTCCAGAGAGGGCTGAAGGAATCCGATCCCCTTCCCGAGCGGTTTGTGTCGGTCTACTCCGAAACCAAGGCCGCGGCGGAAAGGCGCGTGCAGGAGGCGCAGCGGACGGGGCTGAATACGGTGGTTCTCCGGCCCAAGGCGATCTACGGTCCCGGCGACCAGGCCATCTTTCCCCGTATCGTGGAGGCGGTCTCCAAGGGGCGGTTTCCCATCCTGGGCGACGGAAGCACGGTCACGGACGTCACCCACGTGGAGGACGTGGTGCAGGCCGTTCTCCTGTCCCTGGATTCGGAAAAAGCCGTTGGCAGGATCTATCACATCACGGGCGGCGAAGAGGTGAACCTTCTGGAGGTAGTCAAGCGGATCATCGACAGGATGGGGTACCCGTCCCTCAAGCGGAAAATCCCGGCGGAGCGTGCCATGCTGGCGGCCGGTGTGGTGGAGGGGATATGGCAGGCGCTGCGCCTGAAGGGGGAGCCGCCGCTGACGCGATACAAGGTCAGCATCATGTGTTATTCCCAGACCTACGACATCTCCGCCGCGAAGCGGGACCTGGGCTATGAGCCCAGGGTCACGTGGCAGGAGGGAGTGGCCCGTTTTCTGGATTCCATCGACCCCACGGGAACGGGCCCCGACTCCCCTCCGGAGGCGGAGACGGAATCCGGAGCCGCGATCCCACCGGTTCCGGTGAAGCTGAAGCTGCTTCAGGCCGGTGTTACCGAAGCCCGGGAAAGGGTGTTCGGCCTGAGCAGCAGCTGGAGGCCCGTCCAGGTTCCGGCCCTGTTCGGATGGATCCAGCATCCCGCCCACGGCAACGTTCTCTTTGACACGGGCTACTCCACTCATTTCTTCGAAGAGACGCGCAGGTTTCCGGAGAAACTCTACGCACTGGCGACCCCGGTCAAGATCCTGCCGGAGGAGGATGCCGTTTCACAGCTGCAGCGGCAGGGGGTGGACCCGCAGGAGGTGGCCTGGATCATCCTCTCTCACTTTGATCCGGATCACATCGGCGGTCTCAGGGATTTTCCCCATGCGCGCATCGTCTGTTCCTGGCGTGCCTGGGAAGAGGCGGCGGGAAAGAAAGGAATGAAGGCCCTGACCTCCCGCCTCTTGCCCGGGCTGCTGCCCGAGGACCTTTCCGCACGCCTGCTCCTCCTTCCGGACCCTTCCGGACCGGGTGTCGGCCCCTTTGAGAAATCCCTGGATCTGTTCGGGGACGGCTCCATCCGGCTGGTGCGGCTGCCCGGACATGCCCCCGGCATGCTGGGAGCCTTTGTGGAAGCGGAAGCGGGCTCCCTGTATTTTCTCTGCGCGGACGCCGTCTGGACCCTGAACACCCTCGAAAAGGAGGGCAGGGGACCGGGCGTACACCGCCTGATCGCCCAGGACAGGCGCGAACAGGATGCATGTTATCGGATGTTGAGAAGACTGCACGAGCAGATGCCAGATGTGAAGATCATTCCGAGTCACTGCCCCCGGGCGGCCGCTCAACTTCTGTGAAAGACCCACAAGAGGAGAGAAAACCTGATGAATCAGCCCCTGCCCATCAAGATCGCCGGGATCGGCCGGTACCTGCCTCAGCGCGTGGTCACCAACGCGGAGGTGGAAGAGATGTGCGGCCTGCCGCTCGGCACCATCGATCAGACCGCGGCCGGTGTGAAGGAAAGACGCTGGATCCAGGGAGAGGAGAGCAACTCGTACATGGGTGCCCAGGCAGCGCTGGAGGCCATGGAAGAGGCCGGTATGACCATCCGGGACATCGACCTCATCCTGAACGCCTCGGGTACCCAGGAGCGGGTCATTCCGGACGGATCCACCCTGATCCAACGCCAGCTGGGGATGGCCGACTCCGGGCTGCCCTGCATGAGCATCCACTCCACCTGTCTGAGCTTTCTCTGGGCGTTCAACGTGGCCGCCCATTTCATACAGTCCGGGCAGTACCGGAACATCCTCATCGTGTCCAGCGACGTTGGCTCCCGCAACATCAACCCGTCCGAACCCGAATCGTTTGTTCTGTTCGGGGACGCGGGGGCCGCGGTGGTGGTTACGCGTCCCGGGGAGGGGGAAAAAAGCTGTATGAGCCGCTACATCTTCCGAACCTTCAGCGAAGGCGCGGACTTCACCCGTGTGCTCACCGGCACCGCCCGTCCGCCTCATCTTCCGGACGCCCGTATCGAGGACTCCCTGTTTCACATGGAGGGGAAACAGCTGTACAAGCTGACCAAGAAGTACGGGCCCGAATCACTGGAGATGCTTCGGCCCGGCCTCTCCAGGGGGCTGGGGGATATCCGGCTGGTCGTTCCCCATCAGGCCAGCGGCCTGGCCATCCGGGCCTACGCGAAGCACAACAAATGGCCCATGGAAAAGATCGCCGTCACCATCGACTGGCTAGGCAACACCATCGCCGCCTCGATCCCGGCAACCCTGTACGACGTGATCCGGCAGGGAAGGATCGAACGGGGAGATGAAGTGCTGCTGGTGGGGACCGGTGCGGGCCTTTCTCTTGGGGGGGCGGTCATTACCTATTAGAGTCTTTTACGGAAAAAAGCCGCGCTTTTTTTATAAATCTCCCCATCAGGTCCTTTGGGTAAATGGGGGGAGCTGAAAGCTGAGCGCTGATTGCCGATAGCCAAAAGAAAGGCACGCAACACACGATGAACGTTGCTTCCTCTTTTATGGATATTCTTGCCACCCGGTCCGATCGTGTCGCCATCATGGAAACCGGTGGTCGGAGCATCACGTATGCCGGGCTATGCGAACGGACATGTGCCCTGGAAAACCTGCTCCGTCGGCGGGGGCTCGAGCCCGGAGACCGGGTCGTTCTGCAGGTGCCCAACGGAATCGCCTTTGCCGCCGCGTCCATCGCCGTTCTGCTTGCAGGCGGCGTTCCCCTGCTTCTGGAGCCCGGGCTGGGGGAGAAGGTCTACCTGTCCCGGGTGCGTATCGCCTCGCCCCGCTTCCTCCTGGTGCACCCGTTGTTGCTGCGCATCCACCGTGTTCCCGGGCTGATCGCCCTGCTGCAGCGCATGGAGCGGGACGTGCCGCCGGTCCCTCCCTCCAACGGGGAGATGCAGAGGCTCCTTGTGAGCGACGGCATGCTGGACCGGCTGGTGAAGGAGACCCCGGGATCGGATCTGGAATCGGTCACCCCGGTGGAACGGAGCGCGTCGGACGATGGGATCCTCATCTTCACCGGCGGAACCACGGACATGCCCAAGGGCGTCCGCCTGGGGCATGGCGTGCTGGACCACTACATTACCCACATCTCTTCGGTCCTGGAGGGCTTGCAGTTCGAACGGTTCCTGGCCGATACGCCCCAGCAGGTTCTCTACGCCCTGCGCATGGGCAAGACAGCCTACATCACCAAAGGACGCAAGAAAAAGCGGGCCCGCAACATCCTGCAGTGGATCCGGCAGGGGACCATCGACGCCTATTTCGGCTCCCCTTATGTGTGGATGGAAATGATGGACAGATGCGGGCCGACCCGTGAAAGGCTGCCCGCCTCGCTCCGGACCGTGCTCCTGGGCGGAGCGCCCGTGACCCGTGATTTTCTGGATAGGCTCCTGGGCTGGCTGCCGCAGGATACGAGCGTGAAAGTGCTGTATGGTATGACCGAAGCGGGACCGGTGTGCGCGGTGCGGGCCGAGGACAAGCTGGCCTACCGCGGGGAGGGGGACCTGGTGGGAACCCCCCTGCCTCAGGTGCGTCTGGAGATCGATCGTGCAGGGGAGGAAAAGGAAATCGGTGAAGTGGTGGTGTACGGCCCTTCCCTGTACACCGGGTACCTGGGGCAGCCGGAACGCGGCCCGGAAGAAGGGCTTCCCACCGGGGATTTCGGCAAGCTCGTGACCGTGGATGGCGGTTCGATGCTGACCCTCGTGGGCCGGGGCAAGGACATGATCATCCGCAACGGTGTGAATATCTACCCGCTCTCTTTCGAGCCTGCCATCCGTGACGTGACGGACCGGCATGGCCGACCTCTGCTGCGTGAATGTTGTCTCGTGGGCGTGTGGAACCCGGATCGCCAGGACGAGGACGTGGTGCTCTGCGTGCAGCCCGCGCCCGGCGCGTCGTTTCAACTGGACACGGTCCGCAGACATGCGGAAAGGGTATGCGGCACGGACGCCAAACCGGATCACTGCATGGTTGTGGATCCGATCCCGGTTACGGGTCGCCAGAACAAGGTGGATAAAGCCGCCCTCCGCCGGGATTGTGTAAAAAAACTCGGGCGCACAGTGCCGGGTTCATGATGGCGGCCGGCACCACACCTCGGGGCCCTGACCCGGGCTGGGACTGGCTGCCCGGAGCACGCGTTCCCTTTGACTGGGGCTCCTTCCTTCACAAGACAAAAATCCTGTTTCGGGATCACGGAGGCCTGAAGGCCGTGGCCGGTCCCCTGGCCGGCCGGACCGCCCTGTTTCTCGTGGGGCAGGCGGCCTGGGCCCTGGATGAGCGGCGCTCGCCCGACTGGCGCGAAGCATCCCTTCGCGGTCCCCTGTTCATCCTCGGACACCAGCGGTCCGGCACCACCTTTCTGCACCGTCTCCTGAGCAGGGACCGGGATCACGCACGGGCCCTGCATCTCCATGAAATGCTGCTGCCTGCCTCGAGCCTGCAGGTTGCGCTCCGGCGTGTTGCCGAATGGGACCGCCGGACCAACGGGCGGCTGCAAAAACGGTTTCAGCAGCTTCAGGAGTGGCTTTTCGGAGCGCTGGACCCGATCCATCGCGTCCGGTTCGATGAGGTGGAAGAGGATGAGTTTGTGCTCTGGACCATTTTTTCTTCGGCCATGTGCGTGAACGATGCTCCCATTTCAACGGCCAACGAAAAGCTGGACGGTTTGCGAAACTTCGATCAATGGTCCCACGACCGAAAGGTGAAGACGCTCGGGTGGTACCGTGCGTGCCTCCTGAAAAAAGTACACCGTGAACCCTGCCTCACGGACCGGGGGCCTGCCTGGGTGGTCTCCAAGAACCCGGCCTTTACCCAGAAGATTCCTGAACTGCTTCGGACGTTCCCGGATGCCATGCTGATCTACCTCATCCGCAACCCCCTGGAGGCCATTCCGTCCAGGCTGAGCCTGATCCGTGCGATCTGGAACCACCGGTTCAAGGGGGTTGACCGGATGACGCCCGAGCAGGCGGAAGTCATTGTGGAGGACAGCCTGCGAACCTACCTGTATGCGGAACGTGACCTCCCCGGCCTGCCCCCCGAAAGGGTGCTCACCGTCCGATACGAGGAACTGCTGCAGGACCCGGGAAAGGTGGTGAAAACGATCTACCGGCATTTTCAGCTTCCCGGGCCGGATGGGGCGCTCGGGCGAGAGCTGGAGAAGCTCGAGGGACGGGGAAAGGGACACGTCTCGCAACACGCTTACAGTCTGCCGGAATTTCACATCGACGAACACCTTCTCGCGGAAAAGCTCGCACCGGTCCTCGATCGGTATGCTTTCCCGCGGCCGGAATAAGAAAGCGCTGTGTGGGGTCGGTCTTCATTTTACATTTTTCGTCTATTTGAACGAGTTGTCTGGAGCGGCACCCCCGAGAAAATGTAAAATGAAGACCTGACCCCGGCTACCACAATAAAAAGGGGCGGGCCGCGCGGCTCCTGTGCCGCAAAGCCCGCCCCTTTTTCAAGCGGGACAGGGAAAAGGGTACAGATTATTTCTTGATTTTCCTTCTGGAAAGGCTGGCTACGCCCAGGAACCCGGATCCGAGCAGAAAGAGGGTCGCCGGTTCCGGGACCGGTGCCGCCTCCAGGGAAATGTCATCGAGAAAACCGCCCAGCGTGTTGTCCATGCCCACCGCGCTGAACATCAGTTGATAGTCCCCGGCCTGTGCAACGTCGATGGTCACCACGTACTGCTCCCAATCCGTAAATTCATTCCGGAAGCCGTCTACCTGGGAGACAAGCTGATCGTCAAAGAAGACGTCGATCCCGTTGTCATCCTGATTATTTGTCCGGGCGCGATAAAAGAACGAGAGCATGTAGGTGCCGGGGTCGTCGAGGTGGATCCACTGGAACATGGAGCTGTTTGACGAGCCGCCGTCCCAGCTGTGACTGTCGAGTTCCACGTAGTGGTGGGGAGAGTTGGCCGGCAGCACCGTACTGTACTGCACCTCGATGCCCGCATCTCCGGGACCGGACTGCCAGGCGCCCGGCAGGGCATCGTAGACATCCCAACGGTTGGGAGCAAGGTCGTTCAATGCGTAGCCACGCTGGCCTGTGCGGCCGTCGACCGTTTCGAAATCGCCGTTTACCACAAAATTCAAGGCACTGGCGCTTCCCGCAGTACCCAGAAGGCCCAGGAGAAGAATGGATGCAATGCTGAAAACCTTATGCATGTTCATGGCCGTTCCTTTCTGCAAGTTGATGTACAAAGATGATTTCAAAGCAAATTGATAGAGCAAAAGGTGTGCCATCGAGGAGGTTCTGAAGGATAAAACGAATAAAGTTCAGTAAATTCAAATAGATAGCCTGCTCCCGGGCAGAGGAAACGCCTGGAAGTGATGCTGGTAAATGTATACACATGCCCGAACTCTGCGAAAAAATGGAAAAGGTTTCCACAGTCACCGGGAGGATGAGACCCCTGAAAAAAAGAAGGATGAGGCGGAAAATGAGTGACGGAGGGGACGGCCGGACGGGTCTTTATCCCCCTCCCGCGTATTTCCGGAGAAGACCCACCACGACCCCCCGCACGGTCACCTTCCGGGCGTCTAGTTTCATGGGCTGGAGGAGGGCGTTTGCCGGGCGCAGCTCCACCGTGCGTCCCCGCTGGTAGAACCGTTTCACCGTGGCCTCCCCATCGATCAGGGCCACCACGGTCTGGCCGTTCTCCGCCCGGGCCTGTTCCCGGACGATGATCAGGTCGCCGTCGTGGATCCCGTCTTCCACCATTGAGTCTCCCCGCACCCGGAGGGCGAAGTGCTCCCCCGTGCCCAGGAAGCTTTCCGGCACGTCCACCGTGTCCGGGTCCTCCAGGGCCTCGATCGGTTCCCCGGCGGCCACCCGGCCGAGCAGGGAGAGCGGAACGGCCGCGGTGGTCCACGACTCCGGCTCCTGCAGCCTGTAGGCCTGCTTCCGGTTCTCCCAGCGGCTGGTAAGATAGCCCCGGGCCTCCAGCTGCTTCAGGTGCTTGAACACCGCGTTGTAGGAGCGGAACCCGAAGTGGCGGCGGATCTCCTCGTAGGTGGGGACCACGCCGTGCTTCTGGACGTAGGACCTCAGGAAGGAGTGGATCTCTTTCTGCCGGTGGGTGAGCATGGGCGGATGGGCCTCCTGTCTTCCGGGGTTGTTGCCTGTGGACCGGGGCTCGGTCTTCTTCCGGTGTCGCTTGAAGGGTAGGTGAAAGAGGGGTGAAAGTCAAGGGGAAGTTGTGCGGCGGATTCCGTAAGCCAGGGTTACCTCCTGCAGGAGAAAGCAGGGATGTCGATAATCATCTCTTTGCAGCACGTTGAAAGCTGGATTGTAGAAACCCGGGATGAATCGGGCCAGGAAACTTCGGACGGGTTGGCGGGATCTAAGA
>CAYTRL010000074.1:0-17538 GCA_964439795.1 uncultured Thermodesulfobacteriota bacterium
GTCTCCTTCACAGATCCGCCAGTTGTCGCCGTCCAGGTCGTTCTCGTCCGCGGGCACCGCATCGTCACAGTCATCGTCCTCACCGTTGCACAGTTCCTCCGCACCCGGGTGAACCGCCGGGTTCTCATCGTCGCAGTCCCGTTCCGGGTGCGGGCACCCTTCGGAGGCGGGATCGGCATATCCGTCCTGGTCTCTGTCAACGCAAGGTAAGTATTTCAGGGTGACGAAATCCAGGTCGTCGGCATGGCTTGCCGTGACGTACCCGGTCACGTAGATCCCGCCCGCCCCGTCCAGCGCCAGGTCCACCGGCACGTCCGGTTCATAGTCCGGACTCGTGTAGCTGCTGCTCCACAATAGTTGGCCGCTTGCATCGTATAGAACCGTCTCGATGTCAAAGGCCGACGTGCCCCAGAACGAGTAGGGACCGCTGCAGCCGGTGACGATGACATTGCCTTGCCCGTCCAGTGCCAGGTCTTTTGCTCTGTCATCCTCGCCCGAATAGTAATACCGGCTCACCCACACCTCGTTTCCGCCCGCATCGTACTTGACCGTTGCGAAGTCGGGAATGTAGTCGGTCCCCCACAAGAATCTCATCGAGGAGCCGGTCACGTAGACGTTGCCGGCGCCGTCCACCGCCAGCGCTTCCGCTTCATCGGCCTTGCCGTCCGGCCCGTCGTATCGCACCGCCCAGAGCTCGGTGCCGGCCGGATCGTACTTGATCGTCGCATAATCGTAGCCCGTGCCGCTGCCCGAACTGCTGCCGGACGCATAGACGTTGCCGGCGCCGTCCACGGCCAGGGCCGTTGCATTGTCATGGCTGTTCGCCGGCCCGTCGTACCGGGCAACCCAGAGTTGAGTTCCGATGGCATTGTATTTGATCGTCGCATAATCGTTGCCCGTGCCGCTTCCCGGGCTGTAACCCGTCACGTACACCTGGCCGATGTCGTCAACGTCCACGGCCACCGCCCGGTCGTAGCCGCTGGCAGGGCCGTCATATCGGGCGGTCCAGAGTTCCACCCCGTCGGAGTCGTACTTGATGGTGATGTAATCCCGGTCCGTTCCATCGCCCTCGCTGAAGCCGGTGACGATGACGTTGCCCCCTCCGTCCACGGCCAGGGCCGTTGCATAGTCATGGCTGTTCACCGGCCCGTCGTACCGGGTCACCCAGAGTTCGGTGCCGTCCTCATGGTACCGGATCGTCGCGATATCAACGGACGTCCCGGCGCCCTCGCTGGTGCCGGTCACGTAGACGCCGCCTGCCGGATTCAAGGCGATCGCCTCGGCCACGTCGTACGTATCACCCGGGCCGGTGAATCTCGCCGTCCAGAGTTCACTGCCGTCCGGACCGTATTTTATTGTGGCATAGTCGGGCCCGGTTACATTGTCCTCGCTCCGGCCCGTCACATACACGTTCCGCTGAGCGTCCACGCACAGGGAAGCCGGTTTGTCGTACCCGGACACGAGGCCGTTGTACGGGGCCGCCCAGAGCAGGTTGCCGCCGGCATCATACTTGACCGTGGCAAAATCCTGCATCTCGGCTCCGGCGCCCTCGCTGGTCCCGGTCACGACCACATTGCCCGCACTGTCCACCGCCACCGCGGCGGCCTCGTCATCCAGACTGTCGGGGCCGTCGTACTGGGCCGTCCAGATCCGGTTTCCGTCTGGATCGTACTTGACGGCTGCATAGTCGCTCCCCGATGCACCGGCGTCGCTGATGCCCGTAACGTAGACGTTCCCTGCGCCGTCCAGCGCCAGGGCCGCGGTACTGCCGGGATCCGCGTAAGGAGCCGCCCAGAGTTCCGTGCCCGCCGGATCGTACTTGATGGTGATGTTCCCATCCCCCTCAGTTTCGCCGGTCACAACCAGATTGCCCGATGGATCCAGCGCAAGGGCCACCGCCCGATCGATCCCGTTGCCCGGACTGTTGTAGAGGGCGGTCCAGATCACATTCGCCGTGGAATCGTACTTGATGGTGGTTACGTCGTATCCGGATCCCGTGTTCTCCGAAAAACCCGTCACGTACACATCGTACAGCTCATCCACGGTGATCCCCACGCCCTCGTCCGGGCCGCCGGCCGAGCCGTTGTGTCGTACCGCCGAAACCTGGTTTCCCCCGGGATCGTAGCTGACCGTGGCCATGTCGAAATCCCCGCCGCTCCCGGCGCTCCGGCCCGTCACATAGACGTTGCCCGACGGGTCCACGGCAAGCCCGGCTGCTCCGTCCTCGCCGTTGCCGGGACCGTTATACCGGGCCACCCAGAGCTGGTTGCCGTCGTTATCGTACTTGACGGTCGCATAATCGAGGCCGGTGCTGCTGTCGTCGCTGGCCCCTGTCACGTAGACGTTGCCCGCCGGGTCCAGCACCAGGGCCGCCGCCGTGTCTTCTCCGCTGCCCGGCCCGTCGTACCGGGCCACCCAGAGCTCGTTTCCGTCCGCATCGTACTTGACCGTGGCGTAGTCGCTCTGGGTTCCATCCCCACGGCTGGAGCCTGTAACGTAGACGCTGCCCGCGCTGTCCACACGCACGGCTACCGCATGATCCTCCTGGTCCACGGGGCCGTCGTACCGCACCGACCACAGTTCGTTTCCGTCTGCATCGTACTTGACGGTCAGGTAGTCGAGGGTCGTTTCCGTTGCCCCGCTCGGTCCGGTCACGTAGATGCATCCGGCGGAATCCACCGCCACGGACCGGGCCTCGTCCGGCACGCTGAATTGGCTCCCGTACGTCGCGGACCAGTTCGGATCTTCGGCTTCACTCGTTCCCGTTGCCCCGCCAAGAAGAAGAAGGAGACCGGTAAGCACGAGGCATGGAAAGAGGGAGAAACGGGCGGGCTTCATGGCGCGACCTCCTGAATGCACGAGAAAGGAACGGCCGGACACGACCCGTCGGGGAAAGGGCGCACGATCCTGCAAGACCGGTTCGATCAGCGTTTCCCTAAGGATTCCGGCCGATCATGGATATTCAACACAGAGGGCTTACGTAAAACGCCGTTTAGAACAGTACATGGGTATAATACCCCTCTTTCCATGGGAATGTCAACGAAAAGCCCCGTAGAAGCCGGCAACAATGGGGTCCTCATCCTGAGCTGCAACCCTCCCGATCATGATGGCCAAGGGAAAGGCTGAGGATACGAGCGGTCGCCGGCTTCGGGGCTCACTTCCGGTTTTCCAGGTACTGGAGGGCCTTGCTCACGGGGAGCTTCATGCTGGAAGGGCCGCTGCGGATGTAGAAGCTCTCTTCCTTGCCCTGGGAAAGGAACACGGGTTTTTCCGAAGGTTCGCATTCCACCAGGGCGATCTTCCGATCCTGCACGGTGTGTACCTCGAGGCGCAGAGAGCCGGAATGCTCGATCCCGATGTGCTGGGCGATCAGGTTCTTGAGGTGCAGCCGGCACTTGTCGTCGCTGGCGAACCCGTCGGCGTCGATGCCCTGGACGGCCCCCCGGTCGTCCACCCCGATGAGCAGCGTGCCGCCGTCCGTGTTCATGAAGGCGGCCACGGCCTTCAGCCAGGCCAGTTCGATCCCTTTCTCTGGCTTTCCGGTTTTCAGGTTCACCCGCATGGTGGACTTGAACTCCAGGGCGTGGCCCTCCCCCTCCTGGATCAGAGACAGGACGGCTTTTTCCATGTCGTTGCGGTCCAGGGAGGAGTTCGGGTGGTCCCGGATGTGACGGCTGTACTTCCGCACCAGAAAAAATGTTCCCAGGACCCCTGCCACAAGGATCAGGATCAGGAGCAGGGCGGCCACGGTCCGGCTCCACCGTTCTTTTCCCAAAAGGTCTTCTTCAGGGATGATGACCCCGAGCCAGAGCCCTCTCCCCTCTTCGGTAAGGGGGATGAAGCCCGCCCACCACCGCTTCCCCCTGACCAGGTACTCCACCGGGATGTGGTCGGGCCTGCCCTCGCGTTTCCATTTCTTGATGGCTCCGGACAAGGCGGGCAGGCCGATCTTCTCCGCGGGCGTGAGGAAGGAAGTCGGGCCCTGGGGGTTTCCTTCGCCCGGAGCGATCGGTTCCGGGGTGAACAACGATCCGTTCTCGGTGAATAAGAACGCGCTGCCGTTCGGGGTGGGCCGGAGATTGGATACGAGCTTGAAAATATCGTTCAGTAGTACGTCGAACCCGATGACGGTGTCGGTCTCCTGCTTTCCCTCGGTTCGCCATGCCGCCGACACCGTGATCCCGGGAAGGGCCAGGGAGAAGAACAGATAGGGCCGGGTCCAGAAAACCTTTTCCTTCTTTTCCTCCTCCTTCTTCTCCACCGCCAGGGCCCCCTGGAACCATACCCGTTTTCTCGGGTCGTATCCGGACGTCTTTTTCCAGGATGCCAGGAGTTTTCCCTCGCCGCTCCAGCGTTGCCACTTGCCGGTTCCGGGGTCCTCCTCCGGGGGTGCGGTGCGGGTCAACCAATTGCCTCCGTCCCTGCGCAGGTAGTATTCCGCGCCGTCCGACCGGGCGATGATGATCCCGCCCATTTCCGGCATCTCCTCCAGAATCGGCATGAATTTGGCGTTCAGTGGGGGGACGTCGGAAAGTTCCAGCATGCCGGACTGTCCCCACTTCCGGGCGATGAGCAGGTTTTTCTCCACGGACTCGAAATAGGTGTCGATATCATTCTTCGCCGCAGTGGTACTGTTTTCGATCAGGGAGGCGGAGATCTGGTTCGTCGCCCGGTAACCCATTGTGAGCGTGACGGCCAGGATGGCTCCGGAGACCGCCAGGAACAGGATGACCAGGTCGTGCAGCAGTTTCCGGCGCATGGATCCACGGGGGGGGAGACGGCCTGCCGCGGATCGGGTTCTTTTTTCATGTAACAGGTCCTGATGGGCGGTTCATAGATTCTTAAATAATCATTTCCGGGGGCCCAAAACGGTGCGGTCACTGCCCGAAGATGGCCTCCTCGGGACAGATGTCCGAGCAGTAGCCGCAGTCCGTGCAGATTCCGGGGTCGATCACGAAGATATCCCCGTCCTTCTGGATGGCTTGAACCGGGCATTCCTGCTCGCAAAGGCCGCACAGGCTGCACAGGTCGATGTAGATCATGTAGGCCAAGGCAGATCCTTTTTATCGGCTGAATTCATACAGGCCCGGCGAGAACTCGTCGCGAGTGAAGAGGATTCTCTCGTGAGTGCAGTCGTAGGCTACGTCCTGGTATTTCTCATAGAAGATGGACAGGTAATCCTGGGCGAACCCCCCTTGAGCCGCGTCGAACTGGCCCAGGGCCCTGGAGACCTCCTGGCTCAGCACCAGCAGGTCCTCGGTAGTGCCGTCCTGGCTGGTGGGGGCCAGTGTGAGGCCCGTGGATGTCTTGAGCTGGGAGGCTGGGATAAACACCGTCAGGTCGGATTTTTTCACCGTTGCCGTGGCGGGGATCGCGGAGTCGATTTTGTACACCGTTGCATCGTTGATCAAGGAACTATCGTTCTCGGTGAGGTAGAGAGCCTTTGTATCGTTGGAAAAGGCCACATCCCGGATCCAATTGAAGTCCGTGGCCAGCGTGAACATGCTGTCGGGTGCCGGCGTGGTGCCCGAAATCGTCATGCTGATCCGGTACACGGAGTAGTCGTTCGCCTGGGCGCCCGGGTCCGACACGAACACGCCCCGCTGGGTGCCGTCCCGGCCCACGGCCACGGCCTGGGCATCGTTGAAGTCGGTCACCCCGGGCAGGAGGCCCTGCGTGTCGTCCGGTATCTTGACGGGGTTGGGGGTGGTGAGCAATGGGGCGGGGTCCAGGTCGTACAGGAACAGGTTGGACTTGCCGGTGGTCTTGTTGATTCCCGTGTACAGGAGCAGCTGGACCTTCTCCTGGGTGCCCGACACCTCCACCTCCTCCAGGTACAGGGCCACGCCCCCGCCGAGTTCCTGGGCTTCGGCCGGAAAGGTTGCCCGGGCGTTCCCCTTGCTCTGATCATAGAAGTAGATCTTATCCGAGTCGAGATCCGCCACGAACAGGTCGCCCGCCTCGGCCGTGGCCGTACCGGACGTATCCTCGCGGACAAAACTGAAGCTCATGCCCTGTGGAACCACGGCAACGGCGGCGGGTGTGCCGAGGCCGGTGTCCAGCGCGGTTTCCGTGGAGGTCTTGTAGGGGCTCAGGCCCGGGAACGGTTTCAGGCACTCCGAGTCCTCCGGGTCCGGTCCGGGTCCGGGCGGGTTGATCCCATCCGGGAACATGGTGAACTCGCAGGAGGCCAGGAGAAGGAACAAAGCGCACAGCAGCGGGAATCGCGGCAAACCGGTCCGCCTGGATTTCCCGGGGCGTGTAAGGGCTTTAGGTGGACGCATAAGTGGTTCCTTCCGAAAAAGCGGGGGCACCGGACGCGTGCGCTGCTGTTTCATCGTTATACATCGGAAATCGTGGAAAAAAAATAAAACCGCCAAAGGCGTTGCAATGAATCCCTTGAGATTTTAAAATCTTGACAACCGAAATACAAGAAACCTGCTGACGAACCATGCGATACGCCATCTTTTCCGACATTCATTCCAACCTGGAGGCCCTCCGGGTGGCCCTGGACGCCGTCGAACCCATGGGGTTGGATGGGATCTTCTCGCTCGGAGACCTGGTGGGGTACAACGCAGACCCCAACGAGTGTATCCGGTTGATCCGGGAGCGGGAGATCCCCACCCTGATGGGAAACCACGATGCCGCGGCCTGCGGGCTTTCGGATGCGGTGGACTTCAACCCCATTGCCCGGGCCGCCGCGATCTGGACCCGGGAGACCCTCACGCCTGAATACAACGACTATCTGCTGTCACAGCCGGAGCAAAGAAGCTTGACGGAAGAGATCCGACTGGTCCACGGGTCCCTGCTGCACCGGGACCACTACCTGCTTTCCCGCTACGATATCCTGGAGAACGTCCTCAGGATGCGCATGGAGCAACCCGGTATCCGCATCCTGTTTTTCGGGCACACGCACAACCAGGTGGCCTTCTCCTGCGACAATGAAAACAACGTCTCCCAGATATCCTCCCCTCGTTTTTCCCTGCAGGACGACCGGGTCTATCTGATCAATCCGGGCAGCGTGGGTCAGCCCCGGGACCAGGATCCCCGATGCTCCTTTCTCCTGCTGGACGAAGAAGCCCGCACGGTGGAGTTCGTTCGCCTCTCATACGATGTCCAGGCCTGCGCGAACAAGATCCTTGCCCAGGGACTTCCCCGCGAGCTGGCGGATCGACTTTTTCACGGATGGTAAATCAGTTTACAACCCTTGCCTCCCTCGTGGAATCCGCGGAACGCCTCGCAAGCCCGCTGCGGATCACAGGCCTGTGCCCTCCCGCGCGCTCCCTGGTGGCCGTTTTTCTGGCCCGTCAGGCGGACGCCCGTAACGTCCTGTGCGTGCTCCCCGACTGGCATCAGGCCGTACGGTTTGCCGAGGAGGTGCGGTTTTTTTCTTCGCTCTTCCGTCATAAGGATCCCGCGGAGAAATGGCGGAGGAAGATCCTGTGCTTCCCTCCGGCCCTGTCCGGCCCCCCGGGTCTGAGGCAGGCTGCCGGGGATTTCGTGGACGAGAGGATCCGCACGCTTCTTTACCTGTTGAACCCGGGCGCCCCCTTCCTGGTGGTTACCTCCCAGGAGGCGTTTCGGGAAAAAGTGCCTCCCCCCGGCGTGTTTCAGCGGAATATCCGGACGCTGCAAAGGGGCGACGAGGCGGACCGGGACGAACTGGCCGCCTTCCTGCAGGGGACGGGATACCGCCGGGTGCCGGTGGTGGAGGCCCCCGGGGAGTTCGCGGTTCGCGGCAGCCTGATCGACCTGTATCCCCTGACCCTGGAACAACCGGTGCGGCTCGATTTTTTCGGGGACAGTGTCGACGGGATCCGGGTGTTCCACCCGGAGACGCAGCGCTCCCTGGACACTGCAGAATCGGTCACCGTGTCGCCGGCGGGCCTGTTCATCGGACAGGCCGTGAATACGGACGGGGTGTGGCAGCGGGTCAAGGAACGGGCGGATTTTCTGGGATTGCCGGCCCGCAAACGGCTCGAGTTTCTGGAACGGATCGAGACCGGGCCCCCGCTTCACGAGGTTCCGATCCTCCTGCCCTTTCTGTATCCCTCGTTGGACACCCTGGGGGACTATCTTCAGGGAGGGGTGCTCACGATCCTGCTGGAACCGGAAAAGATCCGGGGGGATGCCAGGGCTCACAGGGAACTCTGGGAAATCTCCGTACAGGAAGAGACGGACCGGGGCAGGATCATCCCCGCCCCGGAGGACCTCTATGCGGATCTTTCCTGCCTTGAGGAACCGGGGGGGAACCGTTGCCCGGTGATCTCCTTTTCAGACCTGCCTGCCCTGCAGGAGGAGGAAAGCGCGGGCCCGGGCTCCCCCGAGACGGGGGAATCCCTGAGGATGCAGGCCCGGACCATTGCTTCGGAGCTTACCGCGGAACCGGAAACCGGAGCGCCCAGGGGGTTCTCCCGATACCTGGAACGGATCGACAGGTGGATCGGGCAGGGGTACCGGGTGTTCCTGGTCTGCGCGAGTGAGCCCGAGAAGGCCCGGCTTGCCCGGCTTCTGAACGAGTACGACCGGACGTTCCTTCAGCCTTCCGAGCGGATTCCCTTCCGGGAGGGCTCCGCCGGGCTCTACCTTCTGCGGGGGGCCCTGTCCCAGGGCTTTCACCTGCCGGACCAGGGGATGATCTTCCTGCACGAGGAGGACATCTTCGGGAAGAAGGTCCGGAAACAGCGGCTGGCCGAGGTCCCGCTCCCGGAACGGATCAACCTGAAGGACCTGGTCCCAGGGGATCACGTGGTTCACATCGATTTCGGGATCGGGCGCTATCTGGGCCTGAAAACCTTGAACATCCGCGGCCTGGTCAACGACTACCTGCACCTGCAGTACGAAGGGGACGACAAGCTCTACCTGCCGGTGGACCGGGCCAGCAGGATCCAGAAGTACATCAGCACCGAGGATCAGCCCCCCGGTCTGGACAAGCTCGGGGGGACGGCATGGGTGCGTACCAAGCAGAAGGTCAAGGAATCCGTGCTGGCCATGGCCGAGGAGCTGGTATCATTGTACGCGGTGCGCACGGTCCGGAAAGGGTACTCCTTCTCCCTGGCCGATGCCGATTACCAGGAGTTCGAGGCAACCTTCCCCTTCGAGGAGACGCCGGACCAGGTGCGCGCAATCGATGACGTCATCCGGGATATGGAAAACGAGCGCCCCATGGACCGGCTGGTTTGCGGGGACGTGGGGTATGGAAAGACCGAGGTGGCCGTCCGTGCGGCTTACAAGTCGGTCACGGACGGAAAACAGGTGGCCTTGCTGGTTCCCACCACCGTGCTGGCCCAGCAGCACTACGTGAACTTCCGGAAACGGTTCCAGGAGCAGCCCGTGGAAGTGCAGATGCTGAGCCGGTTCCGTTCCGCCAGGGAGCAGCGGACCATCCTGGAGGCCGTGAAAGAGGGCAGGGTGGACATCGTCATCGGGACCCACCGGCTGCTCCAGAAGGATGTCCGCTTCCGGGACCTGGGCCTGCTGATCCTGGACGAGGAACAGCGGTTCGGCGTGCGGCACAAGGAATCCTTGAAAAAGATACGCACCGAGGTGGACGTGCTCACCCTGACGGCCACGCCCATCCCCCGCACCCTGCAGATGTCCCTGCTCGGCCTGCGGGACCTGAGCACCATCCGGACGCCGCCCCAGGACCGCCACGCCATCGAGACCTTCATCGTTCCGTTTGACGACGAAATCGTTCGGCGGGCGCTGACGTTCGAGCTGGACCGGGGAGGCCAGGCCTTTTTCGTTCACAACCGGGTTTCCGACATCGAGATCATCGCCGGAAAGCTCAAGGAGATCGTGCCGCAGGCCCGCATCGCGGTGGGGCACGGGCAGATGGCGGAGAAGGCCCTGGAGCGGGTGATGCTGGAGTTCGTACAGGGGGCCTACGACATTCTGGTCTGCACCACCATTATCGAGAGTGGCCTGGACATCCCCAACGTCAACACCCTGCTGGTGCACCGGGCGGAACGTTTCGGGCTGGCGCAGTTGTACCAGCTCCGGGGCCGTGTTGGGCGGTCGGAGCGTCAGGCCTACGCCTACTTCATCGTCCATGACGAGGAGACCCTCTCGGACGACGCACGAAAGAGGCTCGAGGCCCTGTATCAATTCACCGAGCTGGGTTCCGGGTTCCGGATCGCCCGCTACGACCTGGAGATCCGGGGGGCGGGAAACCTGCTGGGCACCTCCCAGTCCGGCCAGGTGAAGGCGGTGGGGTATGACCTGTATATGGAGTTCCTGGAGACGGCGATCCGGAAGCTCAAGGGCGAGGAGGTGGTGGAGGAGGTGGACCCCGAGATCCACCTGGACATGCCCGCCTACCTGCCCAGGGAGTACATCGACGACTCCACCCAGCGGCTGTCTTTCTACAAGCGGCTGGCGTCGGCCCCGGATCATGAAGAAGTAGAAAGGGTCCGCGGGGAGATGCTGGACCGCTACGGTCCCCTGCCGCCCCCGGCCCGCCTTCTGTTCGAGCTGATCCATGTCAAGGTGCGGCTCCGGCGGATGCGTATCCGTGAAGCCCGTCTGGCCGAGGGCGGCCTGATGCTCACCTTTGCCGAGGACACGCCGGTCCCGGTGAGCCGTATCATGCAGTGGGTGCAGCAGGAACCGGAACGCACCCGCCTTTTTCCGGACAACCGGCTCCTGGTGCGGTTTTCCTCCCCCGCCGCCGAAGAGCGGATTAGGAACATCGAGAAGGTTCTGACATGGCTGGAAACGTAATTCGGCTTCCGATAAGCGCCCATCTGCTGCGTTCCCCCTTGCCGCGTCGCTCCAACGTACTTCGAGTACGCCTCCGCTCCTCGACTGCGGGGCGCCTTGCATCTAGACCCTTCTCGAAAGCCGAAACGTATCGAATTGATTCAAGTTCCAGGGATGACAGGGAGGGGGTTTTGCTCCGCCCAAGGGTTTCTTGTTCGCCGGAGATGAGTGTGGGGATGGATCCGTACGGAGAAGACCCCGGATCCATACAAGTACTCAGATATCATGGATTCATATCTTGTGTCGGGTATCTGAAAGGGGGGCGCAATTGAGGAGGGTCGATTATGCGGAACGATTGTTGGCTGAATAGATGGGCCATGGTGGTGATCCTTTATCTCTGCTTCGGGATGCTGCAGGGATGCCGGTGCCAGGAGACCGTGGAAACAAACGTGGCCACGGTGAACGGGTACGCCATCTCCTTCAAGGAGTTCTGGGATCATTTCAAGGGGCGGTACGATGAGGTAACGGATCCCTCCACCCTGCAACCCGATGTTCTTCTTCGCATGAAGGCCGAGGTGCTGAGCGACCTGATCCGGCGCCGGCTCCTGCTCCAGGAGGCCAGGAAAAGGGATATCCATGTGCCCGAGGAGCAGGTGAACGCCCGGGTCGAGCAGATCCGGGAGGGGTACCCCGGCCTGGCGTTCCAGAAGGTGCTTCTGGAGCACCAGCAGGATTCCGAACAGTTTCGGCAGGCCCTGGAAGAGCAGTTGATTATGGAGATGCTGTACCGGCAGGTGGTAATGAGTGCGGGAAAGGTGACCGAGGCAGAGATCGGATCGTATTATGACGACCATCTGGATGAATTTCTGGTGCCGGAAACCGTGCGGATGAGACAGCTGGTAGTGAAAGATCAGGCGCTGGCCAAGAAGCTTCTCTGGAAGATCCGGAAAGGGCAGGATTTTTCCGTTCTGGCCGGGGAGCAGACCCAGGTACTGGATGAGGAGAAACCGGGGAGCCTCGAGACGTACCGGCGGGGAGAACTCCCCGAGGCGCTGGAGGCCGTGGCGTTTTCCGCCAAGAAAGGCCAGGTGACCGGACCGGTGGAGAGCCCGTACGGGTTTCACCTGATCCGGGTGGAGGAGAAGGTCCCCGCCCATCTGCCGGCCCTGGAAGAGGTACGGGAGAAGATCTCGAAACAGCTCCAACTGGAACGGGAAGAGCAGGAATACGCCCGGTGGATCGAGAACCGGATCATGAGATCACAAATCAAGGTGCACGAATCACTGAGGGGCGCCATGCGGCAGCGCTGACAGGGTTTTGAAAAACCGGGATTCTGTGTTTTCCGTCATTCCGGACTTGATCCGGGGCTTGTCCCGGAATTCCCTCCCGCCCCGTGTGAAAAGTCCCGGACCTTTCACGATCCTTCCTTGACACCCGCCTTCCATATCGGTAATATAGCTTACAAGTAAGTTAGCTCAAGAAGGAGGCATGCATGTCGGCCAGGGGCATGATCCTGGGCTCGCTCATGGAGAGCCCGGTACACGGATACGACCTGAAGAAGCGGGTGTTCCGCAAGGTGTTCTCGGACTTCGGGATCAACGACGGCCAGCTGTACCCCTTGCTGAAGAAGCTGGAGCAGGAGGGGCTGATCCGCAAGGAGATCGTGCCCCGGGAAGGTGCCCCGAGCCGGCACAAATACTTCATCACGGACGCCGGTCGGGAGCAGTTCGCGGCCTGGATCCAATCCGACGAAGGTGAAGAGCGGTCCATGCGCTACGATTTCATGCGCAAGGACGAGTTCTTTTCCCGCTGCAACTACATCCGTCACATGGACAAGAACCGCGCGGTGGCAAAGATGCAGCGGCAGATCGGGATGATCGAATCCACGCTGGAGGATTTCCGCGTGGCGCGCGAGCGGATGTTCGAAAAGAATGTGGACCCGTACCGAATCAAGCTGCTCGAGTACGGGATCAAGCACCAGGAGGCAAGGCTCGAGTGGCTGCTCGGCTTCCTGGAAGATATCAAGAAGGACCGTGCGTTTCGCAAGAAATGGAAGCAGAGGACGCCCGCGCCGAAGAAGGAATGAGCCGCGGGCCTGGAAGGGGAGCCATGACGGAACAGGGACAGGAGAAGCCCGGGGGAGCCGGGATCGGTTTCCTGTGCAGCTACACCCCCATAGAAATCCTGCTGGCCGGCGGGTTTCGACCTGTGCGGATCGGGGGTCATTCCGGTGGAATCCGAAAGGCCGACGGACTCATGCATCCCAACATGTGCCAGTACGTGCGCGCGTGCCTGGACCAGGCCGTGGAGGGAGCGTACGGCTCCCTGAAGGGGGTGGTGTTCGTGAACGCGTGCGACGCCATGCGCCGCCTGGCCGACGTGTGGGCCAAATATGCGGACACCGGATTCGTACACGTAGTGGACCTGCCCAAGGGCCGCACCCCCGCAGATATCGAGTACATGCGGAACGAGTTCTCCAAGCTCCGCACCGCGCTGGAACGCGGATTCGGCACCGGCATCGAGGACGACGCACTCCGGGAAGCCGTCCGGGTGCTCAACCGCTCACGGTCCCTGTTCCACGAGCTGAACAAGCTGCGCTGTATGGATCCGCCCCGGCTCACCGGGAGCGAGGCCATGCAGCTGATCGACAGCATTCATCGCGTTACTCCCGAACCATGGAACCGGACCGTGGAGGCCCTGATCGCCGAGAAAAAGGAGGGCATCCCCGAGGGGACAAACCGCCCCAGGGTGGTCCTGGCCGGCAGCCCGATGCACAACCCCGAGGTGGTGGCTTTTATCGAGGACTGCGGCTTTCATGTGGTGTACGAGGATGTGTGCACGGGCTCGCGTTTCTTCGACGTCCGGGTCGGCAACGACCAGGACCCGCTCACAGAGATGGCAAAAGCCTATCTGGAGAAGCCGCCCTGCGCGCGCATGATGATGATGGACGAGCGTGCCGACGGGATCGTCCGGCGCGCCGGGGAGTTCAACGCCGTGGGCGTCGTGCACCATGCTCTGAAATTCTGCGACACCGTACTGTACGACGTCCCCGAGCTCAGGAAACGGCTCCAGGCCGAGGGACTGAAAACCCTGTTTCTCGAGGGCGACGGCACCCTCGGAAGCATGGGACAGCTGAAAACACGTCTCGAGGCCTTCGCTGAAGTCCTCGGGGATGGATGAGGGGGACCCACATGTCTATGCTGGAAGAGTATTTCGCAAATCTCGAGTCCGGACTCAAGGCCAAGCTGGACGAGAATTTCACGGCGCGGCGAAAGTTCATCTATGAAATCGCACGCATGGGCGGGCGCATGTTCGACGACGCGTGGGCGTCGGCCTGGACCACGGTGTTCGTTCCGTTTGAAATCCTCTACGCCATGGGGGTGGGCGGAAACTTCATCGAGTTCGTGGGCGGCATGCTGTCCGGCAACGGCATGAGCCGGCCGTACTTCGAGACAGCCGAGGCGCAGGGCTTCTCCACGGACAGCTGCTCGTACCACCGCACCATCATCGGCGCGGCCATCCAGAAGAACATGTTTCCCAGGCCCGACCTGCTCATCGGAGCCAGCTTTCCGTGCGACGGCGGCGTCAAGGCCTTGAAGCGTGTGGGCGAGCTGTACGACCTGGATGTATTCCTGATCCACACGCCGTACGAGTACACGGAGGAGTCGGTCCGGTATCTGGTTGCACAGTTCCAGGCCATGATCCGGTACATCACGGACAAAACCGGCCGCACCCTGGACGAGGACAAACTGCGCCGGGCCATCCACAACAACAACCTGGCCCGTGAGCACATCGTGGCGGCCCTGGAGTTGTGCAGGAACAAGCCCAGCCCGGCACGGGCCGAGGACTGGAAGAACTTCATCATCTACGTGCTCCTGGGCGGCAGCGACGAGGCGGTGGAGGTGGCCAAAGCCTACCATGACGAGTTCCGTCACAAGCATGACAGCGGTATTTCCGGCCTGGAAAATGAAACCTGCCGCCTGATGTGGATCCAGAACCGCATCCAGTTCAAGAACAACCTCATCCGGTCCCTGGAGGAAAAATTCGGGGCCAACGTGGTGATCGACGAGCTGAACTACATCTACTGGGAACCCATGGACGAGGAGGACGACCCGCTCGTGGAGATCGCCAGGCGGCAGCTGATGCACCCGCTGATCGGCCCGGTGGACCGCCGTCTCGATCTCCTGAAGAAGATGGCCGTGGAGTTCGGCGTGGACGGTGCCGTGAACCCGTCGCACTGGGGCTGCCGCCAGAGCGGCGGCGCGCGCAACCTGTTCAAGGAGGCCCTGGCCGAGGTGGACGTGCCGGTCATCCACTTGGACGTGGACTGTGTGGACGAACGCAACTATGCCGAGGGGCAGCTGCTCACCCGTATCGAGGCGTTCATGGAGATGATGTGAGTCTCACGCCCGGTCGTTACTTTCTCCTGCGAAGGACCCGCAGCAACAGGATCGCACCGACGGGGACAAAGAGAGAGAAGAGGCAGTTCCCGGAATGGGAGGTGCGTCCCGCCCCGTTGCCGGATCCCAGGCTCGAGGATACGGCGTTGGAAGGCCCCCAGCCCAGGCACTCTTCGACCGCCGGGGTGCCGGATGCGATGGCGTCGATATCCGCTCCCGTGTGCTTCGGTGACGGCTGGGTTTCTCCACGGTCCTCGATCCGGATCCGGTCCGTGTAGATCAAACACGGCGCCATATCAAAAAAAAAAAAACTGCCTATCGCCACTGTTGCCACGAATATCCAATCTCCGGGCACATCCGGGTCTTCCGCATAGACATCGTAGGAATCATCCACCCACATCTCAAAGACGGTGAAATCGTTGTCCGCTCCGGGAACGGATACGATCCAGCCTCCGGGGACGCTCAGGTTCTGGCACTCCAGGACGCCGAAGTTACCCAGTTGGGTTCTGCAGTCATCCATTGGGCAGGTGGGGAAGCAGTCTGATGCACCCTGGGCTTCGGCCGGGTCATCGTTTCCTTCGTTGCCCGGTCCGTCGACCACCAGGAAACACGTTTCGGCCCATTCCTGTGCTTCGACGCTCATTGGGAGCAGCAATACACCGCAGGCCATGAGAACAAGGGTCAAGGACCAAAAAGGAAATACATTTGCACTTTTCATTGCACATCCCTCCTCTCGGGTTGGCGAGAAAAACGGACTGCGCGCGGCACAAAAGAACGGCCGCGTTGCCCCTGTAACGGAATCCCATTACTTCGGCAACCCGGCCGTCTCATGCCCGCGTCTCCAGATCAAAGAAGTGTGAGACCCGTGGCTTTTTGCCCCCCGCTCACGCGAGGTTTAGCTTTTTCGTTTGCTGGGGTTCTCATGGGAAACCCAACTGTTTGTATTACACATGGATCATTGGACGTTTGTCAAGGAAATTTCTAAAAGCTAGCAGGGCGTTATATTTATAGCCTAAACGTTTGAGCGTCAGGTATAACAAGCTGACCCTGAGGGGACCCACGACCTGGCAGGCGACTATGCGAAGGTGAGGTTTGGATGGATCGGATTCGATGAGTTTCTCAAGAAAGGTGTGGAGGACACTTGATCCCCCCATCGTTTAATCGCGGAAGTATTCTTCGCGGGTGATTTGCCATCCCCTCGAATGGGAGTCGTTATAGAGGTGCGAGTGGTAGGGGATCTCCATTTCCGTCTCCCCGTACCAGCGCCGGTAGACCTTGCCCGTGTCCTTCTCGTAGCGAAACTTGACATCTTCATAGGGGTAGTCGATGTAGACGTCGCCCTCCCGGAACGCTTCCAGCGTGACCCTTTTCCTCTTCTCGGTCCTCCCCCTCCTCCTGTTGCCCTGCTTTTCATTGAACATCCGTGGAGCTCAATAAAGCCACTCGATACTTTCTGTCGTCACCCGCAGGCTGGGGCTGGACCAGCAGAGATTCTGGATCCACCACACAGGAGCGATGGCGTTCGGATCCGTCAGCAGAAGATATTCAGGGTCACTTTCACTTTGCGCCAATACGAGTTCAATACTACTCGAGTACAAGTTTACACTGTAGATATCATTTGGCCGGAACTCGCAGCGATTGCTCTGCCCGTTGCATCGAGTAGAAAAATTATATTCGGCGGCCAACGCCTCTGGGCATACCCCACCCGTGCCGCACTCGACGCTGAGATCTTCCAGCCACAACATATCGTTTACCGTCTCCACGAGTTCGTCGAAAATGCCTCCTCGCGGATCCGCTACGAGTTCGTCCATATTGCTCCTGAATCCGTCGTAGAATGCGTCGCACCACCATGCTCCAGGGACGCTCCAGTTCGTGGAAGTGTATTGGAATCCGAGCTGCGTTACATCAAACCGACGCTGGCCGTCCACCAGTCGAGTCGTGGGAATGAACCAGAGATCGGTTTCTACCCGCCACATGCAACCAACACCCAATCCATCTTCTCCCATCATGGCAAAGAGCTGCAAGTGGTTGTGGATGTAGTCGCGGTTTCTCATGTTCTCGTCTGAACAGTCCTGTGAACCTAAATAGACAGCTGATTCAGCTTCCTCGATATCTACGGATTCCACGCCAGGACCGTCCTCCATCTTGGCTTGAAAGTTGGTGGCCAGGAGGTCTGTAAATGTCGTCTCTACGCCGCCACCGAGCGGAATCTCTAACAGGTTCAACTGGAAGGAGCAGGCTCCCCGGCTGTATCGCCGGATATGGCCGATGGGTGGTGGATTGTAACCGGAGAGGTCGAGACTGCCGGGTCCTTCCGCATGCGTGTAGCGTCCTCCTGTACGAAATCCCTCGCCCACCAGGAAAAGAGAGTTGTCCCGGGTACACTCCTGGCAGCCTTCGAAAAAAGTGTGCCTGTTTCGGGCAACCATAGCGTCGG
>CAYTRL010000075.1:0-17454 GCA_964439795.1 uncultured Thermodesulfobacteriota bacterium
GGGTGGGCGGTGTAGGCGGCGGGGGCGGGAACGCGGTGAACACCATGATCGATTACGGCCTCACGGGGGTGGATTTCATTGCTGGCAACACGGACACCCAGGCCCTGATGAAGAACCGGGCCCCCATGAAGATCCAGCTCGGGGGGAACATCACACGGGGGCTGGGCTCCGGAGGCGACCCGGAGGTGGGCCGCCGTTCGGCCATCGAGGACCGGGAGCGGATCCGCGAGATGCTCAACAACGCGGACATGGTGTTCGTCACGGCCGGTATGGGGGGCGGCACCGGTACGGGCGGTGCGCCGGTCATCGCCGAAGTGGCCCGTGAATGCGGCGCGCTCACGGTGGGCGTGGTGACCAAACCGTTCCAGTTCGAGGGCAAGGTGAGGATGCGGCAGGCCGACGAGGGGATCAACCTTCTGAAACGGAGCGTGGACACCCTGATCACCATTCCCAACCAGCGCCTGCTGAGCGTGGTGGGCAAGAACACCTCGCTGCGGGATGCGTTCAAGAAGGCGGATGAGGTGCTGCACAACGCGGTCAAGGGGATCTCCGACACGATAACCGTGCCCGGGCTGATCAACGTGGATTTCGCGGATGTGAGAACCATTATGAGCGAGATGGGGATGGCCCTGATGGGCGAGGGGATCGGGACCGGTGAGAACCGGGCCGTGGACGCGGCGCAAAAGGCCATCTCCAGCCCCCTGCTCGAGGACATCTCCATCGACGGGGCCCGCGGCATGCTGGTGAACGTCACCTCCGGAAAGGACCTGACCCTGTTCGAGGTGCACGAGGCGATCAGCCTGATCCAGGAGAGCGCGCACCCGGACGCCAATGTGATCTTCGGTGCGGTGATCGACGAAGCCCTGGAAGAGGAGATCCGGATCACGGTGATCGCCACCGGGATCGGCCAGGCGGAAAAGATCATCCAGCCGGAACGGAAGGTGTCCAACCTCGACCCGCGGGCCGTGGCGGCCGGTGCGGTGCGGAGCGTGGAACGGGTGGTGGTAGCGAGCGAGGCCAGCGAAACGCCCGCGCCCACTTGGGCCCGGCATGGAGGCCGGATCAAGAAGAGCATAGGCCGGGATATGGATCCGCTTCGGATCATCAAAGCCGGGGGGAGTTCCGGCGCCAAGGAGGAGACGGACTATGATGTGCCCACGTTCCTCAGGCAGCCGGTGGCGGACTAACGGGGCGATGCGTGAGGAGAGACCCTACCCGGTGTTGACTCGCCGGCGCCCGGGGTAAACAGGATGAATCGATTGATCCGGTCCGCCCGGGAGCGGCTTGCCCGGGAGCGGGGAGCCGTCCGGAAAGAATGGGGAGGCAGGATTCCCATCGCCCTGGTCTATCCCAATGTGTACGCCGTGGGCATGGCGAACCTGGGGTTCCTGTCTGTGTACGGTCTCCTGAACCGGCACGAAGACGTGGTCTGCGAACGCGCCTTCCTGCCGGACCCCGGGGAACGGGAGGAGATGATCCGTACCCGCACCCGCCCCTTTTCGATGGAAACCAACCGGACGCTGGACGCCTTTTCCATGATCGCTTTCTCTCTCTCGTATGAAAACGATTTTCCGAACGTGGCCGTCCTCCTGGAAGCGGCGGGCATCCCCGCCGCGAGGAGCCACCGTTCGGAACACCACCCCCTGATCATGGCCGGCGGTCCCGCGGCGTTTCTCAACCCGGAACCGCTGGCCGACCTCATGGATTTCTTCGCCATCGGGGAAGCGGAGGAGCTGATCGACGAACTGCTTAGCGGGATCCGCCGCTGGGTGGAAACCGGAAAGCGCGAGGAGTTCCTTCGCCACCTGCTGTGCCTGGAAGGCTGGTATGTTCCCGAGTTCTATCACCCCCGGTTTCATGAGGACGGGACCCTGGCCGCTTTCGAAGCCCGGGGCGGGGCTCCCCCGCGGGTCCGCCGCCGATCGACCCGGGACCTGGACCGCCACCCGGTGGAAGCCACTATCGTTTCTCCGGAGACCGAGTTCCCCGGCATCTACCTGGTGGAGGTGGGAAGAGGCTGCCGCCACCGCTGCAGGTTCTGCTCCACGGGTTTGATCTACCGGCCGGTGCGCCACCGGAGCCTGGAGTCTCTCAAACCGTCGTTGCGGTCCGGTGCGGAACAGGGACTCCGGTCGGGGCTGGTCTGTGCCTGCCTGGGGGACCATCCGGAGATGGAGGACCTGTGCCGGTACCTTACCAACACCGGGACGCGGGTTTCGGCCCCCTCCCTCCGGCTGGATTCCCTGGAAGACGACCTGATCGACGTCCTCCAGCAAAGCGGCCAGAAGACCCTCACCCTGGCTCCCGAGGCGGGAAGCGATACACTCAGGCGCTCCCTGAACAAGCGTTTCTCCAACCAGGAGATCCTGGACGTGGTGGACCGCGTGGCAGCGCGGGGGAGCTTCCATCTGCGGCTCTATTTCATGGTGGGGCTTCCGGATGAGCAGGAGGAGGATGTGGAGGCGATCATCGACCTCACCCGGAAGATCCGGCACGGTTTCCGAAAGGCGGCCCGGGACACCGCGCGCATGGGCGAAATCACGCTCAGCGTCAACCCGTTCGTCCCCAAACCCTGGTCCGCCTTTCAGTGGGTCCCCATGACCGATCAGCGCACGATCCGGGACCGGCTGAAAAAGGTCCGCCAGGGGCTCCGTAAGGATCCGAACGTCACCGTTACCCACGGCCTGGCCCAGTGGGCCTATCTGCAGGCCCTGTTCAGCCGCGGGGACCGGAAGGTGAGCCGTTTCGTGCAGGCCGGGGCCCGGCCGGACACCCGATGGAACTCCCTGTTCCGCTCCAGCAGCCTGAACCCGGACTTCTACGTATACCGGCAGCGGGACAGGGAAGAACTCTTCCCGTGGGACTTCATCGACCACGGAATTTCCAAGGACACTCTTACCAGGGAATATGAAAGGAGACCGGAATGAACCTCGCGGTAAGCACCGCCCTCGTGCGGCAAGAAACCACGGTACCGAGCCACGACCCGCCCAGGAGCGCCTGGCAGGAATCCCTGTTGCGGCTGCTGGACGGCATGGAGGCCGGACACCGGGCGCTGCGCAACCACGCGGACCGGGTGGAGACCTGTTCCCGGCGGATTGCCTTGAACATGGGGCTCCACCGGGAGCGCCTGTTCTGCCTGCAGATCGCGGCCCTGTTGCACGACATCGGAAAGATCGGTCTGCCCCCGCAGATCCTGGATAAACCCGGCCGGCTCGCCCCGCAGGAGTTTGAGATGATGAAGGCGCATGCCCCCCGGGGAGAGAAGATCATGCGGGACATGGGCATGCCCGACGTGGCCTGCCGGTTCGTACGGCTCCATCACGAACAGTTCGATGGGAGCGGGTACCCGGAGGGTCTGCGGGGAGAAGAGATCCCGCTGGAATCGAAGATTCTGGGCGTGGCCGACGCTTACGTGGCCCTCACCGAAGAGCGGCCCTGCCGTTCGGCGCTGAGCTACCGGACCGCCTCGGACTGGATCGCCACCCTGTCCGGCATCCGGTTCGACCCGGAGGTGGTGCAGTCGTTCCTCGGCATGCGGCCGGTCTGATCGCGCCCGCCGCCCGGCTGCTTGACACCTCGAGCGTTTTCAGGAGAATCATGTGGAGAGGTTCCGGGGCCGGGACCGCTCCACGCGACGCGCGGCCCCACGGTACATTCTTCCGGCGGGGTTGCAGTCATGGGCACGGTGTTTCAGACCAATCCGATCAATCCACAGAGGCGACACATCCTCCGTGTGGTGGAGGTGCTGGAGGAGGGGAATCTGGTGGCCTACCCCACGGATTCCACCTATGGCATCGGGTGCGACCTGCACAACAAGCGGGCCATCGAGAAGGTCTACGACCTGAAGAGAAAGGACCGGAAGAAGCCGGTGAGCGTGATCTGCCACGACATCGCCAGCCTGAGCCGCTACGCGGTCATCTCCAACACCGCTTACCGGATTCTCAAAAAGCACCTGCCCGGACCCTACACCTTCATCCTGCCGGCCACCCCCCTGGTGCCCAAGATCATGCTCACCCCGAGGAAAACCGTGGGGGTGCGCATCCCGGACAACGTCATCGTCCAGGAGATCGTGGAGACCCTGGGCCGGCCGCTGATCAGTACCAGCGCCTCCCTCCCGGACGGCACGATCCTGAACGACCCCGCCGGCATCGAGAAGACCTTCCGGGGGAAGATCGACATCGTGATCGAAGGGGAGTGCCCGGGCGCGCCCTCCACCATCGTGGACCTCACCGAGGAGGAACCGGAACTCCTCCGGGAGGGGATCGGCGAAGTGGACTGGATGTAGCGATCTCTGCCACCCAGGTCGCCAGGTACCTGATCCTCCTGCGGCGCGAGTTCCTGCCGGACCCGACTATCCTCCCATGGCGATGTCTTCCACGGACCGTATAAACTGCCAGTTGCCGTTTTCCACTCAGCCCACCCGCTCGATGGCGCGGGGGTGCCTTCGCCGCTTCCAGCAGCTTCATCCTGGAGAATCAGCGTATTTCCAGGACAGAATACGAGGCTGGATATCGCCATGAGGGATGGGGGGATTGACAGCTTCCGGGAACCTCTCTACAATTGATATTGAAAATGAATCTCAATAACGATGGCGGCGTGAGGACATGAAGGAAGCGGAAGAGACCTTCAAGAAGTTCCTGGCCAATCAAGGCTTGCGGTACACCCGGGAGCGGCGCCTGATCCTGGAGGAGGTGATGGCCCGACACCGCCACTTTGAGCCCTATGATCTGTTCACGCGGATCCGGGCCAAGGGGGAAAAGGTGTCCCCGGCCAGCGTGTACCGGACGCTGCCCCTGCTGATCCAGAGCGGGATCGTCGTGAAGAACCCGTGCGATCAGATGAGCGCCCGTCACGAGCACGTCATGGGCCACGGACATCACGATCACCTGATCTGCCTGGAGTGCGGAAAGATCATCGAGTTCCAGAACGATAAGATCCAGAAACAGTTGGAACAGGCCGCCCGCTCGCACCGGTTCCGGATGGAGAACCATCGGTTGGTCATCAGCGGATTATGCCAATCCTGCCGGAAGAAGCAGAAAAAAGCCTGAAAAAATTTTTATTTCTTTATTGAAAATGATTCTTAATAACAATTTGTCTCTCGCCCGCATCCAAGAAGGGGAGCGGAGGATCGTTGCACGATCCGTCGGGGGGAGGGAAGACGGGTTCGGCTCCCGCAACAACTCAACAGTTTTCTGAATAAGTTCATCTGGGCAGGCGGTTCAAAAGGTGCCGGAAAAGAAACGCGATCTCTGAAGCTGCCTGGCGGAACGTTTGCTAGGTGTAAACCATGCAGAAATCGCGGGGATGCAAGGCGCGCGAAGGACTGAGGAGGGAGGCGTACCAAAGAAGTACGTTGACCGACGAAGGATGAGCGGAACACAGCAGATGGTGCTTTTTCAACCGCCTGTTGGATAAGGAGATGGTTTCATGGATCAACTGATGAACCTGGTCCAGATGCAGAAGGGCCAGACCGGAGTCCTGGACTCCGTGGAGGGGGGGAAGGGGGTGGCCATGAAACTGAAGGCCCTGGGGATCCGCCCGGGATCCTCGGTCACCAAAATCAGCAGCGTGCTGGGCCGCGGGCCGGTGGTCCTCCGGGTGAGCGGCACCGACGTGGCCCTGGGATTCCGCATGGCCAAGAAGATCCGGGTGCGTATCCCCAACGGAGGTGGCGGGTCTTGAGGGTCCTCCTGGTGGGAAACCCCAATGTGGGTAAGAGCGTGATCTTTTCGCGTCTCACCGGCATCCAGGTGGTGGTGTCCAACTACCCGGGATCCACGGTGGAGTTCAAGCAGGGGTTCTTCAAAACCGGGGAAGAGAAGTCGGAGATCGTGGACGTTCCGGGGATCTACAGCCTGGACTCCACCAACGAGGCGGAGGAGGTGGCCGTCCAGATGCTGGACAAGGGCGACGTGGTGATCTGTGTGTTCGACGCCACGCGCCTGGAACGGGGCCTGCCCCTGGCCCTCCAGTTGCTGGAGAAAAAGAAGCCGATGCTGGTGGCCCTGAACATCTGGGACGAAGCCCTCCACCGCGGTGTCCAACTGGATATCCAGGCCCTGGAAACGATCCTGGGGGTACCGGTGATCCCCACGGTGGCCGTGACCGGCGAGGGGATCAAGGAGTTGGTGAGCCGGATCCCTCAGGCACGGGAACCGGAATTCCCCGGGATGCCCCCCGGAGAGCGCTGGCGGAAGATCGGGGAGATCGTCTCCCGCGTGCAGACGATCACGCACCGGCACCACAGCGTGCGTGAGCGGCTGGAGGACTTCTCGATCCACCCGGTGGGGGGGATCCTGCTGGCGGCGCTGGTGATCGCCGCTTCGTTCGTCTTCATCCGGACCCTGAGCGAGGGGCTCATCGCCTACGGCATCGAGCCCCTGTTCGAGGGGGTCTACAAGCCGGTGCTGGTCCGGCTGAGCGATGCGCTGGGCGCGGGCACGATCTGGCACGAAATCCTGATCGGGAAGTTGATCGGGGGCCAGGTCGATTTTGTCCAGTCGTTCGGCCTGTTGAGCACCGGGCTGTTCGTTCCGCTGGGCATGGTCCTTCCGTACATCCTCTCGTTCTACATCGTGCTGGGACTGCTGGAGGATTCCGGGTACCTCCCGCGGTTGGCGGTGCTCATGGACGGGCTCATGCACCGGGTGGGCTTGCACGGATACGCCATGATCCCGAACATCCTGGGGATCGGCTGCAACGTACCCGGGATCATGGCCACACGCATCCTGGAGAGCCGCCGGGAGCGGTTCATCGCCTGCACCCTGATCTCCATCGGCGTCCCCTGCGCGGCCCTGCACGCCATGATCTTCGGGCTGGTGGGCGACCGGGGCGTCCAGTACGTGCTCATCGTGTACGGCACCCTGTTCACGGTCTGGGTGTCGCTGGGGATCTTTCTCAACGCCCTGGTCAAGGGGTTCGCCCCCGAGCTGTTCATCGAGATCCCGCCCTACCGCGCCCCCCTGGCATCGGTGGTCCTGAAGAAGCTCTGGATGCGCATGAAAGGCTTTTTCAAGGAGGCGATTCCCATCGTGCTGATCGGCGTGTTCCTGGTGAACCTGCTGCACGTGATCGGCGTGTTTCAGTCCATCGCCCGTGCGTGCGCGCCGGTGGTCTCCCGCCTGCTGGGGCTCCCGCAGGACGCGGTGGTGGCCCTGGTGATCGGGTTCCTGAGAAAAGACGTGGCGGTGGGCATGCTGGCCCCCTTGGACCTCACCAACAAACAGCTGGTGGTCGGTTGCGTGGTCCTGGCCATGTTCTTCCCCTGTATCGCCACCTTTGCGGTCATGCTGCGCGAGCTGGGCTGGAGGGACATGCTGAAATCCACGGCCGTCATGATCTTCTTCTCTGTCCTGGTGGGGACGGGGTTGAACATGCTCTGGCCCTGACGGGAAAAGGAGAAGACCGTGCGCTGGGGCATCCTGGGAACGGCGGAGATCAGCCTGGAGTTCCTGCGCGCCGTGGGCCGGCACCCGGGATGCCGGGTGGAAGCGGTGGCCAGCCGCGACCCGGCCCGCGCTGAGGCGTGGGCGGAACAGAACGGAATCCCCCGGGCCTTTGGAAACTACGACGACCTGCTCACCTCGGGCGAAGTGGACCTCATCTACAACCCCCTGCCCAACAGCCTGCACGCCCTCTGGAGCATCCGCGCCCTGGAAGCCGGCTGTCCCGTCCTCTGCGAGAAACCCCTGGCCGTCAACGCGGTCGAGGCACGGCAGGTGGAGGCGGTTTCCCGGAAAACCGGCCTGTACGCGGCCGAGGCGTTCATGTACCGGTACCACCCGGTGTATGACAGGGTCCGGACCCTGATCCGGTCGGGCGCCATCGGCACGGTTTCCACCCTGCACAGCCGCTTCACCTTCCTCCTGGACGACCGTTCCGCCAACCCCGCTTCCCGGGAACTGGCCGGCGGAGCGCTCATGGATGTGGGTTGCTATTGCGTCCACCTCTCGCGTATGATCGCCGGGTGCGAGCCGTCGCGGGTCTCTGCCTTCGAGCGACGGTCCACGGTAGACGACATTCTCCTGGGCATGCTGGATTTTCCCAACGGGATCCTGGCCCAGCTCGAGACCGGAATCGCCGCCGCCGAAAGGCACGGGGCGGAGATCAACGGATCCACCGGCACCCTGGTGCTGGAGCAGCCCTGGCATCCCGGCGTACAACAGGCGGAGATCCGGGTCCGGCGCTGGGGGATGCACGACGAGGTGTTCCCCGTGGAAGGCGCCGACCCGTACTTCCTGGAGGTAGAGGATTTCGTATCGGTCTGCCGGGGGGAGCGGGAACCGCGCTGGACCCTCCGGGACGCGGTGAACAACATGGCCGTCATCGACGCACTGTACCGGTCGGCCCGGGAAGGGCGGGCAGTGGCGGTGGAGAGCCCCTGAGCCTCACCCTGCAGTTTGGATGCGGTTTTTCCCGTGTCCTCCATCCCATCTCAACCGAAACGGACAGCCTGGAAAAAAGGAGAGATCATGAGAGTCAGGACGATCAGTATCGTCATCATCTTGTTGGCCGCCGTGGCCTGGTACGGATGCGAGAGGTCGGTACCCCAAAGCGCTCCGGTGGCTCCGGTGGCGTCTGTGACGCCCGCGTCGGAAGGTTCTCCTGAGGATGTGGTGGCAGTGGTGGACGGAACCCCGATTACCGCCGGGACGCTGGACACGGCCGCCAGCGCACAGCTCACGAAGCTGCAGGCGCAGATCTACCAGGCCCGGAGGAAGGCCCTGGACAGCTTGATCGATACGATGCTGATCGACCGGGCGGCGGAGGAGCAGAAGATGAGCCCGGAGGCCTACCTGGCCGAGCAGGTGGATGCCAAGGTCGAGCCGCCCACGGAGGAGCAGATCCAGGCCTTCTACGATCAGCAGAAGTCGCGGATCCGGGCCCCCCTGGAGCAGGTGAAGGACAGAGTGGTCCAGTATCTGACGCAGAACAGCCGGAACGAGGCGAGAAGCGCCCTCACGGCCCGGCTTCGGAAGGAGGCGGATGTAAAGATCGCGCTGGAGCCGCCCCGCACCGATCTCTCCCTGGAGGATCCGGCCTACACCCTGGGGGAAAAGGACGCACCGATCATGCTGGTGGAGTTTTCTGATTTCCAGTGCCCGTACAGCAAGCGGTCCCAGGCCGTGCTGAACCAGGTGATGGACGAATACAAGGGGAAAGTGTCTTACGCGTTCTTCGATTATCCGCTTCCGTTTCACAAGGAAGCCCCCAAGGCCCACGAAGCGGTCCGCTGCGCGCAGGAGCAGGGCAAGGGCTACCCGTACAGCCGGAAGGTGTTCGACAACCAGAAAAAACTGGGCGTGGAGGACTTGAAGGCCTACGCCGCGGAACTGGAACTGGATGAGAAGAAGTTCGACGCATGCCTGGACAGCGGCCGGTTCGCCGACAATGTGCAGCAGTCCATCGACAAGGGGAGGCGGGCCGGCGTGACCGGCACCCCTGCCTTCTTTATCAACGGGATCATGATCTCCGGGGCCCAGCCGTTTGAGGCGTTTCAGACCGTGGTGGATCAGGAACTGGCCAGCGGGGGCTGATGCCCGGGGGGGAGACCAGAGAGCAGGGGGCGCAACCCATGACCAGGAAGCTGCTGGCCGGCCTGAAGCAACGGATCGGGGGTGAGCGGCGCTTCACCTTTCTGCTGGTGTTTCTGCTCTTCTATTTCTTCCTGGGGCCCATCTTTGCCATAGCCGAGCACGGCCCCAGCATCGGGGACGTGATCTTCACGGTGGTGCTCATCGCCGCCGCGTATTCCGCCAGCGAAAAACGAAGGGTGCTCTACATGGCGGTGGGTATCCTGGTGCCCACCGTCATCGTGAGCTGGCTGGCCCACTTCAACAAAGATCACTACCTGTTCCTGGCGAACCACCTGCTGCTCATCCTGTTCTTTGCCTACATCGGGGTGGCCATCCTTCGGAGCGTCATCCGGGACGAGCGGGTCACCGTGGACAAGATCAGCGCGGCCCTCTGCTCGTACCTCCTCCTGGGCATGATCTGGTCCTTCATCTTTTCCCTCCTAGAGCTTGTGATCCCGGGTTCTTTCCACCTGCCGCATGAAGCCGGCGCCGTGGGTGCGGAAGACCTGTATCTCGCCTCCGGATTCAAGAACGCCCTGTACTTCAGCTTCGTCACCCTCACCACCCTGGGGTATGGGGACATCACGCCGGTCAGCCGCCTGGCGCAGAACCTCTGCGTCATGGAGGCGGTGATGGGGCAGGTGTACATGACCGTGCTGGTGGCGCGGCTCGTGGGGTTGGAGATCTCTCACTCCTCGGGCAGGAGGAATGCATGACGGATCAACACACATCCCGAAAACCGGAAACCAGGAACCCGGACCCGGCACCGACGATCAGCACGGTTCATGAACCGGAGCCGGATTACTACCGCCCCGTGCTCGAGATCCCCCCCGCGGCGCACGAGAGGATGTTTCAGCGCATGCGCACCCTTTACGGCAAGGCCCGGGCGGAGGCCTGGATGCCGGAACTGGAACGGGTCCTCAAGGTGTATTACGCCCATAAGCCTCCGGCGCTCATCGAGAAGGAGAAAAGGTTCGTTCCCGGGGACCGGTTCACGGAAAAGGACATGATCCTGATTACCTACGGGGACCTCGTACAGAACGATCACGAACCCCCCATGAAGACCCTGACCCGGCTGATCGAGGAGAACGCAGAGGCGATCAACACCATCCACGTTCTCCCGTTCTTCCCCTACTCCTCGGACCGGGGCTTCTCCGTGATCGATTTCGAGACCGTGGACCCCCGCCTGGGCACCTGGGAGGATTTCGAGAACCTGGACGACCGCTACCACCTGATGTTCGACGGCGTGTTCAACCACGTATCCTCCAAGAGCCGCTGGTTCCAGGAGTTCCTGGACGGAAACCCCCTGTTCCAGGATGTCTTCATCTCCTACCGGTCCAAGGAGGAGCTGACACCCGAGCAGCTGAGCCGCATCACCCGGCCCCGGACCAGCGACATCCTCACCCGGTTCCAGACCGTGAACGGGCCCGCCTACGTGTGGACCACCTTCTCCCCGGACCAGATCGACCTGAACTTCCAGAACCCGTTGGTGCTCAAGAAGATCGTGGAGCTGCTCCTGTTGTACGTCCGGCGCGGCGCGGACATGATCCGGCTGGACGCGGTCACCTACCTGTGGTCCGAGCCGGGGACCTCCTGCGCGAGCCTGGAGGAGACCCACGAGATCGTCAAGCTGCTCCGGGACATCCTGGACCTGGCGGCCCCCTACGTGGCCCTGGTCACCGAGACCAACGTGCCCCACGAGGAGAACGTCTCCTACTTCGGGAACGGCCGGGACGAGGCCCACATGGTGTACAACTTCGCCCTGCCGCCGCTGGTCCTGCACACTTTCTACACCGGGGATTCCACGGTTCTGACGAAGTGGGCCGGGGGCCTGGAGAAACCGTCGGACACCACCCATTTCTTCCATTTTCTGGACTCCCACGACGGGGTGGGGGTCATGGGCGCCCGGGGCATCCTCTCCGAGGACGAGATTCAAGCCATGGTCGAGCGGGCCCGGCAGCACGGCGGTCTGGTTTCCTACAAGACGGCCCGGGACGGGTCCGAGGTGCCCTACGAGATCAACATCACCTGGTTCAGCGCCCTGAACCGGGATGACGCCGGGGAGACGATGGATTTTCAGATCCAGAGGATGGTGGCCTCCCGGAACATCCAGCTGATCCTCCAGGGCGTCCCCGGGGTCTACCTGCTCGGCCTCATCGGAAAACGGAACGATACGGAGGCCGTGGCGGCCTCCGGCTCCAAGCGGGCCATCAACCGCACCGTGCTGGACAGCAAGCTTCTGGAGGAGGCGATCCACGACCCGGAGTCCAAGATCTTCCGCATCGGCCAGACTTTCGTGCACGGCAGGATCCGGTCGAACCACCGGGCCTTTCACCCCAACGGGCCCCAGAAGGTGCTGTCCCTGGACCCCCGGGTCTTCGCGGTGCTGCGCACCTCTCCGGAGGGCGACGAACGGGTCCTGGCCCTGGTGAACGTGACCTCAGGACCCTTCGGCCTGGCGGTGCCCCTGCGTGTCCACGGCCTGCCCGAGGCGGACAGCTGGCGCGACCTGATCACCGGGAAGGTGTGGGGGACGGACGGCGGGACTCTCCCGCTGACCCTGGACCCCTACGACGTGCTCTGGCTGCAGGCGGAAGACTGAAAAAAGACGAACCCGCTTATCAGGCACCGGGAGGTGGGGGGGATGTGTTGTTCAACTCGAAAAGATCGATGAGGACGATCCACTCTCTCCGGGACGCGGGTTCAAAAGGAGATGTTTATCCCCCGGAAAGCTTTTTCCTGAACCCTGCCAGGGCGCACAACCCCGCACCCAGGAAAAGGATCGAAGCGGGTTCGGGGACGGGGGCGGCGGACTTGGTGAAGGTCATGTCGACTTCCCGGAGAAACCCGTCTCCCGTGTACCCTTCTAATTGAAACCCGTCACCGCAGAACAACTGGAACAGGTCCGGGAAAAAAAAGGTTTGAACGCCCCCCACGTAGTCCGCGCCCGTGTACCAGGGCCCCTCACCCGCGGTCTCCCCTGTCCACAACTCCCAGTAGGTGAAATCACCGGAACCGGTGAAATGCCCGTACTGGTCCAGGCCGGAAGCGTAATATACCCAGGCATTATCGCCTTCAAAAACCAGGTCATCTCCGATCTGGAAGGAAAAGCTCAGAAACGTTGCGGAATGCGCAGGGTATTCATCAAGATAGTCCACCCACTCCGGAGGAACGCTGATGACCTCTGAAATGTCATCGGACATGGTGAGCGTGCCGGTGATCGCCATCGTATAGTCAGAGTACCCGGGACCGCCGGGCGAATCCGCAAAAAAGGCCGATCCACTCACGTCGTACTGAATGGACAGGGCGTGGCAATAGGAGGAAACGAACAATACAAAACATGCAGTCAGTAATCCCTGAAAGAGTTTTTTCACAGCATGTCCCCTTCTCTTGAACGTTCACTCAATGGTTGAAGAAACCGTTGGAGATGAGCGGAAAATACAATAAATCAAACGCTGTGTCAAAAGAAAAATAGCAAGACGCCTTGCTATTTTATGTAACGCAAAGATCTGGACCAGAAAGAGGCGCCGGACAGGCGCGCACGGCAAATCCGGAGCACCCGAAACACTTCGAAGGAGAAAATGAAAGTCCCCTTTGCACCCCGGGAACCTTTTCGTATATCTTCTTCCGGGAACCCTGCAGGGCTACCGGGGGCGTTTTCCAGGGTAGGGAGAAACCATGCCGGAACGACACCACGACCTGGACTGGCTGCGGGTGCTGGCGGTCCTGATGCTGATCTACTTCCACACGGCGGTCATCTTCGTGCCCGGCGCCGGCTATCATATTCAGAACCCGCAGGGGAGCGTGTTCCTGGAGATCTTCGTCCTGTTCATGGACCAGTGGTACATGCCGCTGTTTTTTCTCATCGCGGGCGTGTCCACCTGGTTTGCCCTGTCCTTCCGCACCGGGGGCCAGTACGCCTCGGAGCGGGTCAAGCGCCTGTTCATTCCCCTGGTGTTCGGTACGCTGGTGATCATACCGCCCCAGATCTACTTCCAGCGGCTCAGCGAGCACATCGACTACGGTTCCTACCTGGCGTTCTATCCGCACTTTTTCCAGGGCGTCTACCCGGACGGGAACTTCACCTGGAACCAGCTCTGGTTCATCGCCTACCTGTTCGTCTACTCCCTGCTCGGGCTGCCGTTCTTTCTGCTCCTGCGGAGGGAGGCCGGCAAACGGGTCCTTTCCCGCGCGGCCGCCTGGCTGGAAAAGCCGGGCATGATCTTTCTGCCGGCCCTGCCCCTGGCCGTTTCCGAGATCCTGCTCCGGGCCCGGTTTCCCGGGCCCCAGAACTTCGTGGACGACTGGGCGAGCTTTTCCTACCAGTGGATCTTCTTTGTGTACGGGTATGGGATCGGTTCCGATGCCAGGATCCGCCGTGCCATCGGGAGGGCCTGGAAAGCGGCGTTGTTCCTGGGGTGCCTCACCACCCTGACCGGCGTGGTCTGGCTGTTTCTCGGCCGCGGTCCAGAGCCTGTGGAAACCGGGCCCTGGACCCTGCTGATGCTCCTCCGGGGAGTCAATTCCTGGTGCTGGATCCTGGCCATCCTGGGTGCGGGACAGCGCTTTCTGAACGTGGACAACCGGGTTCTCTGTTACGCCAACCAAGGGGCCTACCCGTTTTACATTCTTCACCAGACGGTCATCATCTTCTTTGCATATTACGTGGTGCAGTGGGGGCTGGGTGTCCCGGGAAAATACCTGATCATCAGCACCGCCTCCCTGATCACGACCCTGGTCCTGTACGACCTGTTCGTGAGACGGAACCCGGTCACCCGGTTTCTCTTCGGGATGAAGGCAACGGCTTCCTGAAAATTGGCGGCGTACATCGGAAAGAACCATCTATCTTCTTTCATAGATCTTGCGGAGTGACCTCATGAGAAGAAGGTTTCACATCTGTTCGTTGCTGCTTTTCCTGGGACTGGCCTGCCTGAGGCCCGGGCCGGTGGAGGCGGGGCAGGATGGTTTTCAGGTGGTTGCGAGCCCCCTGCACCTGGACGGGGAGATCTCGTGCGTGCTTCCCACCGGTCTGGGGGGCGACGGGGGAGGGGAGGTGGCCGTGGGGTTCCTGGCCGACTCCGGGACCCGCAGACCCCGAAAGGTTCTCGCATTCTTCCGGCCCGGGCCCGGATCCCGGTACGGACCGGAACCGGTGGGGCGGTTCCAGCTCCCGGAAGATACAGGGGTGGTGGATTTCGCGGACGTGAACCGCGACGGGAGGTCCGACCTGGTGGTCACCCGCCGGGGCGCCCTCTGGGCGTTTCTCCGGAAACCGGACGACACCTTCGCCCCGGAGCCCCGCCGGATCCTCCGGTGGCCCTACAACCTTCCCTATTCCCGGGACCGCATCTTTTCCCTGTCCCTCTTCCGGGATTGGAACCACGACGGCCGCCCGGACATCCTCCTGCCCACCCAGAACGGGTACGACCTGTTCTGCCAGGCCGAGGACGGCGGGTATCCCGCGAAACCGGACGCATCGTTTCCCCTGGACTACGGGGCGGCCCTTACGGAGATGTTCCAGGGCAACACCCTGGGCATCCACTACATCCTTCCGCGACCGCAGGCGCTGGACATGAACCGGGACGGGGTCCAGGACCTGGTGTTTGCCGACGGCAATACCCTTTTCTTTTTTCCGTTCGACCCGGAAACGGGCCGGTACGGCCCCGCGAAGACCGTCCGCCTCCCCGTCCGGAAGGAGGGGGTCCAGTTCCTGGCCTCCCAGGTGGACGACTTCGACGCGGACGGTATCCCCGATGCGTTCGTCATGCGCGGGGTACCGAGAAAGGTGACCTTCAACCTGGATTACCTGTTCTTCCGGGGGCAGCCCGGCCTGGTTTTCGAACCCCGGGAAGACCGTTCCTTTGCCCGGGAACGGCAGATCATCCCCCCCTGGATCCTGGACCTGGACGGCGACGGGAAAAAAGAGTTCTTCACCTTTTCCCAGCGCCTGAGCCTCAACTCCGTGATTGACTACTTCGTTCGGAACCGGGTGGCCGTGGACGTGGGCGTGCACCCGAACCGGGATGGCGACTTCATCGAGGAGCCCGTAGTCGTACGGAAGGTGTTCCTGAAGCTGGAGGAAGAGGAAGGAACTCCCGGGGCGGCCGACGGGGACTTCAACGGGGACGGGCGGGACGACATGGTGTATACTCCCGACTCCGGCCACCTCCACTACATGCTCTCCGGGGGGAAGGACCGGATCCCGGCAAAGCCGAGCCTGCGCCTGGAGGTCCCTTCCTACGGGATTCGGGTGGTGAAGGACTTCAACGGGGACGGGCGGGACGACCTGGCCGTCATCTACGAGGTCAAGAAACGAAAAGGGGATCTGACGCTCCTGATCTCGGACGCCCCCTGACAGCGCATGGCTTTCGCATCTTACGTTGACGCGGGTTTCGACGCCCCGGGAGCTTCCTGGATCTCCACGCGGTTTCCTCCCGAACCCCTGGCCCGGTTCAGGGTCTGGTCCGCCGACTCGATGAGAACACCCTTGCCGGGCTGATCCGGATCCAGGTCAGCCACACCGAAGGTGGCCGAAACCTGGAAGTATTTACCGCTTTCATCCCGAAAGGCCAGGTCCGCCAGGCCGGATCGCATCCGCTCCAGCACGTCGCCCGCCGTGGCTGCCGGTGTGTGGTTGAGGGCGATGCAGAATTCATCCCCGCCGTAACGGCCGGCGAAATCGTCCGCGCGGATCTCCTTCTGGATCAGCTTGCCGAACTGGCGGATCACCTCGTCGCCCGCCTGGTGCCCGTGGGTATCGTTTACCTGTTTGAAGTCGTCCAGGTTGCAGATGCACAGGCTTAAGGGGTGTTCGTAACGGTGCGCCGCCGCCACAGCCACTTCCAGCTGGGCCAAAAAGTGCCGGCGGTTGAACAGGCCGGACAACGGGTCGTGTATGGCCATGAAGTTGATCTGGGAATCGGCGTGGCGCCGTTCTTCCTCCACGTTCAGGATCCGCAGGACCAGGAATATGCCCAGGGCCAGCGTAAGAACAGTGACCCCCAGCGCAACGTGCAGAACGGACCTCTGGTGGTTTATGACGGATTCAGACGCCTGGACGGCAAGCTCCACCTGTTCGTTCAGGAGGCTTTCGGTGAGGGCGATCAGGCCGATCCCAATCTTCCTCGTTCCCTGTGCTGCTTTCGGAACCGGCTCTGTTTGCCGGTTTGCGATCTGTTTCAGCAGCTGGAGCGAACGGTTTTTATAGACGGTCTGCTCCTGGCCGATCCGGGAGAGCTGCTGGAGGATCCGGGCTTCCTTTTCACGGAGCGCGGGCGGGTCGTCCGTATCCCGCGCCATCCCCTCGGCGAGGGTCGTTGCATCCTTCAGGGAGGCCTGCAACTGTATGTCCAGCTGGACAAAGGTTTTACCGATTCCGCGCATGGCCCCGAGGCGAACGTCTTTCGCTTTCCTTTTCGACGCCGGGGGCGGATCCTCCCTGTCGCCCCTTACCTTCTTCTGCTGTTCCATGGCCCCGGAACCCATAAGGGCCGGCGCCTTTTCCAAAAGGTCCAACTGCGCGGTTTGCAGCGCCAGGACCCTGGAAAGCTCCATGGACAGCGGAAGCGTTTCTCCGGTCACTTGGAAGAATTCGTCTCTCATCTTCCGGGTGCGATCGATGCTGAAGAATCCGGTGATGACGATGAGCAGTGCTATGACAGAGGCCAGTAGGATGATTTTCGTGCCTGCGTCCGGTCTTGATTCCACGGTTTACCTCCACGGTTTTCGTGCGGAACTTCGCGGGGGGGGATGAGAACCATGGAGGGAATGTACACAGGAAGGAACCGTTTGTCCAGAGCCATGAACCCCAGGCTATGGCCCGGGGGAGCACAGCGCCCCGCAGGCAGGCAACCCTGGAACGGTGAGCGGTCCGGCAATA
>CAYTRL010000076.1:0-17387 GCA_964439795.1 uncultured Thermodesulfobacteriota bacterium
GACATCTATAACATTCGCAATCGTAAAAACTCTACGATCTGCCGAACCCGTACTGGAGGCCGCCTGGACAAAGGTCACATCAGCTCCCTGTCCCCGAATGGTGAGATGTTTCCCAAGGGTATATCCGTCACCACTCGAATCCCCCGTTTCATCGGCATTGGTCCAGTCGAATGTTCCGGTAAGATCCAGGGTGTCACTGCTCCCTGCCACCGTATATCCTTTATGGAACGTCTTATAGGGCGAACCGGAACTGCCGTCGCCGGTGGTATCATTGCCGGTGGTGTAGTTCACATAAATCGTACCAGCCATCAGATTGCTGCTCATCAACAGTGCTGCAAGTATCGCGGCAAAAACGAAAACGGATTTTTTCCCGGAACCATCCCCGAAAAATCTGGACGGGCGGGGATGTGCGCCTCGCCCCTTGCTGCGGAACTTTGGCTTCGCGGTGACGTTGATCAAGGGGTTCCTGAACATTATCCTCTCCCTCCCCGTCCTCGTCTGATATGCGACCATGGGAAGAATCGTAAGAAACTCAATCGATCAAACGGGTTCTCGAACGGTCCCCTGCCGTGGTTTATGAGATACGAAAAACCATAACATACTCCTCGCTGAAAATGCATAAAATAATAATTATGCGTATATTTCCTGAATTGAGGAGTTTCAATCCTGGTACGGAACCACTTTCCATGGATCCGAACAACGATGATTCCTGCCAGACGGAACCTGTCCAGGAAGCCTGGGCGGTCCGCTGCAACGGCAGCGCGTCAGGGGATGAACGGCCGCCGGCTCTTCCTCTGTAACACCCATGAGGGAACCATACCCGACATTCCATCCGGGGGAGGCGCCTTTCCGGGCTCTTTTCCGTGAAGTCCCGGATGAACGCCGAGCGACAGATGGGTCCCTTTTGTTGAGACTCCCGAACCCCTTGTCCGCATGGTTTTATTGCTTGCAGGAACGCCTGCAATGAGATAGAGGATGTGGATGCAAGTGTATTGTACGATCATAACTGTTCCCTGAAAGGGGATGATTGTGCTCTGGAGTACTTCGAATTGATATCAGCAGGCAGGACGGGGGGCTGGAACATGGAGTCAAAATTCGTGAGGCTGGATGTACGGGAGAAGGTCGCCACGGTCACCATCCACCGGCCGGACAAGCGCAATGCTCTCTCGCCCGAGGTGCTGGAGGAGATCGAACATCATTTTTCATCGATCGACGGCCGGGAGGATGTTCACGTGGCGGTGCTCACCGGGGGGGAGAAATACTTCTCCGCGGGCTTTGACCTCCAGTTCATCCGGACCCTGCGGATCGAGTCCAACGGGGCCTTCACAGAAATGTTTCACCGGTCCTACCGCTCCATCCTGTTTTGCACGGTCCCGGTGATCGCCGCCGTGGGCGGGCCGGCCATCGCCGGGGGCTTTGACCTCACCATGATGTGCGATTTCCGGTACGCCTCTGAGCGGGCCAAGTTCGGACAGCGGGAGATCGCACTGTCGTTAACCCCGCTCCTGGATCCCCTCTGGCGGATCGTCGGCATGGGCCGGGCCAAGGAACTGGCCCTGACGGGCAGGATCTATGATGCCCGTGAGGCGGAGCGCATGGGCTTCGTCAACCGTGTCTTCCCGGAAGGAGAGCTTCTATCGTCGGTTGGGGAGATCGCACGCACCATGGCGTCCTACGACCGGGGTTGCCTGGCCGAGACCAAACGCCTGAGTCATACCTTGCTGAACGACGACCTGGACGGGGCCATGAGGGCCCAGGAATGGCTCTTCCGATCCTGTATCGGATCGGAGGACAACCGGGCCCGGGTGGACGCCCTGCTGGAGAGTTTAAAGAAGTAGCTTTACAGACCCTGCGCCGGTGGATCGGTTCCTCTCCCGGCGCCCGTCGGATCCCGGACACGGAAAGGAGGTGGAACGTTGAACCCAACCGCGAACCAACCGGTCGGTATCACGGCCTACGGCCTCTACATCCCATGGCATCGCCTGAACCGTGAGGAGGTGGCCCGGGAATGGCAGAGTGCGGGCAGGGGAGAGAAGGCCGTGGCCAGCTACGACGAGGACAGTCTCACCCTGGGGGTGGAGGCCGCCCGAAACTGCCTCCGGACGGCGGACCGGAACGAGACCATCGACCGGGTCTACTTCTGTTCCACAACAGCGCCCTATGCGGAAAAGCAGAGCGCGGTCACCCTTGCCGAGGTCTGCCGGCTGCCGGAGACCGCCATGACGGTGGATATCGGAAACTCCCTGCGTGCGGGAACCCAGGGGCTGATCATGGCCTCGGACAGCGTGGCCGCCGGCCGTACCCGCACGGCCCTGGTTTGCGCCTCGGACACCCGCCTGGGGCTGCCCAGCGGTGACGGCGAGCTTTCCTTCGGCGACGCGGCCGCGGCCTTCTGCATCGGTACCGAAGACGTGATCGCCGTCATGGAGTCCTACCACACCTCCCGGGAGGAGTTGTTGTCCAACTGGAGAACCGCCGGGGATCTCTTCGTTCGAAACTACGAGGAACGGTTCGGTCTGGAAATGGGCTACAAGCGGTCCGTACCGAAGACCGTCAAAACGGCCCTGGAAAGGGAAGGCCTGGCTCCAGCGGACATCTCCAGGGTCGTGCTGTACGGCGCCAACCCGCGGCATATCAAGGCCCTTGTGGGAAAACTGGGCTTTGACGGGAAGGAGCAGGTACAGGACACGCTCTTTCAATCCATCGGCAACCCGGGAAGCGCCCAGGTTCCCATGAATCTGATCGCGGCCCTGGAGGGCTCCCGCCCCGGAGACCGTATCCTGGCCGTAGGCTACGGCGACGGCTGCGACGTCATCCTTTTCCGGGTCACCGAGCGGATCGAAGACCTCCGGAAAGGCGTCCGGAAACCGATCGCCCACTTTCTGAACAACCGGAACGCCCTGCCCTACGTGCGGTACATGAAATGGCGCGGCATCCTGCCCGTGGAACCGCCGAAACGGGCGCAACTGGAGACCCCCTCCGCCGCCGCCCTGTGGCGGGACCGCCGGGGCCTGGCCCTGGTGGCGGGTCAATGCACGAACTGCGGCACGGTACAGTATCCCGCCTACGGCGTGTGCGTGGAATGCGGACAGCGCGGCGAAATGAAGCCCGCCTGCCTTGCCGACAGGCAGGGCCGCGTGGTCACGTACAGTCACGACAACCTGGCTTCCAGCATGGACTCCCCCACCACGGTGGCCGTGGTGGATTTTGAAGAAGGCGGGCGGTTGATGTGTGACGTGACGGATCGCCGACCCGAGGAGATCCAGGTAGGGATGCCCGTGGAGATGACCTTCCGGCTCCTCCGGTCCGCGGGCGGCATCCACGATTACTGGTGGAAGTGCACGCCCGTCCGCTGATCCCGGTCCACCGTCTGCCGGCTTCGGCCGTTAAAAGCGAGGGAAATCATGGAAAGTATCAGGGACAAGGTAGCCATCGTCGGCATGGGATGTACCCGGTTCGGCGAGAACTGGGAACAGGGGCTGTACGATCTCATCGTGGAGGCAGCCTATGAGGCCTACGAAGACGCGGGAATCGAACCCAAGGACGTGCAGGCAGCCTGGTTCGGGACCTACCTGTCCGGCTATACGGGACAGGTCCTGGGCAAACCGCTGGGGCTGAAGTACATTCCGATCAGCCGCGTGGAGAACATGTGCGCCACCGGGTCGGATGCGTTCCGAAACGCGTGCTATGCCGTGGCCTGCGGCGCCTGCGACATCGCCCTGGTGCTCGGGGCGGAGAAGCTCAAGGATTTCGGGACCAGCGGGCTTCCCGACACGGAACTGTGCATGGGCACATGGACCGGCGCCGAACAGCGCACGTTCCGCACGGAGACCTTCTCCGCTCCGGGGCACTACGCCCTCATGGCCACCAGCTACTTCGACAAGTACGGCATCGAACCGGAGGCGGGAAAGCGCCTGCTCGGCCGGATCGCGGTCAAGAACCACTCCAACGGGGCCCTCCACCCCAAGGCCCACTTCCGGAAGGAAGTGGATCTGGAACGGGTCCTCAAGGCCCCCATCATCGCCTGGCCCCTGGGGCTCTTCGATTGCTGCGGGGTCAGCGACGGGGCGGCGGCGGCCATCGTCTGCCGCGCGGAGATGGCCCGGAGTTTCCGTTCCGATCCCGTGTTCGTCAAGTCCCTGCAGATCAGCGTGGGTCCCCAGGAAGGGTACCGCAGCCAGAAGTACGACTGGGCCCATGTGGAAGAAACCACCCGGGCCGGGAAGGCGGCGTACACGGAGGCCGGAATCCTCGACCCCCGGCGGGAGATCAGCGTGGCGGAGGTGCATGACTGCTTCACGATTACCGAACTCGTCATCTATGAAGACCTGGGCTTCTCCCCCCGGGGAAAGGCCGGGGAAGACATCGAGGCCGGCACCTTCGCCCTGCAGGGCGAACTGCCCGTGAACACGGACGGGGGCCTGAAGTGCTTCGGACATCCCATCGGGGCCAGCGGGTTGCGGATGCTTTACGAGGTCTACAAGCAGCTCCAGGAAAAAGCGGGCCCCAGGCAGATCAAGGACCCCACCCTCGGTCTCACGCACAACCTCGGGGGCACCCCGGGGGCCGGAACGGTCAGTGTCATCATCGCCGGAAACGAAGGAAGATGAGCCGGGAGTCAGGGGAGGACCCATGGACGAAACAGGCATGATGAACTACGGGAAATCCTGGATCGAGGCCTTGAACGGCATGCCTCCCCGGGTCATGGGCCGGGTCCGGAGAACCTCCCTCGGGATCGTGGCCCGGCGGGTGGGGCCGGCCGGACTGCTCCGGTTCGGGCTGGCCTTCTGGAGAGAAAAGCGGCGCATGTCCCGCGTGGACCTTTCCTTCCTGAAGGAAAAGGGACTCACCGACAGAGCCTTCATCCGCTCCCAGGTGGAGTTCGCGGCGCTCTACTCGGCCCTCCGGCACGTGCAGGGGGAAAGGGCCGCACTGGAAACCCTTTGCAGGGCCGTGGCCGCCACGGCCTGGGACCTCTTCGAGGCCCTGTTTCCGGGGGTGGCGGATTTTCAGCAATGCAGCGATCCCTGGGCCGCGTACCGGGCGTACATGGTTGCCAACGCCGAGGCGGACCTGCGGGACGGGGCCCACGTGTTCGAGGTGGTGGAGAATTCGGAACAGGCGTTCCAGCTCAACTGCACCTGGTGCGCCTGGTACGAGATCCACAAGGCACTCGGCGTCCCGGAGGCCTGCGCGGCCAACTGCTACGGCGACGACGTGGTGATGCCCGAAGGGCTCCGGCCGTTCGGGATCGAGTTCCGGCGGACGACCTCCCTGGCCCGGGGCGGACCGCTCTGCGACTTCCGGTTCGAGCGCAAAGAGGGTTGAGGACGCGCTCACCTGCGCCGCATCAGGTATCGATCTCGTTGGCGTGTACGCAGATGTCGATGAAGCTCAGAAGCTTCTTCTTCTGATCCTGAGCTACATCCAGGAGCGACACCCCAACACGCAGTACGTAGGGATCGAATTCCGGGGTCTGGATGTACCAGATAATCCTCCCTTTCAACACCAGCGGTTCGGGATCGAACGGGATCCGTATTTCCAGGAGACACTCCTCCGAGGTCTTCGCATCGAGCTTGGTGATGTGCAGCCCGTCGAACCGGATGGTCTGGATCAGCATCCCCACCCCATGCTCGGAGATGTCAAAGAGCCGGGCGGGATGAAAGCTGGTGGTAATCTCCGGCCGGGATCGAAGGTAGACACGGAACTGTATGGGGAGTTCCACCCGGTACCGTTTTGAGCGGCGGCGGTCCTTCATTACAGGGGGTTTCTTGAACCCGGTTTTTATGAAGAGTTTTTCCAGAATTCCCGGTGATGAATTCATCCGCGCCGCCTTCCTTTCACTCCCATGAAAACCGGTTCCTGTATGAAGGGCTTCCTGCCGTTCCACCCGCTTCGAACCCTGCCTCCCGGGCGTCTGCCCCACTGCGGAATATCCTCAGAGCAAAAACCGTGCCGCAGGATTGACCGGCTTTCGATCACAAAATCCGTCCCGAAGAACAGAACTGTACGCTGCGGGTCCCTTTCCCGGCCCTCCCGGTTACAAAACCGAACCTCGCGATTCTCTGATCCGTGTGTCTGGAAGGTTGCAGTTTGCCCACATGTACCGTATGAATGTTCTCATCGAAACCCCCGCGGTCCCATGGAGCTTTCCCATGACGAACCACGAACCGCCGGACAACGAACCCGGGAACGGCACCGGGCACGAGGAGTTCGGGGACCCCGCCACCTTTGCTTTGACCCGCAAGGTCTTCCGCTGGTTCGCCGGTCTCTGGTACCTGGTCGCCTTGTTCCTGCTGGTGTCCGGCATCCTGGATCTGATCCGCGACGCAGGCGCCCCGGGCGCCTTTGACTTCGTGTTTGCCGTGATCGGCATCATCGCGGCCGCATCCGTGTTCTGGTTCGCGCCGGACTGGTTCATGAACCGCTACCGGCGGGCGATCGCAGATGCCATGAACGATCCGAACAAGGAGATACATGTCGCAGGGGCCCGTACGACGGCCGACACCTTCCGTCGCGTGGAGATCGTCCACAAAGACCCGACGAAGGTCCAGGAACCGCTTATCAAGGAAGATCCTCTTGGCCGGGTCGTCTTCGACAGTACGCAGCGACCGCTGCGGCTCCTCTTCGGCGGGGTCTTTTTCGTGGTGGGCCTGCTCATCGGGCTCGCCATCTTCTTTTTTTCAACCGACACGGGCTTTTTCGAGATCTTCTTCGTCACCGGATGGTCCGTGTTTTGCCTGGCCAGCATGGGGTGGGTGTACGAGGTGACCCTCACGAAACACCGGGGTATCGCGGACAGGAAAGCGGGCTGGTTCTTCATCGTCCGCAGGCAGCACTACCTCCTGCAGGACTTCGACCGGGTCATGGTGACGAGCACCTTCCATCGCAGCCGGTACGATTCCACTCGTCAACGGTACCGCTCTCAAACCCCCCGGTTCAAGGTGGACCTTGCAGGCAACCGCCGCCTGAACCTGCGCGTGTTCACGGATGTTGCCGACGCCCGGCGCATGGCCACGGAGTTGAGTGAATACCTGGGGTTTCCCCTGGAGGAAGAGAGCGAGGTACGGATCTGACTGTTGAGGCCCCGTCCGGTTCCCCGGTTTCGGGCGCCGCGGTCGGCACAGGTCGGAAACAGGCAAACCGGTATTGGGGAGGAAACAGACCATGAGTCCGAAAAAACCGTCCCAAAAACGTACGGGAAAGCCTTCCACCACGCCTTCGAGAAAACAGAACCGGCCCAGCGGAGAAGCGCCGGCCGCCGGTGGGGGGGAGACCCCGGACAACCCCGCGGACCGCTCCCTGGTCTGGAGACTCACCGACCTGACGGGCAGCGCCCTCCGGCTGGCGGCAAAAACCACGGAAACATCCCTGAAACTCGGAAAGGAACTGCTGCTCTCCCCGGACAAGAAAAAGCTGCTGGAGGAGGCGGGCCATTCCCTGCGCGACCTGCGCACGGTCACCGGCATGACGTTGGGCGAGGTAAGCGAGGCCCTGGATATGCGGGACATGTCCTTCCTGGAGGCCGTGGAGAACGGCACGGCCACCCTCTCCTTTGAACTGATCCTGCGGCTGTCTTCCCTGCTGGCGCGCCACGACCCGGTTCCCTTCATCATCAAGTACACGCGGACCTACGACCCGGACGTGTGGAAGTTCCTGGAAGACTGGGGGGTGGGCAGGCTCCCGCTGCAGTACGAGCGCGAGCGGAAGTTCATCAACATCTACCGCCGCGACGATGCGGTGAGAAACCTGTCGGATGACGAGTTCGAACGGCTCCTGGTGTTCACGCGGTCGGCCTTCGAGATGGCGCTCCATTTCATGGCAGGCCCGGGGGGGGAAACGCCGGAAGAGAACGACCCGGAGGAAGACGCCTGAACGCTGGACCTCTTCCGGGTTTTCTGCTATGCTTACAAATTGCCGTTTTGCCGGCTGAGGAAAACGCCGCACCTTTTCCGTGAAGCCTGCACCGTTCCGAAGCCCGTGGCGGTTCACCGCCCTGTTCGACACCTGACACCCCGCGAAAAGAACCTGATCCGTCTGGAGAAAGACCATGCTCACACAGAAAAAATCATCCGGAAGAAAACGAAACAAGACGAACCGTCTGAAAGCCAAGCTGAAACGGAAGCGGACCAAGCAGGTCCTTCGGGCCACACGGGGCGAGAGGAAGTATTCACACTGATCCCCTCTCAGGCCTGATTCCCGCCCGTCCGGGCCTTCCCTCTGTACCGGCGGTCAACCATCCCATTCTTGAAAACTGATGGATCCTTTCTAAAAGAAAGCCGTTCGTGGTGATCGATCACAACCCGGAGGCCGTGGAACGGCTCCAGGCCAAGGGCTACATCCACATCCAAGGCAACGCCACCCGTGACGAGGTCCTGATCAAGGGGGGGATCGAGCGGGCCAGGGGGGTCGTGGCGGCCAGCGACTCGGACCCCGACAACGTGCTGATCACCCTGTCGGCCCGGTTGCTGAACCCCACATCTTCATCATTGCCCGGGCCGGCGCCAAGGAGATCATCGACAAGCTGCACAAGGCCGGGGCCAACCGCGTGTTGTCGCCCTACCTGAGCACCGGCCAGAAAATGGCTTCCATGATGATGAAGCCCGTCCTGCACGACTACCTGGACACCATGGCGTACGGCACCGACCTGGAAATCCAGCTGGAGGACCTGGAACTGTACGAGGGTTCGGAGGTGATGGGAAAGACGCTGCAGGAATCGGCCATCCGGAAGATGACGGGGGCGACCATCCTCTCCATCAAGAAGGAGAACGGCCAGCTGATCACCAACCCTCCGGTGTCCCATGTCCTGGAAAAGGGCGACCGGCTGATCCTCGTTGGCACCGCCGAACAGCTGGAAAAGGCGAACCAGAAGATCCTCCCGCCGGACCACGAGATCAGGAAGGCTTCTCAATGACCTCCCGGCCCTGCATGTAGGGCCGCAGGGCCTCCGGGATCCGGACGCTTCCGTCCGCCTGCTGGAAGTTCTCCAGGATCGCCATGACCGTGCGCCCCACCGCCAGGCCGGAACCGTTCAGGGTGTGAACGAGCCGGGCCTTCCCCTTGTCCCCGGGCCGGTACCGGATGCCGGCCCGGCGCGCCTGGAAGCTTTCAAAATTGCTGCAGGAAGAGATTTCCCGGTAGGTATCCTGCCACGGCATCCACACCTCGATGTCGTAGGTCTTGGCCGAAGAGAACCCCATGTCTCCCGTGCAAAGAACCACCACCCGGTACGGAAGGCCCAACCGACGAAGCACTTCCTCGGCGTTTTGGGTGAGGCTCTCCAGCTCGTCGTAGGAATCCTCCGGCCGGCAGAACTTGACCAGCTCCACCTTGTTGAACTGATGAAGGCGCGTGAGCCCCCGGGCGTCCTTTCCGTGCGCACCGGCCTCCTTTCGGAAGCAGGGCGTGTAGGCCGCGTACCGGATCGGAAGCTGCGATTCCAGGACGATCTCGTCCTGGTGGATGTTGGTAACCGGCACCTCGGCGGTGGGCACCAGGTAGAAATCGGTGTCGTCTATCTTGAACAGGTCGTTCTCGAACTTGGGCAGGTTGCCGGTCCCCAGAAAGCTCCGCCGGTTCGCCAGAAACGGAGGCAGCACCTCCAGGTAGCCGTGCTCCCGGGTGTGAAGATCCAGCATGAAGTTGATCAGGGCCCTCTCCAGAAGCGCTCCCAACCCCCGGTACAGGACGAACCGGGCTCCCGCGATCTTTGCGGAGCGGGCGAAGTCCAGGATGTCCAACGCCTCGCCCAGGTCCCAGTGGGCCTGCGGCTCGAAGGGAAAGGCGGTCTTTTCACCCCAGGACCGGACCTCCACGTTCCCCGTCTCGTCCCCTCCCACCGGCACCGTCTCGTGGGGCAGGTTGGGAATGCGCATGAGAAGGCCGGACAGTTCCTCATCCACGACGGCCACATCCTTGTCCAGGTCGCGGATCCGATCCCCCACACCACGCATTTCCGAGATCTTCTCCGAGGCGTCCCCTTTCTCTCTCTTGATCTTGCCGATCTCCTCGCTGACGCGGTTCCTGAGCGCCTTGAGCTCTTCCGCACGCACGAGCAGATCCCTGCGCCGCAGGTCCAGTTCCTGAAACCGGTCCAGGGACATCTCGTCCCCGCGGGTCGCCAGACGGTCCTCCGCCTCTTTCAGATGATCCCGTACCCATTTTACGTCCAGCATCTTCTCCGGAACGCCTCCTGATTGAAACTGCGGTGAGTGCCTGCTTCCATCCCCCCCGGAATAACCCCCTGCCCGGGGGGAGCGGAAAACCCCAGAAATCCTCTGAAATGGTAACATTTACCAGACTTCTAAGTAGCATCCGGCAGGCTTTACGTCAATCATCCCCCCTCTTGTGCGGGATTCACCAGCGCTCAACATCCGTTCCTGGCGTGTGTTTTTCTGTTTGACACAAAATTACTCCCTGTGCTACTCTTTATCTGTTTTTAGCTAGCGCTAACTAACCAACATCCAGCCCCCTGATTTCAGGGAAATACCTCGATGACAAAGCCTCCAAAGATGCGCGGCACCGAAAGGCGGGAACAAATCCTCGAGGTGGCTCTGAGGCTCTTCGCCTCCAGGGGATACCACCTCACCAAGACCCGGGACCTGGCACGGGAGGCGGGGGTTTCGGAACCCGTCCTTTACAAGCATTTCGAGGGCAAGAAGGACCTCTACCTCCGTTTGCTGGAAAAACTTCGGGCGCAGCTCCTGGCCGGATTGGACAAAGCCGAACGGAGCTTCGAGAAACCGGAGGACATCCTCAGGGCCTTCGGCATGGACTACTACCGGGTGGTCATCGAATCCCGGGACACGGGAAAAGTCATCTTCCAGACCTTCACCGAACTCAACATCCCGGAGATTCTCGAATTCTCCAGGGCCCTGCAGTTGGAGCTCCACCGCCGGGTAAGGCGCGTTATCGAGACCGGCGCGGCCCACGGGGACTTCGGGGGGGTCACGGACCTGGACCTGGCCGCATGGCGTTTCATGAGCATCGGCCTGACCATCAGCATGACGAGTGCGCTGGGGCTTCAGGAGCGCCTCGGGCCCGATAAGATCGTGGCTTGGGGGGATACGTTCCTGGAGACCCTGAAGGGGTTAACCAACGATCAAAGAGGGGATTTCCGATGAAGAGCAAGAAGACCGCATGCCTTTTCGTGTTGCTTGCCACGGCGCTCCTGGTGCCGGGCCCGGTCCTGGCAGCCACCATCAACGTGCCCGGCGACCACTCCACGATCCAGAACGCCATCAACGCGGCCGCCGACGGCGACACGGTCGAGGTGGAGGCGGGCAACTATCTGGAGAACATCGACTTCTCGGGCAGGGCCATCACGGTGGTCAGCGTGGACGGCGCGGTGTTGACCACGATCGACGGCAACCTGGCCGGCTCGGTCGTGGTCTTCCAGAGCGGGGAAGGCTCCGCCTCGGTCCTGGAGGGCTTCACGATCCGCAACGGGAGCGGTACGAATTTCATGGGCGTCCCCTACGGGGGCGGTATCTATCTGAACAACGCCTCGCCAACGATCCGTGACTGCGTGCTCACAGACAACGAGGCCTGGTACGGAGCCGGCATCGCCTGCGGCAACAGCGCCTCGCCGTCGATCACCGGTTGCGAGGTGACGCTCAACAACGCGGTCATGCATGGCGGGGGGATCTATTTCGGCACCTCTGCCGCCTCGCTCAGCACCACCACGATCTCGGAGAACACCGCCGGAAGCCAGGGGGGCGGAGTCTATGCCGCCCTGGGTGCGGCCGCAACGCTGGCCGACTGCACGGTAAGTTTCAACAGCGCGGACGAGGGGGGCGGCCTTCTCCTGACCGCCGGCTCCGATGCCATGAAGCTCTCCGGGGGTTCGGTCAACGACAACCAGGCCCTCAGCGGAGCGGGGGTCTACTGCGACGAGACCTCGCCCTCCATCCGGGACGTGACGGTGCAGGCCAATGCAGCCGTCGATTTCGGCGGAGGGCTCTTCTTCACCGGTCTCTCGGCGCCTTCGATCATCGACTCCAGGATCCTGTCGAACACCGCCAATGCCGGGGCCGGAATTATCTGCGGGTACGATGCGTCGGCGATCATCACGAACTGCGAGATCACCCTGAACGTGGCGGTGTATATGGGCGGCGGCATGGCCATCACTGCGGCTTCTCCGAGCATCACGGGGTGCACGGTGTCCCAGAACCAGGTCACCAACCCTCCAATCATGTTGTCCGGGGGCGGGGGGATCTACATGAGCGGCGCCTCCCCCACGATCTCCGGCTGTACCTTCTCCCTGAACACCGTGGCAGGCGTCTCGGGACTGGGCGGCGGAATCGCCGGCTTCCAGTCCGTGTTTGACATCCAGAACTGCACCTTCCGGGAGAACACCGCTGCCATGGGCGGCGGAATCGCCGCCAGCGTGAACTCTACGGGCACCATCACCGGCTGCAGCATCGAGCACAACACCGGTACGGCCTCGGGCGGCGGGATCCACTTCGACGTGGACACGGAAACGGAAATGACAGATTCGATCCTCTCCAAGAACGAGAGCCCCATGGGCGGGGGGGTCTTCGTGGGCATTGCTTCGCCCACCATCTCCACGTGCGTGATCCAGGACAACCAGGCGTCCACAATGGGGGGCGCGTTCTGCATCTACAACGCAACCTCCCTGGTCAAAAACTCCATCGTCCTGCGCAACATCTCCGTGGACGGCGGCGCCTTCGCATGCGTGGACGGCTCCCCTTCCATCGTCAACAACACCATCCAGGACAACGAGGCGAGCAATGCGGGAGGCGGGGTCTACTGCGACAACGCTTCTGCGTTGATCGCCAACAACATCCTCTGGGGGGACGCGGCAGCCGTGGATCCCGAGATCCACGTGGCCGCCGGATCCCCGGTGGTCACCCATTCGGACGTGCAAGGCGGGTACCCGGGAGCCGGGAACATCAACCAGTTCCCGGCGCTCGACACGACCTATCATCTGACGAACAGCTCGCCGTGTGTCGACACCGGTACCGACGGGGGCGTGTACGACGATATGGACGGTGAGGTGCGCCCCATAGACCTGGCCTTCGACATCGGGGCGGACGAGTACTGCCCCGGCGACGACGACGTGGACGGCGACGGGTACGCCGAGTGCTTCGACTGTAACGACGGGGATGCGGGCATCCACCCCGGCGCCGCCGAGTTATGCGACGGGGTGGACAGCGCGTGCGACGGCAACCAGGACGAGCAGGACGCGGACGGCGACGGCTGGATGATCTGCGCCGGCGACTGCGACGATGCCGAGGCGGCCACCTACCCGGGCGCCCCCGAGATCTGCGACGACGCGGACAACGACTGTGACGGTTCGCTGCCCCCGGACGAGCAGGACGCGGACGGCGATGGCTGGTCGATCTGCGAGGGGGACTGCGACGACGCGGACCCCCTGACCTATCCGTACGCCACGGAGCAGTGCGACGGGATCATCAACAACTGCAACAGCGCCTCGCTTCCCTCCGATGAGGTGGACGACGACGGGGACGGCTGGACGGACTGCGAGGGGGACTGCGACGACTCGGACGTGTACGTGTGCCCCTCGTGCCAGGAGATCATCAACAACTTTAAGGACGACGACTGCGACGGCGAGATCGACGAACTCTGCGGAACCCTCCCGGTCCCGCCCGAGGGCCCGGCGGACCTGGTCCCGCTGTTCGCCCTCTACCTGCTGCCCGTGGGGCTGATCCACCTCTTGAGGAGGCGCACGGCGCAGCGGTAGCCCGCAGCCCGCACGGGGCACCTTGCGGAATGATGGCGGGTACCAACGGGCCAACGGAAGGGGTTGAACGGTGCGGCATCAACCCTGAAGGTCATGAGTCCAGAATAGACGGCTGCTTCCGATCAAAGCGGTTGCAATGGAAAGATCCAGCAACGCCACGCCGATCAGGAACGGATAGTTGCCCTCGGCCATCCTGGACAGAGTCGCACCGGTGACGATCATGATCAGCAGAAACACGAAGAACCCCGGTCGGAAGAACTGCCAGGCCCGGGGCCGCTCCAGGGCATCGATCCTTGCCAGGTTTTTCTCACAGCTCCTGCTGAACAGATATCTGCCCTTCAATCCGCCGAGAAAAAGACCGCCGCAGGCAGCCAGCAGCGGCCATGCCCGTCCGGGACTCAGCCCTTCTGCCTGAACAAGCAGGCTGCCCCCTTTCAGGAGCAGGACGACACCGCCGGTGAGCCAGACGATGGCGGCGAGAACCTTCAACCCCCGGGTGGAAATGTTCCACATGGGAAATACTCCTGGAATGGAGCCGACAGCTGACAGCTGATATCGACTCCGCTTGGATCGCCGTCTCCAGACGGGCAGGATCCGAATACGTTACCGCATGGATGACAATGCGTGCTATGCATCCCGGTCCGGATCGGCGTAGAAGAACGGGTCGGACGCGATGTTCGGGTCCAGGGCCTTCTTGATCTTGTTCATCCAGAGGTGATAGTTGGAGCATGCCGGGCCGAAACGCTGTTCAGTCTTGCCAGCGCCATGCAGCTCCTCCTCCTGCTCTGAGTAACAAAGGCCGCCCGGCGGCCTCGAGCATGATTATAGAGGTTTTTTCCGGGGGATTCATCCTCGGTACTGAACCGTTCCTCGGGCACGGATTTCGAAGGGCCCGCCGGGGGAGCTTCCCCCGTCCTTGGGGCCTTCAAAAGACCTGAACCGGCCCTGGCGTCCTGCGGGAACTCCCGCCGGGCGCCCTTTATGGCATGCGTCCCGGGTATGAGGGGCGAATGTTTTGAGGGTACGACCGTGCCCGCGGCCCCCCCCGGCACGAAGAGCCTGATGTGCGGGTGTCCCGCTTTTTTTCCCCCACGATCTGGTCTATGATGACAAGGATGGAACGACGAATAGTACTGGGCACCGCCGGCCACATCGACCATGGCAAGACCGCTCTGGTCAAGACCCTCACCGGGGTGGATACGGACCGCCTGCAGGAGGAGAAGCGCAGGGGGATCACCATCGAACTGGGCTTTACCTCCCTCCAGCTTCCCTCCCGGCCCCAGGTGGGTATCGTGGACATGCCGGGGCACGAGAAGTTCATCGATCACATGGTGGCCGGTGCCTCGGGCATCGACCTGGTGCTCCTCGTGGTGGCCGCGGACGAGGGCGTCATGCCCCAGACCGTGGAACATCTGGAGATCTGCCGCCTGCTCGGCATCCGCAACGGAATGGTAGCCCTGACCAAGATGGATCTCGTGGATGAGGAGATGCTGTCCCTGGCCGAGGATGATGTCCGGGACCTGATCCAGGGGACCTTCCTGGAGGGATGTCCCGTGGTTCCCTTTTCCGCGGTCACCGGGGAGGGCAGCGAGGCCCTGCTCCGTGAACTGGACCGGATTGCGGAAACGTACACGGAACGGAGATCGGACGGCCCGGTCCGCCTGCCTATCGATCGCGTGTTTACCATGAAGGGGTTCGGCACCGTAGTCACCGGGACCCTTCTTGCCGGGACCCTTCACGTGGGGGATACGGTAGACATCCTTCCCACCGGTCAGCGGGCGAAAATCCGTGGAATCCAGGTCCACAACCGATCCGTTTCGGAAACGGCCGCCGGGTCCCGCACCGCGGTCAACCTCCAGGGGGTCGAAAAATCGATGATACAGCGGGGGGAGGTCCTGGCGGACTCGGGACGATTTCCTCCCACTTACCGGGTCCACATCCTCCTTCAGTATCAGCCTCAACACCCGCGCCCTCTGCAGGACCGGTTTCGCGTGATGATCCACTGGGGAACCACCCGGGTGTTCGGCCGGATCCGCCTTCTGGCGGGACCGGAACCGATGGAACCCGGGAACAAGGGGTTCGCCCAGGTCCAGCTGGAAAGCCCCATTTTCCCGATCTTCGGCGACCGGCTGATCGTGCGGGACTTCTCCACAAACCAGACCCTGGGCGGAGGCGTCATCCTGGACCCCCACGCGGTGAAGTTCAAGACCAAGCAGAAAGCTGCGATCCTTCCGTGGCTGAAACGGCTGCAAGAGGAGGATCCCGGAGACAGGATCCTTTACGCTCTATGGAAAAACGGAAACCAGGGAGCATCCCTCCGGGAACTCATGCTCTGGACCCAACTCGGGGAGGCCGCCACCGGGGAAATCCTGCATGGCCTCATCGAGAGCGGAGAACTGGTGGAAGCGGATCAGGAACAACATCTCTACCTTTCCCGTGAAGCGCTCCAATCCCTTCAGCAATCGGTGCTGGAACAGATCCGGCAGTTTCACGAGAAGAACCCGCTACAGAGCGGCATGCCCAAAGAGGCCGCCGGGGGAGGGGCCAGGGGCCCCTTGCCGGAGCGGTACCTGGGGTTCGTTCTTGGCCGGCTGGCCGAACGGGGCGAGGTCGTCGTGGACAAGGACAGGGTCCGGCTCTCCACGCACCGGATCCGGCTTTCCGAAACGGATGAACGACTGTGCGGCACCATCCGTGAAACCTTTCGAAAAAAAGGGGTCATGCCTCCCTCGGTAAAGGAGCTGGCCGACCAGGTGGCGGGCACAGAACAGGGCATCAGGATCCTCCTGGAATACCTGGCCAATGAAAAGGAACTGGTCAAGGTAAGCGAAGCCCTCTACTTCGACACCCAGGTCCTTGAGGATCTGAAAACCCGTCTTGTGGATCATCTGCAGAAAAACGGAGAGATCGTTGCCGGTGATTTCAAGACCTTGAGTCAGACCACGCGAAAATATACCATACCTCTCATGGAGTATTTTGATCGGACACGCCTGACGCTCCGCCTTGGCGACCGACGGGTCCTCCGGGAGAAGAAAGCCTGATCCCGTGAACGGCAAGCACCCACCTGCGGCGTGCCGGAAGAAAACGCGATCCCGAGTCAAGAAGGTTGATCATATGAAAAAGCTACCTCTTTAGGAGCTCATTGGTAAGATGAGCTATGCAATATCAACCCAAACCCCAAGTGTGGGGCCACCCCTCCCCGATGTCTACTTCGGGGATTGACAGATGCTTTTTCATAGGTGTCGATGTTCACGGAAGATGATTGGCTTAAAAAGATGGAATCGCGCTTCTCCAAAACATTCGCCACTGGAATACCTGCAATCGTATTGAATCGACACCCGCGAAAGCGGGGATGTGCTCGGCCCGTACTATGAACCCTCACATTTTCCGGGAATACGACATCCGCGGTCTCGTGGAGGAGGATCTCTCTTCCCCCGGGGTCATCTCCCTGGGGAAGGCCGCGGGGACCTATCTTCTCGATCGTGGCGTGAGCCGGATCAGCCTGGGAAGGGATGTACGCCCGAGTTCGGACAGGCTGCGCGACGACCTGCTCCAGGGACTTCTGGAGACAGGACTCCACGTGGTGGATATCGGTGTCTGCCCCACCCCCCTGCTCTACTTTTCCATCCATCATCTTCGGATGGACGGGGGGATCATGATC
>CAYTRL010000077.1:0-17101 GCA_964439795.1 uncultured Thermodesulfobacteriota bacterium
CGTGTAGGAGATGTCGGTCATGATGAGTCCCACGATGTACATGGCCGACCCCAGGAAGACCATGGCCTGCACAATGGCGAAGTCCTGACGCTGGATCGCCTCCAGGGTGAAGCTTCCCATGCCCGGGATGGAAAAAAACGATTCCAGCACCAGGCTCCCGATGAACAGGAACGGGATGGTGACCACCACCCCGGTCAGGATAGGGATCATGGCGTTCTTGAGCGCGTGCTTGAACAGCACCGTGGTTTCCGGGAGTCCCTTGGCCCGGGCCGTCCGGATGTAGTCCTTTTCCATTTCCTCCAGGAAGATCGTCCGGTACCAGCGCACGCCGGATCCGATGCCGCCGATGATGCCGATGACCACCGGAAGCAGGACGAACTTCAACGAGTAGATGCCGGTGTCGTACCCGGACACCGGAACGAGCCGCAGCGCGGTGCCCAGCAGCCACTGCCCCCCGATGACGAAGAACAGGATGGAGATGGACATGAAGATCACGCTCACGATCACGCCCCAGAAATCCAGATAGGATCCCCGGTACAGGGCAAAGGTCATGGCCACCACGATGTTCACGAAGATGCCGATGAAGAAGATCGGGATGGTCACGGCCAGGCTCGGCATGATCCGCTTGCGGATCTCCGAGCCGATGTCGCGGCCGTCGTCTGATTTCCCGAACTGAAAGACCAGGAACTTGATCGATTTCTTCCAGAAGATCGTTTCGGTGAACCGCTCCAGCGCCGAGAGTTGCTCCAGGGCGTACACCCGCACCACCGCCATGGGCGCCCCCTCGGAAGGGGTGAGGGTGAGGGTCACCGGGTGGTATTCCCCTTCGATCCCCTCGAAGACAAAGGGAAACTCCTGCTCGGGGGGGCCGTCCAGCGCGACAGAGAACGCTCCCTCCTGGAAGGGCGGCGGCAGGTTCAACACCGCCGTTTTGTCCGTCTCCACCCGGACGTTCAGGGTCCTCCCGGGGTCCGGTGCCGAGACCTCCACGCGGATCCGGTACGCCCCCGCCTTTCGCGCGGGCAGGTGCAGCCGGGCGGCCTCACCGCTCACCTGCCGGACCCCCACCTCGGTCCACCCGTTGTTGTAGAAATCGGGAAGGTGGTACTCCCGCTGGCGCAGCCACCGGGAGATCTGTTCCGCGGTGATGCGTTTGGATCCCAGGTGCACCCGGGCCATGTCCTCGGGCGTGTTCACGAAGAAGAACAGGAGGAACGTGATCAGGTTCACCCCGATCAGGATCGGGATCGCGTACAGGATCCGGCGCACGACGTAGGCGGTCATGGCTCTACGGCCCTCCGCTGCCGCGACCAGAAGGTGTACGCCGCCGGCAGCGCGGTGAGCAGCAGCACGCCGAAGAAGACGGCTATCGGCCAGACGATCGGCCGGTTCCACTCCCGGCGCAGTTCCCCCCGGAGTTCCGGGTCGATCCGCTTGTACTTGAGGGTGTTTCCGCCGATCGGCATCGGCTTGGCGTTCTGGTACCACCGGTGGTACAGGCCGAAGGCCACGGGGTGGTACCCCCACATGAACGGGGCATCCCGGTCGGTGATCTCCAGCATCCGCTCGATGATCCGCATCCGCTCCGGGCCGTTGGGCATGGACTCCATCGTCTTGAAGAGCCGGTTGAACTCGGGGTTGTCGTAGTTGGCCACATTCTCGCCGCCGTAGCGTGTTTTGCCGTTGGGTCCGTACAGCAGGAAGAAGAAGTTCTCCGGGTCGGGGTAGTCCGCGTTCCAGCCCCAGAACAGGATCTGGAAATTTCCCTTCTTGACCTTGTCCCGGAACCGGTTGTAGTCGGTCTGCTGGACCTGGAGGTCGATGTTCAGCTTGTTGAACTGCTTGCGGAGCCAGTCGATCCGGGGCTTGGCCCAGGCCCCGGTCCAGTACGTGTCAAAGGTGAGGACCAGGGGGGTCCCGTCCGGGCTCATGCCCCGGGGGTATCCCGCCTCGGCCAGCAGCCGGGCCGCGTCTTCCCGCGGCCGCCGCTCGGGTTTCCGGTCCCCGGCGTCCCAGGTAAAAATATACGGGTTCATCCCCTCCCGGCCGATCCGATGGCCGTAGATCCCCGGGGGGAGGATATTCTGGGCCGCGATCCCGCGGCCGTTGTCAAAGATCTGGATCCACTCCTCCATGTTCACCGCGATGGAGATGGCCTGGCGGAGCTTCTGCCTGGCCGGGTCGTACCCCCCCACCTGGTCGTCCATCATGTTGAAGGCGAAGTAGAAGGTGGAGGGCATGGCGGATTTCAGGAACCGAACGCCACGGGTGGACATCTTCTCGGTGAGGCCCATGGAACCCTCGGTGGTCATCTGGACCGCCTGGTCGAAGACTTCGTTCATGAGTCCCGAGGTGTCGTAATATCCCTGGAGAAACTTGTTCCAGCGGGGGATGGCCTCGTTTTCCCGCTTGTAGATCGCCTGCTCGATGAACGGAAGGGGTTTGCCCGCGTCTTCCAGCAGCCCCGCCTCGCGGTCTCCGGGGTCGCCCCGGGCCGGATACGTCTCCCCGTGGAACCGTTCGTTCCGGGCCAGCACGATTTCGCGGTTGGGGTGGTAGACGGCCATCCGGTATGGCCCGGTGCCCACCGGGCTGTTGTCCAGCTTCAGGTTCAGGTTCATCAGCGGCGCCTGGGCGAAGAAGAGCTCCGCCTCCCGGGGAACCGGTGCGAAGAACGGCATGGCGAGCCAGTAGAGGAACTGGGGATACTTCTTTCGGAGCACCACCTTGTAGGTGTACCGGTCCACCACGCGGACTCCGTCCAGCGGGAAGGCGTTCAGGTCCAGGAGGATGGGCCGGGCCCGTTCGTCCGTCTCCTGGTTGTACAGGGGACCCAGTTCGGTTTTCCGTTCCGCGCGGATCCGGTTGAGTTCCCCCTGCAGCTGCTGGGCCAGGGTCTCCAGGCCCGGTATGTAGCCGGCCATCAGGCTCAGGATCGGGCACTCCAGGTTGGGCAGCGCGAACCGCTTGATCTCGTACACGTAGTCCGCCGCGGTCAGCTCCCGGGTCCCGGTTTCCGGAAAATCCGCCATGTCCCGGATACCCCGCACCTGTTCCTCGGTGAGATCGTGATACAGGGCGCGGCCCGAAGCGTCCCGGGCGAAGCAGGGGTGGTCCTGGTAAAGGATCCCCTTCCGGATCCGGATGGTGTAGACCACCCGGGTCACGTCCTCGGCCGCGGGATCCCCGGCGAGCACGTTTCCGTGCGCGTCGTAGTACCGGGGAACCGGGATCGATTCCGCGGTGAGCGGCTCCAGCTCGTAGGGGCGTTTCAGGTACCGGTACTGGAGCGGGGGCTCGTAGATCTGCATGATGAAGTCGTACTCCCCGGCGGAGTATGCCACGGCGGGGTCCAGGTGCTTGGGCGGTTCGCCGAAGGTGCTGTAGAAATAGTTCTTGTCGTCTTCATCGGGCCGGTACGGGTTGTTGGTGCAGGCGACAAAGAGCAGGGGCAGGAGGAGTGCCGCGAAGAGCCGGAGGTTCATCGCACATCCACCACGGAACGGATCTTGTCCTTGCAGGCTTCCACGAAGTCCTGACGTGTAAACTGCATCCGGACGGCTCCTTCCGGGCAGATATCCGCGCAGCGGCCGCAGCCGATACACCGGGCGGGGTCGATCCGGGCCCGTGCCGCCGCGGACACCTCTATGGCCCGGCTGATGCAGACGGTTTCACAGGCGCCGCACCCCGTGCAGTCGTCCGAAACCTGGATCTCCAGGCCGTCCATCTTCTCCACGGCCTTTCGCAGGGGGTCCGGCAGGTGGGGATACACGTTGTACAGGCAGCAGCAGGGACAGCAGAGGCAGACGGTCAGGAGACGGTCTCCCGGGCCCACCCCCAGCCAGACGGTGTCCAGCTTGTTCCGTCCGGTGAACGGCACGAGGCCGGCCTGGATCGCGTCCCTGATGTGCCCCAGGGTCTCTTCCACCCCGGCCGGCCGGCCCAGCCGGGGGTCGATCCCGCGGGCCGCGTCGCCCAGGAATATGCAGCCGGTGTGTACCGGAAAGTCGCTGCATCGGTTGTTGTCCCGGCAGATGCACTGGTGCATGACGACCCGTTCGGAGGCCTCCCGCACGAACTCTTCCAGGACGGCCAGGGGCAGGGCCACGCTGGCGTCCGCCCCCCGGATGTCCTGGTGGATGGGGATCTGGGTCATGCGGTCCCCATGGAGCAGGTTCTTTTCCATCCACCGGCCCACGGGGGGGATGTTGGCTGCCCGGGCGCTCAGGAACCGGGCGGGCCAGAACCGCTTGATCCATTTCACCTGCCAGAGGGGGCGGGCCACTGGAGTTCTCCATCACCGGATAAAGAAGCGTAACCGTTTTCTCGGTTTTTCGTTAGCGTCATGCTGTTGTCATCCCCGCGAACGCGGGGATCCAGGGATGGCCGGGTGGGGAATGGCACAGAACCTCCCTCTCCCCTCACCTGGATTTCGGGTCAAGCCCGGAATGACGAAAAGGCCAGTTTCCGTAGGGTGGGGCAGGGCTCCACCCAAAAAAAATATTTGTAATTCATCCAAAATATTCAACCGCATTGCGGAAGATCTGCATGCCGTCCCCCTCCCGGGGAAGGGGGTTCCCTTCCCGGAGGGCCCGGTCCTTGATCTGTGTCCAGCGGGGGTGGTTCGTGAGATGAAGGTGCCGTTCCGGATGGGGCATCATGCCGAAGACCCGGCCCGTGGGGTCGCAGATCCCGGCGATGTCGTTCAGGGATCCGTTGGGGTTCCACGGAAAGAGGCTCCGCGCCGGGCCTCCCTGTCCGTCCCCGTACCGAAGTACCACGCACCCGGCCTTCTCCAGCGCCTCCAGTGTTTCCCGGTCGGCAAAGAACTTGCCCTCGCCGTGGGCCACGGGGAGATAGAGCCTTTGGACTCCCCGGGTGAAGATGCACCGGTCGCCCTCCGCTTCCAGGTGTACCCAGCGGTCCTCGTAGCGGCTGGAATCGTTGGTGGTGAGGGTGGCGACCTGCTCCCGACCCGCGCCCGCGGCCGCGCCGAGCAGCCCGTACTTCACCATGACCTGAAAGCCGTTGCAGATCCCGATGACCAGGCCTCCCGCCTCCACGAAGCCGGCCACGGTATCCTGGAGGTGGGTTTTGACCTTGTTGGCGAGCACCTTGCCTGAGGAGATGTCGTCGCCGTAGGAAAACCCCCCTGGAAACGACAGGATCTGGTAGTTTGAAAGCCGGTCGTGTCCGTCGATCAGGTCGTTGACGTGCACCCGGACGGCTTCGGCCCCGCACGCCTCGAAGGCAAATGCGGTCTCCCGGTCGCAGTTGATTCCGTATCCCGTAAGGATGAGGGCTCGGGGGGCTGTCATGTCGCTCCTCTCGGTCGGGTCCTACCAGCCCAGGGTTTTCTGGTACGAGCGGCGCAGGGTTTCCAGGGAAACCTCCAGGGCGGGCTCTTCGGCCCCCCCGGGTCCGCGGACCCGGAGCAAAGGTGCCTCCAGGATCCTTCCCACGCAGGAACAGGATAGCCCCTGGAACCGTCGCAACAGATCGTTCTCCTGCTCCGGTGAAACGCTGATCAAAATCCGGCCCTGGCTTTCCCCGTAGAGGATCCGGTCACGGCGGATCCCCTGTCCCGGTTCGGTGATGACCGCATCCGGGTCGATCTCCACGCCCAAGTCCCCGCCCAGTGCCGTGCGGCAGGCGGCAACGGCCAGGCCCCCGGCCCCCAGGCTTGCGGTGCTCCGGACCAGACCTTCGCGGAGCGCCCGGTGAAAGGCCCGGTAGATTTCCATGTGCTCCCCGGGGTGCACGCGGGGCACGGTGTTTCCCACGAACCCTTCCCCCCGGATCCGTTCCCCCATGAGGGCGTAGTATTCCGAAGCTCCCAGTTCATCGCGGGTAGTCCCCAGCAGAAAGAGCAGATCGTCGGCTGCCTTGGCATCCGGGGTCTGGCAGGTGGCCACGTCGTCCACGATCCCCAGGGAACTGACCAGCAGGGTGGGGGGCACCGAAATCTTCACCGGACGGTCCTGTTCGTCGTACCCCTTGAAGTCGTTGTACATGCTGTCCTTGCCGGAGATGAACGGAGCCCGGTAGGCCACGGCCATGTCGTAGCAGGCCTGGGCCGCGCGTTTGAGCTGCCCCAGCCTTTCCGGTTCGCTGGAGCTGCACCAGCAGAAGTTGTCCAGCAGGGAGATCCGGTCCGGGTCCGCGCCCACGGTCACCACGTTCCGGATGGCCGTGTCGATGGAGCAGGCGGCCATCCAGTAGGGGTCGATGTCCCCGTAGGATGGGTGCAGGCCGTGGGAGAGGGCGAGTCCCTGCGGGGCGTCCAGCAGGGGGCGGATCACGGCGGCGTCGGTGTGCACGTCCTGCCGGCTCCCCGCCAGCGGCTTGATCACGGAGCCGGCCAGCACCTCGTGATCGAACTGCCGGACCACGTACTCCTTGCTGCAGAGGTTCAGCCGGCCCAGCATCTCCGTCAGGACCTTGTCCGGGTCCCCGGGTTCCGGGAAATCCGGTTCCTGGTGCTCCGGGGGGGTGTAGGTGCTGGTCAGGTGCATCTGGGGGACCCCGTCGTGCAGGAAGTCCATGTCCAGGTCCAGGATGCGCCCGCCTTTCAGGTCCACCGTACAGCGGCCGCTGTCGGTGAACTCCCCGATGACCGTGGCCTCCACGCCCCGGCGGTTCATGATTTCGCGGAAGCGGTCCACGTTTTCCGGGGGCACGGCGTAAGTCATCCGTTCCTGGGACTCGCTGATCCAGATCTCGTACGGGAGCATCCCCTCGTACTTGATCGGTATCCGGTCCAGGTCCACGTGGCAGCCCCCGCACTCCCGGGCCATTTCGGCCACGGAGCAGGAGAGCCCCCCGGCCCCGTTGTCGGTCACGGAACTGTACAGCCCCAGGTCCCGGATCTCCTGCTGGGCGTCGGCGAGCTTCTTCTGGGTGATCGGGTCCCCGATCTGGACCGCCGTGGCCGGGCTGCCGGCGTGCATCGCCTCCGAGGAGAAGGTGGCCCCGTGGATCCCGTCCTTGCCCACACGGCCGCCGGTCATGATGATCCAGTCGCCCGGACGCGCCCCTTTCTCGTGGGACGGTTTTCCCTGCAGGGTGGCCGGGAGGAGGCCGGCCGTGCCCACGAACACCAGGGGCTTTCCCATGTACCGCGGGTCGAACACGAGAAACCCCCAGGCCGTGGGGATCCCGCTCTTGTTCCCGCCGTGCTCCACGCCCTCCCGCACCCCCTCGAAGATCACCTTGGGGTGCAGGATCGGCTCCTGCAGTCCCGGGAGCCGGTAGTAGAGGGGGCCCCGGTACTCCGGGTCCCCGAAGCAGAAGCCGTACATGTTCACGATGAGCCTGGCACCCATGCCCGTGCCCAGGGGGTCCCGGTTGACCCCCACGATGCCCGTGATGGCTCCGCCGTACGGGTCCAGGGCGGACGGGCTGTTGTGTGTCTCTACCTTGTAGCAGACGCTCCAGTCCTCGGTGAACCGGATCACACCGGAATTGTCCCGGAAGACGGACAGGCACCAGTCGTCCGGGCCCAGCGCTTCACGGATCTGGCGTGTGGCTCCCTGGATGCAGGTCTTGTACAGGCTGTCCACGTCGTCGATCCGGGCGGCGAAGATGTTGTGCTTGCAGTGTTCCGACCAGGTCTGCGCCAGGCTCTCCAGTTCCACGTCCGTGGGATCCCGGCCCAGCTTGCGGAAATGTTCCTGGATGGTCTTGAGGAACGGCATGTCCAGAGCCAGGGGGCCGCGGCGGACCTCGGTCCCGTCTTCCGCGCGGTCCGGGATCCCCTCCCGGCCCAGGCGGAGAAGCTCCTCGTCGGAGACCCCCAGGGGCACCGTGAGCACGCGGTCGCTGCCAGCCAGTTCCACCCGGGGGATGATGACCCGCCGGTCCATGGGGTCCGCTTCCCATTGCCCGCGGCTCTGGATCCCAGCCTTCTGGATCAGGGGGTTGTAGCGGATCCGGGCGACCTGGAGCGCCTGCTCCCGCGTCAGTTCCCCGGAGAGAAGGATCTGTTCGGCCGAATAGACCGACTCGCCCGGCCCGAAGCGGACCTTGAGCAGGTCCTCCAGTGCCTCGCGGCTGGTGTTGCCCACGTTATCCGTGACCCCGGGAAGAAAGCCGATCTCCACCATCCAGTCGAAGGTCTTGTCCGGCAGGGCCCCGACGGAGGAAACCTGTGTCACAGGGTCCGTGAACAGTTCCCGCCGGCACTGCTCCAGCCGGTCCGGGTCCAGGGGGCCGTCGATGTGGTAGACATCCAGGATGCGTATGGAGGAGAGCGTGAGCCCCAGGTCGTCCTCAATGCGTTTCCTGAGCCGGTTGCCCCTGGGGGCGGGCAGTTCCGGTCGGATTCCAACCTCGATACGTGCAGTCATCAGCCGTCTTCTACGCTGTTATTTAAAGATATGTTCCTTGCCCGGGAACGTGCCTTGCTGGACCTCGTCGATGAACGCCTTGACCGCCTGATCCACGGTTTCCTGCATGTTCACGTACTGTTTGACGAACTTGGGGCGGAAGCCCTTGAGCAGGCCCAGCACGTCGTGGATCACCAGCACCTGGCCGTCGCAGTCCAGGCCGGCCCCGATGCCGATGGTGGGGATGGTGAGGGTTTCGGTGATCTCCTTTGCCAACCCCGCGGGCACGCACTCCATGACCACGGAAAAGGCGCCGGCTCTCTCCACGGCCCTGGCGTCCTCCAGCAGCTGCTTCCGCTGGCTCTCGTCCCGTCCCTGGACCTTGAAGCCGCCCATCCGGTGGACCGACTGGGGTGTGAGCCCGATGTGGGCCATCACCGGGATATCGATGTCCACGATGGCCCGGATGACCTCCTCCATGTTCACACCGCCCTCCAGCTTCACGCAGCCGGCGCCGCCCTCTTTCAGAAAACGGCCCGCGTTTCGCCGGGCCTCTTCGATGCTGGTCTGGTAGCTCATGAAAGGCATGTCCCCCACCACCAGCGCCCGCTGTGCTCCACGGGTCACGGCGCGGGTGTGATAGAGCATCTCTTCCATGGTCACGGGCAGGGTGTTGGCGTATCCGGACACCACGTTCCCTGCGGAGTCCCCCACCAGCAGAACGTCCACCCCCGCCTCATCCAGGATCTGCGTGATGGGGTAGTCGTACGAGGTGAGCATGGTGATCTTTTTCTTCTCTTCCTTCATCTGCTGCAGCGTGGTGACGGTGACCTTGTCCATGAATAGATCCCTCCTACGTTTGGATCCGTTTTTCGTAGCTCTCTTCCAACGTACTGACAAGATTCAAAAGGACTTCGTTGACCGGGGTCGGGATGTCCAGTTCTTTCCCCAGCCGGACCACAACTCCGTTGATCTGACGGATCTCGGTACGCTTTTCCTTGAGAAAGTCCTGGAGCATGGACGCAATGTTTCCCGCCGTGGCCTCACAGACCGAAGCCACCTTGTCCACCGGGTGGTCGTACAGGAGACGGATTCCCAACCGGTCTTTGATCCGCACCGCTTCCTCCACCGCCTGTTTCATCACGAACCGCGTGCCTTCGTGTTGGACCAGCTCTCCGTTGTGAAGCCGTGTGAGGGCCGTCAGGGCGTTGATGCCCACGTTGATGATCAGCTTGCTCCAGAGCAGCCCCGGCAGGTTGTCAGTGAAGGAGATCTCCAGTTCGGCGCCCCGGAACAGGCCGAGGACCGCTTCCGACCGGTCGCTCCGGGTCCCGTCCGGCTCCCCGATGATGGTTTCTCCCCAGCCGGCGTGCCGGATCCTGTTGTGCGCCAGGACCGTGGCTCCCATGGAGGTGGTCCCTCCCATGGCCCTTCCGGGACCCAGGGCACGCTCGATCTCTTCGATGTTGCCCATCCCGTTCTGGAGGGTCAGCAGGGGCGTGTCCGGTCGGAACAGCGGTTCCGCTCCCCGGCAGGCATCAAAGGTGTCGGGCCCCTTCACGCAGAGGACCGCCAGGTCCACCGGACCGATCTCCGAGGCGTCCAGGAAGATATCCGGATGGATGTGGTGCTCCCCGCTCACGCCCTCGATGAAGAGCCCCTCCCGGGAGATCTTCTCGACCCGTTCGCGGTTGTTGTCCACGAGCCGGATCTCCGCGGAGGCGTTCCGAGCGAGCAGGTATGTGAACAGGTTGCCCATTGCACCCGGTCCAATGATGGCCACACGCATGCTCCCCCTCCTTCAGCAGGCTGTTGAGGAACCCGCTTAAATTATTCTCAACCTATAGTGGAATGGACACCCGAGTCAACCGGGGGCCGGCCTCTTTATGGTGGCGTCCGGGGGAGGTTGCCCCGTCCTCCGGGGCCTTCAAAAAACCTGAACCGGCCCCGTCGTCCTTGCGGCAACTCCCGCCGGTCGCCCTGGGTTGCCACCGTTCGCCTCGCCGGAGAAAGAATGTAAGGGGCATCCGGCTTTGGTCTCATGGCAATTCCGTGATTTCGTAACCCTTTGGCTAAAGAAAGATTCTATAACCATAACGAAAAGTATCTGGATTTCTTATGTACAACTATTCAGCAGCAGGTCCTTCGGGAAAAGGGTGGAGCTGAAAGCCGAAAGCTGATCGCTGACAGCCGGCGCCTTCACCACCACCGGGGCGCTGGGAGAAGGCTTCCCGGCCCTCGGGCGCCTGGGGTTAAAAAAAATAATGTGGGGTGATAGAATGAACCCTTCTTCGCGGCCGATACCATGGGAACAGGGAAAAAGGATGGATCATGTCTGAAGCGCCGGATCTCGAGGCGGATGTGGTGGAAGAAACGCGGCAGGTTCTCCAGGCTTTCGATGCCGCAGAGACAAGCATGATCACCCTCCTCCAGCAGATTCAGGGTCGTTTCGGGTACCTGCCCCGGGAGGCCATGCTGGAACTGGCCTCCTTCAAGGAGGTTCCCCCTGCAAGTGTCTTTGGCGTGGCGTCCTTTTACAACCAGTTCCGTTTCGTTCCGCCGGGGAAGTATCCCGTCAAGGTTTGCATGGGGACCGCCTGCCACATCAAGGGAGGGGACAGTATCCTGCTGGTGTGGGAGACCAAGCTGGGTATCCGCGAGGGGGAGGTGACCGAAGACCGGATGTTCAGCCTGGACCGGGTGGCGTGCGTGGGCTGTTGTGCCATTGCGCCCGTTTCCCTGGTGGGGGAGGAGGTCCACGGCTCCATGATGCCCACGAGAGTGGACGGAATCCTCCTTGCCGCCCAGCGGGAGAAGGAAAACGCTCAGAAGGCGGATGAGGAGGCGGGTGATCAGGGGTCCTGAATAGAAAGACGGGGGCCAGCAGGCCGTTGAAAAAGCACCATCTGCTGCGTTCCGCTTATCCTTCGTCAGTCAACGTACTTTCAAGGTACGCCTCCTTTCTCTGGACTTCGCGCGCCTTGCATCTGGCACCTTTTGAACGGCCTGCTCTATTTGGACTTTTTCAACGAGCTACTCGACGTCCGCCGGACGGGGTAAAGGCACACAGGTATGCAGAACGGGAAGCGAACAGAACAGATACAGCAGGCCATGACCCGCCTGCAAGAGGCCGCCATGGAGCGGCTCGGGAAACGGGAACCCCGCGGGACACCCCTGATCTTCGTGGGGACCGGAACGTGCGGCAGGGCGGCGGGAGCCATGGACACCCTGGCCGCACTGGAGCAGGAACTGGGCAGCCGGGGCCTGGACGCCCGGCTGGTGCAGGTGGGCTGCAACGGGCACTGCTACGCCGAACCTCTGGTGACCATCCAGAAAGAGGGGTGGCCCCCGATCCTCTACGGGCCGGTGAAGCCGGGGGTGGCCAGGGTCCTGGTCCAGCGCTTTCTCACAGAGGACGACCCCTGCCTGGAATACGTGCTGGGCGCACTGGAGCCCAACGACATGATCCCCGCCCTCACCGATTTTCCCCGAAGCGCGTACGAGCACCGGGCCCTGCTCCGGCGGTGTGGGAGGATCGATCCTGAAGATCTTGAAACATCAATAGTTACAGGTACATATACAGGGCTGTTATAGTCGATTCTGAATGATCCTGAGGCCGCGATCGAGGAGATCCGGTCCTCCCAGCTCAAGGGGCTCGGGGGCGCGGGATACGCCACCTGGCAGAAATGGCTGGCATGCATGCAGTCTCCCGAGCCCGTGCGCTACGTGATCTGCAACGCGGACGAGGGGGATCCGGGGGCGTTCATGGACCGGTCCCTGCTGGAAGGCGACCCGCATGCCGTGCTGGAAGGGATGGCCATCTGCGCATGGGCCGTGGGCGCCTCCCGGGGCTTTGTATACATCCGGGCGGAATACCCGCTGGCGGTGGAGCGGGTCCGGGCCGCTATCCGCAGCGCGGAAGAGGCGGGCCTGCTGGGCAGGAATATCCTGGGCAGCGGGTTCGACCTTCACCTGGAGGTGTTCCAGGCCGCGGGCGCGTTTGTCTGCGGGGAGGAGACCGCGCTCATTGCGTCCATTGAGGGGCGTCGCGGGATGCCGCGGATCCGGCCCCCGTTTCCTGCGGACCACGGGCTCTGGGGAAAGCCCACGGTGGTCAACAACGTAAAGACCTTTGCCAACGTTCACTACATCATGAGCGAGGGGTGGGAGAAGTTCGTCAGCCTTGGGCCGAGGGCCAGCAAGGGGACGACCCTGTTCGCCCTTGCTGGCAAGATACAGAACACGGGCCTGGTGGAGGTCCCCATGGGCACCTCCCTTCAACGGCTGATCTTCGATATCGGGGGCGGCATCCCCAACGGGAAAGCGTTCAAGGCGGTGCAGATCGGGGGGCCCTCCGGGGGATGCCTCACCGAGGACCAGTTGGAGACTCCCGTGGGCTTTCAGGCGCTGCGGGACGCCGGGGTCATGATGGGATCCGGCGGCATGGTCATCCTGGATGAAGACAACTGCATGGTGGAGACGGCCCGGTTCTTTCTCGATTTTACGCAGAAGGAGTCCTGCGGCAAGTGCACGTTCTGCCGGATCGGGACCCGGCAGATGCTGGAGATCCTCCAGGACATCGTGGAGGGCAGGGGGGCCCTGGAGCAGATCGACCTGCTGGAGTCTCTGGCCGAGGACATCCGGCTCGGCTCCCTGTGCAACCTGGGCAAGACGGCTCCCAATCCGATCCTGACCACCCTCCGCTACTTCCGGGAAGAATACCTCGCACACATCCAGGAAAAAAAGTGCCCGGCAAGGGTCTGCCGGAAGCTCACGGCTCACTACATCCTGCCGGACAAATGCGAGCGCAGTTGCGATGCCTGCGTTGGCAGCTGCCCGACGGAAGCGATCTGGTCCAACCGGAAGCGGATCAAGGTGATCGATCAGGCGCTGGGCATCCAATGCGGGGCCTGCCTGGACGCGTGTCCGCCCCAGTACAGCGCGGTGGTCAAGATTTCGCCCCTGGCGGACCTGCCCAGTAAGGGGGAGCGGGAGGGAGTGAAGGAAGACGGTGGCGAAACAGAATAAATTGAGCGTTGACGGAATTTACATTGAAAACATAATTTTCTCCTTTTTCATTTTGAGACGGATTCATGAGTAAACAGGTTTCTTTCACTATCGATGATCAGCCGGTGCAGGCCGAACCCGGCACCAAGATCCTCTGGGCGGCCCTGGACGCGGGCGTCTTCATCCCCCACTTGTGCGCCATGCGGGAAAGGGACCCCGCATTCGGGGCCTGCAGGTTGTGCTTTGTGGAGGTGGATGGCAGAGATCTCCCTGTCACGGCATGCAGTGAACCGGTGCAACAGGGGATGCGCGTCCTGACCCGCTCCGAGCGTGTGGACCGGTTGCGTCGAAACGGCCTGGAACTCCTTCTCAGCCACCACGACCTGGATTGTAAGCACTGTGCCGCCAACGGGTCCTGCAGCCTGCAGGACCTGGCGAAGAAGTTGAAGGTCCGGCTGGCGCCAAAGCGGATGAGGAAACTGGCCGCCGAGATGCCCGTGGACGACAGCCATCCCCTCGTGGTGCTGAACCCCAACCGCTGTGTTCTGTGCGGAAAGTGTGTGTGGGTTTGCAGGGAGGTTGAGAAATCAGGCGTGCTGGACTTTGTGTTCCGGGGTCTGAACACCCGCGTCGCCCCGTTCAGCCTGGAGCCCCTGGCCGACTCCTCCTGCACCGGCTGCCTCAAGTGCGTAGAGGTGTGCCCGGTGGGGGCGATCACTCGCAAGGAAGTCCCGTGAGAGAGCAGTCCTGCACCCATGAAGCAGAGGTCACTGGGCTCTTCCTCTGGAGGCCCTCACCCTACAAGGAAACCTGTATTTATCGACATACTCAATGTTTAATAAAAAAATATTGTTTTTCAGTGACTTTCCGTTGATCCATTAGAAAGAACTTTAGATATTCTGAAGAGATATTTTTTAAGGTTTTTTGACCAGAGCAGTCCCTTTGGAAAGGTTACGGTGTCTCGCCTATGAGTACTGCCTCCTCGGATATCCACCGCTTTTTTTACCCCGACAAGATCGCGCTGGTGGGCGTCAGCGGAAGCTTCGGATTCGGTTCCGGCCTTCCGCGTTTCCTGATCCGGCACGGCTGGAAGGACCGGATCTACCCGGTCAACCCCAAGCTTCGAGAGATCGAGGGGGTGCCTGTTTTCCCTTCCGTGGAAAGCCTGCCCGCCGACCTGGATCTTGCCTGCATCATGGTCCCCGCATCCAAGGTCCTGCCGGTGTTCCGTTCGTGCGTGCGGAAAGGGGTGAAGGCGGTGGTGGTCATGAGCGCGGGTTTCGCCGAGACCGGTCCGGAAGGGCGCCGGGCGCAGCAGGTCCTGCGGGAGGAAGCCCGAGAAGCGGGCGTGCGTGTGATGGGACCGAACTGCATCGGGGTGGTCAACGTGCCGCACCGGTTCGCCACCTGCGAGATCACCCTGGAGGACCTGGAGCCCGGGACCGTCTCCATGGTGGCCCAGAGCGGTGTTTTCGGAAACATCCTGCTGGACGACATGCCGACCCTGGGGGCGAAGATCGCAAAGGTCGCCACCATCGGGAACCGGGCGGACCTGGACGAAACCGATTTTCTGGAGTACCTCACCGAGGACCCCGACACAAGCGTGATCGTTCTCTACCTGGAGAGCGTGCTGCGGGGTGAACGGTTTCTTGCGGCGGCCACCCGGGCTTCCCTGAAAAAACCGCTGCTAGCCTGTCTCGGCGGCCGGACCGAAGCGGGACGGCAGGCCACGAAGAGTCACACCGGGAGCCTGGCCGGTTTCCGGGCCCTGGACCGGGCGGCCCTGCGCCAGGCCGGTGTCTGGATCGCCCGGGACCCGCTGGAACTCATAGAAACCGCTAAAGTGCTCTCCGAGTGCCCCGTGCCCACAGGGGGGAAAACCCTGGTGGTCACCGCGTCCGGTTCCCTGGGTGTGATGGCCGCGGACCGTCTGGAGGAGGAAGGGCTGGAGCCGGCCGTATTGGAGCCGGCGGACCTGGACCAGCTCCGGGAGGCGGCGCCTGCGTGGATGAACCTGGGCAACCCGCTGGATGTGGGGCCCTCCGGCCTGTTCCGGGAGGCCATGAACGCGGGGTTGAGGTCGAAGGGCGTGGACGCGGTGATCGCCTTTCCCATCATCCCCTGGACGATGGTGACCCCCCTGCTCCGGGAAAGCCCGGAAGCAGTAGCCTCCATGTTCGTGGACCGGGCGGTCCTGGAAGAAGCGGCGGACTCGAAACCGGTCATCCTCTGTCCCCAGGGACACCCCGCATGGAAGGAGGCGTGCAAGGGGTTCTTCGGGCCCCGGGTCTCCTTTGTCTCCTCCCCCCGGGCGGCCGTCCGCGCGTTGGGGGCGCTGTGCCGGTACGCCCGTTGGAGAAACGTCCGTTCCGCAGGGAACGGTTCCGGAGAGGAGTACCGATGAAAAGACAAAACCCGGGGCTTATCGCCTTGTCCTTGACCCTCCTCACCCTGTTCTGGTTTGGGTGCGATGGGGGTGGGGATTCGGGCGGCACGGAATTCTGCGGCGACGGCCGGTGCGCCGGAGCCGAATCCTGCGAGACCTGTCCCCGGGACTGCCCCTGTCCGGTTCTCTCCGCCACGCCGCCCATGGGCTGGAACTCCTGGAACCGGTTTGCCTGTGATATCGACGAGGAACTGATCCGGCAGACGGCCGATGCCATGGTGGACAGCGGGATGCGGGACGCGGGGTACCGCTTTCTCAACCTGGACGACTGCTGGCAGACGGCGCGGGACGAGGACGGGACGATCCTGGCCGACCCGGAACGGTTTCCCAGCGGGATCCCCGCCCTGGCGGATTACGTGCATTCCCTGGGGCTCTCCTTCGGTCTGTACACCTGCGCGGGGCGGCTGACCTGCCAGGAGGTGCCCGGGAGCTATGGTTACGAGGCCCTGGATGCCCGCACCTACGCCGCCTGGGGGGTGGACTACGTGAAGGTGGACTGGTGCTTCACCGAGGGGCTCGATCCCCGGACCCGGTACGCCGTGATGCGGGACGCCCTGGCGGCTTCCGGGCGGCGCATCGTGCACAGCATCTGTAACTGGGGACAGGACGCCCCCTGGGTCTGGGGTCCGGAGACCGGGCAGCTCTGGCGTACCTCGCCCGACATCATGGACTGGTATCCGAGCATGCTGTTGAACCTGGTCCTGACCCAGGAGTGGGCGGGGTTCGCCGGGCCCGGGCACTGGAACGACCCGGACATGCTGGAGGTGGGAAACGGAGGGATGACGAACGAGCAGTACCGCTCCCATTTCGGCCTCTGGGCCATGCTGGCGTCACCGCTCATCGCGGGGAACGACCTGCGTGAGATGACCCCGGAGACCCTGGAGATCCTCACCAACCGCGAGGTGATCGCCGTGAACCAGGATCCCCTGGGAATCCAGGGCGTGCTGATCCGTACGGAGAACGGGATCCAGGTCTGGACCAAACCGCTGGCCGGTGCCGGGGAGCGGGCCGTGCTGTTTTTCAACGCGGGGCTTTCCGCTGAGGGCGACGCGACCGTGGCCTGGACCGACCTGGGGCTGGCGCCGGGGGAGGCGCGGGTCCGGGACCTGTGGGCCCACCAGAACCTGGGGGATTTCCAAGACGGGTACCAGGCCCGGGTGCCGCCCACCGGCTCGGTCATGGTGAAGATCTCAGGTGCCGAGCCGATGCCCTCCGGTGGGGAATCCTGGCTGAGCGACCGGCCCTGGAAGCACGCGGTGAGCACGCTGAGCCCGGTGGAGCGGGACCGGAGCACCGGGGGCGGGCCGATCACCATCGAAGG
>CAYTRL010000078.1:0-16961 GCA_964439795.1 uncultured Thermodesulfobacteriota bacterium
GATCAGGCCATCGTGGGTGCTCCGTCCGATGATTTGCAAATAGGTTCTGCCTATGTGTTCGAGAAGATCGGCGACACCTGGACCGAGACGGGAAAACTCACCGCCGACGACGGGGCCGAAGAAGACTTCTTTGGCGCTGCCGTATCGATCTCGACCGGCAAGGCTGTTGTGGGGGCGTACAAGTCAGGAAATTTTTCAGGCGCTGTCTATATCTTCGAAAAGGTTACCGATACCTGGACACAGGTAGAGAAGTTCACTCCCAATGACGCGCCGGTCTTCCAACGTCTCGGATATTCCGTGTCGATCTCCGGCGACCAGATCATCGCCGGGGCGTACAGGGATAACGACGTAGGATCGGGAACGGGCTCTGCCTATATCTATGAAAAGGTCGGCGACACGTGGGTCGAGGCCGACAAACTCACCGCCAGCGACGCAGAACCCCAGGAACTGTTCGGTTCTTCCGTAGGGATCTCCGGCGACACGGTCATTGTTTCAGCCTGGCACGACGATGACCTCGGTGACTATTCCGGCTCTGCCTACATCTTCGAGAAGGTCGGCGACACGTGGACAGAGGTTGTCAAGCTCACCGCCAGCGACGGGGTCGCCCATGACAACTTTGGTTGTAGTGCTTCGATTTCGGGCGATCAGGTTATTGTCGGGGCGTACAGAGACGAGGACTACGGTCCCTATTCGGGCTCAGCCTACATATTCGAAAAGATTGGTGACACATGGACAGAGGTAGACAAGCTCACCGCAAGCGACGCGGAGGAGCAGGACTGGTTCGGATACAGTGTAGCGATCTCCGGCGACCAGGCTATTGTCGGTACCTCCGCAGAGGCCGCATATGTTTTCGTAGAAGGGGCGTCACAGACCTTCGGACTGGTCAGTCCTGAGAATGAAACTTTCCTGTCGGCCCCTCCTGTTTTTGAGTGGACGGCGGCTGAATATGATGTCTTCCGCCTCTACATTTTTCTACGCATCGGTGGCGTGTATTATCCGCTTCAAATCGGGTGGATGCCCCTGACAAGCCTGGATTTGATGCTTGCGGATCCCCTGTGGACCTGGGTGGATCTCTATTCAGCCGGGTTTTGGCTCGTGGTGGGCGTGAATACAACGACCGGGGCCTTTGAAGCTACGGCCCCCTGGTGGTTCCTGAAAATACCTGAACCGTAAGCGTTCAGTGAAGGGTGGCATTTCTCTACAAGTTGAGGGCCTGCCCTCCGCGTTGCCCTCTCGCCGACCTTCGACTGAACGGGTACCTATAACCGGTTTGTAAGCTTTCCATCCGTACTCTCTTGCCATAACTTTCTTATTACGTACACCGTTCCATCCTGGATCGTCTTTCCGCCCTGCCTCGCCCATCGGACCTTGCGGTTCGTTTCCTCCGGCCGTATCTCCTGTGGGTCCCCTGATCTAATTCATGTTTCGTAAATTTTTCCCGGGAATTTACGTTTCATCAATTCCAGCTGAACGATCCTCTACCGGTCATTCTTTCTGTTTATCCTGTTTTTACAACAACTTAGCTAGATCCATCCTTTTGGTACACCTTTTGCTCTAGCCATGGAGTAAAAGCAGGCACCTCGTTAAGGAAAAGCAGGATTATCACCCCAAATAACCACTTCGATTCCAGGAATACCGGCCTTGCGAATCACCAAACTTGAAGAGCATGAATTCCGCAGGATATCCCGCTGGACCATCGAGGGAAGAGTTGCAGGGGAATATGCTTCCCTGCTGGAACAGGAATACGGTTCCTTTTCCGGGGAGGATCGATCCAGACTTTGCGTGAACCTGGAGCACGTTACCTTCCTGGACGGAAAAGGGATAGCCGTTCTGGTCAAGATGAAGCGTGACGGCGTGCTTCTAGAGGGGGTCAACCCTTTTATCAGCGAACTGATCCGGCGGGGGAAGAAACCGGGGCAGGGGAAATGAGAAGAGATGAACGGTTCTAACGGGCTGAAAGGGGGAAGAAAGGAGGTAATCGAGCGTCGGGTGAAGAACGCTTTGGTCCGCAGAGAGCTAAATTGGAATATTTCAGAGCAGTCAACTACCACAGAAAGAAAGGAGAAGAACATCATGAGAAAGCCTGTGACCTTACTCTTCGGGATCGGAAACCTTTTCATGTTCGTCATCGCATCTCAGATCTCTGCGGCACCACTTTTTGACACGAGGCTGGACTACACGACAGCGTTGTACCCGGTATCTGTTGTCCTGGAGGACCTGGATGACGACAGCAACCCGGACATTGTTACGGCCAATGAGGCAGCAAACAATGTCTCCGTTTTCCTGGGAAACGGCGACGGGACGTTCCAGGCCCATACCCTCTACAGCGTCGATACCGGACCCATGTCTGTAGCTGTCGATGACCTGGATGCCGACGGTGCACCGGATATCGTGACAGCCAATGCCGACACGGACACGGTCTCGGTCCTCATGAACAACGGGAACGGCACATTTCAGAGCCGTGTCGATTACGTGTCAGGCAGCGGCGCCGATGCTGTCTGTATCCATGACTTGGACGGGGACGATGTTCCTGACCTTGCGGTTGCCAACAGCCTGATTGGAAATGTCGGAATCCTTCTGGGCAACGGCGACGGAACGTTTCAGTCTCCAACCACTTTTTCCGTGGGCCTTGAACCGACCGCTGTCGCTGCAGGGGACTTTGACGGCGATGATCTCCCGGACCTTGCCGTGGTGAATGAGGGCGGTAATACAGTATCCATCCTGCTGGGCAACGGCGACGGGACGTTCCAGCCATCCTCTGCCTATACCGCCGGAGACAATCCGATATCCGTGGCAACAGAGGACCTCGATGAGGATACGGTCCTCGACCTGGTCGTGTGCGCAAGGGATGATGATGCCGTTGCAGTTCTGATCGGAAACGGGGATGGAAGCTTCCAGTCTCCGAGCACATTCCCCGTCGGAAACCAGCCGCATGAGGCAGCGATCATGGACCTGGACAAGGACGGTGCACTGGACCTTGCCGTTGCAAACTCCATATCCGACAAGCTCTCGATCCTCCTGGGCAACGGCGATGGGACGTTCCAGGCCAAAGTCGACTACCGCGTGGCGGGTCTCCCCACCTCCGTTGATGCCGCGGACATCGATGGCGACACGATCGTGGATTTTGCGGTTGTAAATTCGATTGTTGCCAAGGTATCGGTCCTGCGGGGCGAGGCGGGAGGAACGCTGAAGGGCATCATCAGCTACGATGCGGGCGACAACCCCAACGCAACGGTTGCCGGGGACCTCAACGGCGACAACAACCTGGATCTGATGGTGGCAAACGGCGTAGGCGATGACCTTTCCGTGCTTCTGGGCAACGGCGACGGGACATTCCAGCCGCAGGTGATCTATCCGTTGGGAGGCAATCCACGCTGGATGAACATTGCCGACCTTAATGGGGATGATGACCTCGATCTTGCCGTCCCGCACAACGACGATGACAACGTCTCGATCCTCCTGGGCAACGGTGACGGGACATTCCAGGCGAGGGTGAACTACGGGACAGGCAACAATCCTCACTGTGCTGCGATCGGAGATCTGAACAACGACGACGATCCGGACCTGGCGGTTGCAAACGCCGTGGATGACACGGTTTCGATCCTCTTGGGTAACGGTGACGGCACCTTCCAGGCAAAAGTCGACTACAGCACCGGGGATGAACCTGTCTTTGCAGCGATTGAGGACTTCAACAACGACGACATACCGGACCTGGTTACGGCAAACCAGGGCTCTGATTCCAGCGGGACAATCTCTGTTCTGCTGGGGATCGGCGACGGGACCTTCGGGGCGGCGTCAACAACCGGCACGTATAACTACACAACCAGTGTTGCAGCCGCCGACCTCAACGGGGACAACAATATTGACTTGGCGGTCTCACACCAGGGCCTGTTCCCGATCGCAAGCCATGTGGTCGTGCACCTGGGCAACGGCGATGGCACTTTCCAATCAGGCACAACCCTTGCCGTCGGGCTCATGGCGATGTATGTCACCATCGTGGACCTCGACAAGGACACCATCCTGGACTTGGCGGTTGCAAACGGCATCAGCAATGATGTCTCTGTGCTTCTGGGTAGGGGCAACGGAACGTTTACGGCGGCTGTAGACTATGGTGTTGCTCCGGGGCCGGATTCGATCGCCGCAGGCGACCTCAACAACGACACCTTCATCGACATTGCGGTCTCCAGTTCGTTCAGCGATGATGTGTCTCTGCTGATCAACAACGCCAATCCGCCCCCTGCGCCTCCCTGGGGCTCTGCATCGGTTGTCGGCGTCGGACCGGATCCGGAATCAGACATCGTGGGTTTCATGATGTTGCTCATCATTCCCATAGGCGCGGTTGTATTCCTGAGGAAGGTTCGCAGGCAGGAATAGCCGGCCACGGGCAGCGCCGCGGTTTCGGCGTTGCCGACAGCGGATGTTAACGGTATTTACAGGACGACAAAGGCCGTACCCGGATCCGGGTACGGCCTTTGTCCATAGAGGGGTTTCGCAATACCGTCCCCTATATCGCTTTCCTGGTTTCTGCCATGGACCGTCTCTGCATAACGGTCATCTCCAGGACCCACGTCAGGGGATAACTTACTCCTACTTGAACCGCTCCATCAGGGGTCGCACGCGTTCCGGGGTGTAGTCCAGGGTGCGCCTTGCGATCGGGTCGCCCTGGAGTGCGGTTAGGTGGGAACCGAACACCGGGCGGGTAGTCCGGTAGAGCAGCCCGGTGGGCAGCGACTCATCCCGCTGGCCGGCCAGCTTCCAGGCGGCCTGAAGATCCGAAGGGTCATGATCCGGGCCCACCGGCCTGGCCCGTTCCTTGAACCAGGCGAAGGTGTTCACCTTGTTGAACGACACACAGGGGGACAGGATGTCCAGCAGGGCGAACCCCGGGTGCTCGATGGCCTGTTTGATCAGCGAGCTGAGCTCCTCCCGGTTGCCGGTGAAGCCCCGGGCCACGAAGGTGGCCCCGGCGGCCAGGGCCACCTTCGTGGGGTTGAACGGCTGGGAGCCGGTCCCCTCGGGGTGCACCTTGGTCACGAAGTCCGCCGGCGATGTGGGGGCGGCCTGGCCCTTGGTGAGGCCGTAGACCCGGTTGTCGCTGGCCAGCACCGTTACATCCAGGTTGCGCCGCGCGTTGTGGATCAGATGGTTGCCTCCCTCCGCGTAAAAACCCCCGTCCCCGGAAACCGCGAGCAGCTTGGCCCGGTGGTTGGCCAGGGCCACGCCGAGCACGGTGGGGAGCACGCGGCCGTGCAGGCCGTCGAAGAAGTTCACGTTCACCGAAAAGCCCAGCTTGGAGGCCTGCCCGATCCCCGTGATCATGACCAGGTCCGTGACCGGGATTTCCAGGTCGGACAGGGCCTGGAGCAGCGCATCCAGCACCGTGAAGTTTCCGCATCCCGGACACCACTGGGGTTCAAAGGGATCATAGCGTTCCGCGCACTTCATGACGCACCTCCCAGCGCTTCTTCGATTCGCTCGACCACATCCTCCACCGTGAAGGGACGTCCGTCCACCTTCCCGATATGCCCGTGGATCTGTGTGCAGGTTTCCGCCTGGACCAGCCTGCCCAGCTGCCCGGTGTAGTTTCCCTCCACGGAAAAGATCCTCCGGAAACCGGCCAGGGCTTCCTGTACCCGTTCCCGGTTCATGGGGTACAGGTGGCGGAAGACACCCGCCGCCACGCTCACCCCCCGCGCGCGCAGTATCCGGGTCGCCTCCAGGACCGGTCCCACCGTGGAACCCCAGCAGATCACCCGGTCCTCGGCGGGTGTCCCCACGATTTCCGGGCCGGGGAATTCCCCGGCGATCCCTTCCTGCTTGCGCATGCGTTTCTCGAACTGGCGGATGCGGTTTTCCCTGTCGTCGGACATGCGGCCCACTTCGTCATGTTCGTGGCTGTCGCACGCGACCAGCCAGCGGGACAGGACGGGAAAGGCACGCGGGGACACGCCGGATCCGGTCACTTCGTACCGGCGCAACAGCTGGACCCCGTCCGGCTCCGGGGCCAGGGGGCCCCGGTCGATCCGGACCCGGGAGAGATCGAAAGAGGGAACGGTGCTCTCGGCGTCGGCAAAGGCCATGTCGTCCATGATAAAGACCGGCACATGCCATCGGTCCGCGATGTTGAACGCTTCCGTGGTGAGGTAGAACGCGTCCTCCGCGCTGGCCGGCGCGATCACCGCCCGGGGGAACTCTCCGTGGGATGCGTGAATCACGAACAGCAGGTCGGACTGTTCCGTGCGTGTGGCCATTCCGGTGGAAGGGCCCGCGCGCTGGGCGTTCACGATGACCACGGGTGTTTCCGTAATGCCGGCCAGTCCCATGGCCTCGGCCATGAGGCCCATGCCCGCGCCGGAGGAGCCCGTGGCGGCACGCGCCCCTGCGTAGGACGCGCCGATGGCGGCGTTCAGGGCCGAGATCTCGTCCTCCACCTGTTCCACGGCGATCCCAACCTGGGGTCCATAACCGGCCAGGGCGTTCAGGATGCTCGTGGAGGGGGTCATGGGGTACCCCACGTACACGCCCACGCCCGCCGCCACCATCCCCAGGGCGATGGCGTCGTTTCCGGTCAGGAGCAGGTGGTCCTTCTTGGGCACGGGCGGGAACGGGATGGCGCGGATGTCCCCGGTGTCCACCGTGGACGCCACCGCATCGATGGCGTCCAGGTTCGCCTGGAGGACTTCCGGCTTGAGCTTCTTCTTGAACTGCAACTCCACGGCCTGACGGAGCGTCTCCGGGGAGAACCCCAGCAGGGTAAAGAGCATGGAGAGGAACTTCACACCGACGAACTTTTCCCCCCTGGCCGAATCAGGGCCCACGTCCGCGGCCAGGGGCCGGAGCCGGGGGTCCTGCACATCCCCCCGGTCCGCGTCCATGCACAATGCCAGACCGTCCAGGGCCAGGTTGGGGAGGTGTATTCCCAGGCTCTCGTTGTTCAGGGCCAGCAGGAAGTTGTTGCCCCGCACAGACGCCCCCAGCGGCTCATCGGAAAACCGGATCTGCATGAAGTTGTGGCCCCCGCGCACCCGGGACTGGTAATCCTGGGTGGTGTACACGAAGAATCCGAGCCGGTGAAGGGTCTTTCCGAGAATGGCCGCGGCGGATTGAACGCCCTGTCCCGCGGCCCCAGCGATCAAAATGCTCAACGCCGACATGGTACAGCCTCCATTCCAAAGTGCTGGAAAAAACTGGATTCCGGGTCAAAGGGGCATAAGGGTCAAGGGGGTCAAAGGGGCAAGCCCGGAATGACGGAAAAGCAGGTGCTCCTCGTTGTTCTACAGCCTCTTTGGAGATTGTCGGTTTTGTAGTGAATGCCGGGGTTCCAATGGCGAATGTTGCGAGGAGCCGCAGGCGACGCGGCAACCCCCCGGTGCAGCAGGAATACGGTGCCGGGGGGTTGCCGCGCTTCGCTCGCAATCTCCACTTCGTTACGACTTCACTTCGTTCGCGATCTTCGACTTCGCTCCGCTCGCAATCTCCCACCTTGCCCCAGCATTTCCTTGGCCACATCCGTCGGGAACACCCCCGCCCCGTTCATTCGGACTGAAGGATCAGCTCCCGGAGGACGGTGTGCAGGATTCCGCCGTTCCGATAGTAATCGATCTCGATAGGGGTGTCTATCCGACAGGTCACCGGGAAGGTCTGTTCCGATCCGTCCTCGTTCACGGCCCGCACCGAAACGGTCTGGAGCGGCTGGAGTCGGTCGTCCACCGGGATGAAAAAGGTTTCCCGGCCCGTGAGGCCCAGGCTTTGCGCGTTCTCTCCGTCACGGAACTGGAGGGGGAGAACACCCATGCCCACCAGGTTGCTCCGGTGGATCCGTTCAAAGCTTTCCGCGATTACGGCCCGAACCCCCAGCAGGTACGTACCCTTGGCCGCCCAGTCCCGGCTGGAACCCATGCCGTAGTCCTTGCCGGCCAGAACGATCACAGGGACCTTCTCCTTCCGGTACCGGTGGGACGCCTCGAAGATGCTCACCACGTCCCCGGAAAGCAAACAGGTGGTCCACCCTCCCTCGGTGCCGGGCGCAATCCGGTTTCGCAGGCGGATGTTGGCGAACGTTCCCCGGGTCATCACCCGGTCGTTCCCCCGGCGGCTTCCATAGGAATTGAAGTCATCGGGATCCACCCCCAGGCCGACCAGATAGCTTCCGGCTTCGCTTTTCGCATCGAACGCGCCGGCAGGGGAGATGTGGTCCGTAGTCACCGAGTCCCCCAGCATCACCAGCACCCGGGCGTTTTCCACGGGCCGGATCGGTTGGACCTGCTCTGTCATCTCCACGAAGAACGGCGGCTGCTGGATGTAGGTGCTCTCCGCTTTCCAGTCGTAGACGGCCTCCTCGGTGCTGGGGATCCGGTTCCAGGTCTGGTTGCCGGTGAGGATGTCGGCGTAGATCCGGCGGAAGGCCTCCGGGTCCGATGCCTTGTCCAGGTTCCCCCGGATCTCCTCCTCGGTGGGCCAGATGTCCTTCAGGAAAACCGCCCGGCCGTCCTTCCCCGTTCCCAGAGGGTCCTTGGCCAGGTCGATGTTCACCGTACCCGCCAGGGCATAGGCCACCACCAGGGGCGGGGAGGCCAGGTAGGAGGCCCGGGAGTGCGGGCTGATCCTTCCTTCGAAGTTCCGGTTTCCGGAAAGCACGTTGGCCGTCAGCAGTGCGCCCGCCTCAATGGCCTCGCGGATGTGATCCGGCAGGGGGCCGCTGTTCCCGATGCAGGTTGTGCACCCGAACCCCACGATGTGGAATCCGAGCTTTTCCAGGGAGGGCATCAGCCCGGATTCTTTGAGGTAGTGCCGGGCCACGTTGGAGCCCGGGGCCAGGCTGGTCTTCACATGGGGTTTGACGGTGAGACCCGCCTCCACGGCCTTCCGGGCCAGGACGCCGGCGCCGATCATCACCGCCGGGTTGCTGGTGTTGGTGCAGCTCGTGATGGCGGCGATGACCACGTCCCCGTGTGTGAGGGTGCCCTGAGTGCCGTCGGGAAACCGGACATCCTGCTGCGCGTCGACCCGGTCCTCGTCCACGTGGAACCCCTGCTCGCTCGTAGGGGCCGTGAGGTCTTTGCGGAACTGCTCTTTCATGCGGGTGAGCGAGATACGGTCCTGGGGCCGCTTGGGCCCGGCCAGACTCGGCACGATGCTCCCCAGGTCCAGTTCCAGCACTTCCCGGAACTCCGGCTCCGGCGTTTCGTCGGTTCGGAAGAGGCCCTGTTCCCTGCAGTAGTGCTCCACCAGCTCCAGTTCAGCCTCTTCCCGGCCGGTGGTGCGCAGGTAGCTGAGCGTTTCCGCGTCCACCGGAAACAGGGCGCAGGTGGCTCCGTACTCCGGGGCCATGTTGGAGATCGTGGCCCGGTCCGGAAGGGAGAGACCGGTAATCCCCGGGCCGAAAAACTCCACGAACTTCCCCACGACACCGTGGCCGCGCAGGATCTGAGTGACCGTGAGCACCAGGTCCGTGGCCGTGGCCCCGGGCGGCAGGGAACCGGTGATCTTGAACCCGATCACCTCGGGCAGGAGCATGTACACCGGCTGCCCCAGCATGGCGGCCTCGGCCTCGATGCCGCCCACCCCCCAGCCCAGCACGCCCAGGCCGTTGATCATGGTGGTGTGGGAGTCCGTGCCCACCAGCGTGTCCGGAAAGGCCGTCTCCCTGCCGTCCACCTGCCGTCTCTGGATCCCCTTGGCCAGGTATTCCAGGTTCACCTGGTGACAGATCCCGGACGCCGGGGGCACGACCCGGAAGTTGCGGAACGCCTTCTGGCCCCAGTGCAGAAATTCGTAGCGCTCCCGGTTCCGTTGGAATTCCCGGTCCGCGTTGATCTGGAAGGCTTCCGGGCTCCCGTAGGCGTCCACCTGGACGCTGTGATCGATGACCAGGTCCACGGGGATCAGGGGGTTGATCCGCTGAGGGTCCTTGCCCAGGGCCGCCATGGCGCTTCGCAGGGCTGCCAGGTCCACCACGGCCGGCACCCCTGTGAAGTCCTGCATGAGCACACGGGCGGGAAGAAAGGGGATTTCCGTTTTCTCCGGATTCCCGGGCTCGTAGCGGGCCAGCTTCTTCACGTCGTCGGCCGTGACCTTCTTGCCGTCCTCCGAGCGCAGCGCCTGCTCCAGGAGGATCCGGATGGAAAACGGCAGACGTTCCAGACGGCAGAGGCCCTGTTCCTGGAGCGCGGCCAGCCGGTAGAACCACACCCTTCCGGAGGGCAGGGTGAGTTCCGAAAGGGCGTCAAACGAGTTCAGGTTTGCCGGGTCTGCCATCTATTTCCCCTTTCTGTTCTGGTTATCAGGTGGGCCGGTGCCGATTATAGTCGCAAGCAGAGAGGATCGTCCACCGGGCACCCTTCATGGAACAGCGGTTTTATCAGCTGCGAAGTCATCTTTTTATTGCCGAACGCCCTGAATCGGTGTATGGTCGGAAACGTTTCCATCTGTATGGGCCTTTTGAAGCGTTCCGGCTCTTCATGATAGATGGCTCCAGGCGGCGTTTTGATCTTTTCCGGTCCGGGAGCCGAACGAGAAAGGGGCGTGCTCGAGCCTTATGGACTACCTCCTGATGCTGTTCCTTGCCTTTCTGGGGATCATCTGTCCGATCTTCAACACGGAGGTTTCCTTTCTCGCCATGAGCTACAAGGTGAGCAATATGGTTCTGCTCTCCGCGGCCGCTGCAGCCGGGTCCACCGGCGGGTTCCTGGTCTTTTACTTCGTGGGGTCCGGTTCCCGGAACCTGAGCCGGAAACTGAGGGAGAAGGTGGAATCCATCGATGTGGACAAGTTCAACAAATCGGGCCTTTTCGTCCTGGCTTCGTCGTCCCTGGCCAGCCTCCCGCCCTGCACGCCGCTGAGTATCGTGGCCGGCACGCTTCGCTACAACCTGGTGAAATTCATCTCGGTTTTTCTGCTGTTCCGGATGCTCAAGTACTGGGTGATCGGCTGTTTCTACGAGCAGCTCCACGAAGCGCTTCTCAAAGGGTTGCACGCCCTGGAGTCGTTTGCCGAGCCGGTGCTCCAGTTCCTGCAGCGGTTGTTCTGATCTCGAACCGGCGGGCTCGTTCCGTTACGCTTGGGGAATTTAGTTGGAATGGTTCGTGCGGAGCGAAGTCGATATTGGCGGTCGGCGGTCAGCGTTCAGCGATCAGCTCCCCGCCATCCACCCCCATACATGACAACAAAGAAGTGGAGATTGCGAGCGGAGTGCGGCAACCCCCCGGCCCGGTGCGTTGGCTTCACTGCGGATCCAGGGACCCGTGAAAGCAGGAATCCATCCACTGCCGTCATTCCGGGCTTGATCCGGAATCCAGTTCTTTCGGGTACCTGAATATGCTTGTTTTTGCGGACATACAGTGCTGCGGGTGAGGTTCCTTCGTTGGGACCTCCTGCCTGCCCAGGGGCTTGAACACAAGAAGCAGGACGGGGAGCAGGACCAGGTCGGCAAAGACCGCATACAGCACCGTGAGGCTGATCAGGACCCCGAAGCTGCGCGTGGGGTGAAAGTCGGAAAAGAGCAGGGTGCCGAAGCCCGCGGCAAGAACCAGGGACGTGATCAGGATCGGCCTGCCGGTGCGGACCAGGGTTTTTTCAATGGCCCCGGCGTAGTTTCGGTCCCGTGCGAACTCCTTCCGGAAACCGGTCAGAAAATGGATGGTGTCATCCACCGCCAGCCCCAGAGCCACGGCGGCCACCGGGGCGTTCACGATGTTCAGGGAGAGGTTGCCCAGCCCCATGGTCCCCAGTGTAAGGACGATGGGGAGGATGTTCGGGATCATGCTCACGATCCCCAGCGGAACGGAACGGAACAGTATCACCATGAGAAGGAAGATGACACACAGGGCAAGGAACAGGCTCTCCTTCAGCCCTCCCAGCAGGGGAAGCAGGGTGTTGGCACAGAGCACCGATGTGCCCGTGACGTGATGGGTGACCTCTGGAAACCTTCCCAGACGAGGTTCCAGGTATCCGGACACGGTGTCCTGGAGCGCCTGGATGGAATAGAAATCATGATGCCGGCTCCGGACCCCCACGGACGCCACGGTGTACGGAGCATCGCAGAACCTGGCGAGCAGGTCTCCTGCGTCGGTGAGTTCCAGCATGAGCAGCAGCTGCGCGATCTCGCTGCGTGTTTCCGGGATTCGGTGGAAAGCGGCGTCGTTTTCGTGCAGCCTGCGGTTGGCGAGTTTCAGCAGGTCGGTGATCGACAGGACCTTATCTACCCCGTCCTGCTCGCGCAGGAAGGTGCAAAGCCGGTCGATCTCCCGGAGCAGACCGGGGTCCTTCAACCCGTCCGGCCGGTGACTGTTCAGAATTACGTGAACCGGCAGGAAGCCACCGAACGTCTCCTCGATCTTTTCGGCATCCACTACCCCCCGTGAGTCCCCGGCAAAGAACTTCGGCAGGTCCGTCTCCACCCGGAGCCTGGTCGTACCATATGCCCCCAGCAGGATCATGCAGCTGGAAACCAGCAGGAGGGGGACCCGCTTTCCCATCACCAGCCGAAAGATCCGGTTCAACAGGGTGTCCAGGCGCTCCGGTGATTCGCTGCCGGGTCGCGGGGCGTCCCCTGCCTTGAACATGCGGAGGCCCAGAGGAAGCAGCAGCATAGAAAGGATATACGCAAACCCGATCCCAACGGCGTTGGCCACGCCGAATTGCCGGATCGAACCCAGGGGGCTCAAAAGGAGGGAAAGGAAGCCCGCCATGGTGGTGATGGTGGTGAGCAGGCAGGGCAGGGCCATGGCATACAGGGTGTCCAGCGCGCTTGTATCCGGCGATCCACCCCTTTGCAGACAGTCACCGTACCGGCTCAGGATGTGGATGCAGTCCGAGGTGCCGATGATGAGCAGAACCGTGGGTACGATAACCGAGAGCAGGTTGAACGGGTAGTTCAGCATCGACATGCCGCCCACCGCCCAGAGAACACAGATCGAGGTGATCGCCAGCGGAAGCACAGCCCATAGCAGGTTTCGAAAGAAGCCGTACATGGCTGCCACCAGAAGCAGGAGCGACAGGGGAAACAGAAAGGTCATGTCCCGTTGAAGGCAGCGGAACATCTCCTGTCTTCCGAAAGGCGCCCCGCTCAGGAGAAACCGCTTTCCTGCCCCGTGCTCGGAGAAGATCCGCTCGATGTCCTGAAGCAGCAGCTTTCTCTGTTCCATGTCGAGACCGCTCTTCAAGGTGATGTCCATCAGGGTGGATCCGCTGTCCGGAGAGAGGAGAAGCCCCTGGTAATGTGGGTTCTCCTCGATCTTTCTCCGCAGGGCTTCCCGATCCGCCGGTGTGGCCGGGTTCCCCTGGAGCAGCGGTTGCAGTTCAAGGGATCCGTCCCCGGCGGTAACCACATCCACGGCATTGACGAGAGAAAGGACCCTGTCCACACCTTGCAGCGCCAGGAGTTCATCGGTGATCGTCTTGAGTGTTTGCAGGTGTTCCTGTTTGAGCACATCGTCTGCAGCGTATGCCGCCACCACAATTTCATCGTACCCGAAGGTCTCGAGGAATTTCCTGAGCAGAGGGTAGTCCGGGTCTCCCTGAAAGAGCATCTCCTCGGGGTTTCGATCGAGGTCCACCCTCAGGGCCATGAAACCGAACAGCAGCGTGAGTACGCCGACGCCCAGGAGGATCCAGGTGCGGTTCTTCAGCAGGAATTCCGGTACGTTTCTCATCCGTTTGTCCTCTCCTTTCCAGAGTGGAAAGGAAGAAAACAAACAAATATCGTGCCGAAACACGGATGGAGGGTTTGCCGGCGCTTGTTTTGCGGGCAGCGGAGTAGGGGGGGAGCCACCCCATTTTCCGAAAAAGAGAAGCGTTTGTTGTCATCCCGGCGAACCCCGGATCGGAGTCCGGGGCAGGTGCTTGGATCCAGAAGTGCCTGAAAATACTGGATTCCGGATCATGCCCGGAATGACGGAAAACACAGAATTCTTGTTTTTCAGCCTATTAGGTGAATGGGTTCCTGTTTTCCCCTGCCGGACCGGCGATCGATACGCTTGAGGGTCGGGTGCCGGGCATGGGGTTGTCGAACCGACTGGGCAGGGGCTCAGACTGTGTACGAAAGGACACGCTTCCCGGGCCCGTCCTGTTTCCTGTCGTCCACACCGGATAAATATATAAAGGGATCAAAAGGTTGAGGATTTTTTCCCTGTTCTGTTCCGCGAATGATCCGAAAAGAGTGTTTCCTCCGGTAAACATTCTCCCTGTATCCGTAGGGTGGGGCCCTGCCCCACCCAATCCCTCAGCAGGAATACGTTCATAGCTGGATGTTGCGAGCGGAGCGTGGTCGAAGATCGCGAACGAAGTAACGCGACCCCCCGGTCCAAGAGGATGCCCTGCTGCACCAGGGGATTGCCGCGTCGCCTACGGCTCCTCGCAAGGTCCCTCACGGGGCATCGGTTCCGGTCACCAGGGATCCAACCCCCTTTGCGGGCGCGAATGCTACCGGTTGGCAACATCACAATGCCCCAGGCTCTGCCGGGGATCCCCTACAGCATTTCCGCGATGCCCTTCCCATAGTCGATGCAGGGCTGGTCGCCCTTGCCCGCGTCCAGGATCTGCTCTTTTACATTGAACGGGTTGACCTCGGCCATCTTCATCCGGAAGACGTGTTCCATGGTGTCGTAGATCGTTCGGGGCCCGCTCCCGATGTGGGTGTAGGAGCCGAACGCTCCTCCCACCTTCCCCTGAAGGTCCGCCTTCTGGGCGAGGAAGAGGAACGTTTTCATGGCTTCCGTTGTTCTTCGAAAATAGGTGGGAGAGCCGAACAGGTATCCGTCGTAGCCTTCCAGTTCGTCGGCGTCCCTGATGTTGGCCACGGGCCGAATCAAAACCTCATGATCTGCATTGCGGATCCCCTCGGCGATCTTCTTCGCCATCCTCTCGGTCTTTCCCGTCCGACTGTCATATACGATAAGCACCCTTTTCATGGTTCAGTCCTCGCTGGAAGATCGATCCCGGATCTTCCGTTTGGTGTGGTTGATATGTTTTGTGATTTTGATTCCGCGGGGACAGGTTCGGGTGCACTCGAAATGGTTTTCACATGCCCAGACACCGTCCGGAGTGTCCAGGGAGGGCAAACGTTCCTGGAACCCCTGGTCCCGGGAATCCTCCAGAAAACGGAACGCCTGGGCCAGGGCCGCCGGGCCCAGAAACTGCTTGTTTTCGTCCAGCACCGGGCAGGCCGAGTAACAGGAGCAGCAAAGGATGCAGTTGGTCGCGTCGTCAAAGACCTCCCGTGCATCGGGAAGCTGGATCCGTTCTTTTTCCTTCACCGGCTCCTCGTTGATCAGGAACGGGAGCACGGCCCGGTACTTTTCAAAATAGGTTTTCTGGTCCACGATGAGATCTCTTTTCACGGGAAAGTGGAGGAGCGGCTCGATCCGAACCGTTGCCCCGTCGGACTCCGCAACGTCCCGCACCAGGGTCTTGCAGGCCAGGCGGTCCTTGCCGTTTATCCGCATGGCATCGGAACCGCACACCCCATGCGCGCAGCTCTTTCGAAACCCCAGGGATCCGTCCTCGAACCGTTTCACATTCATCAGAAGGTCCAGAACGCGGTCCGTGGGTTCCGCCTGGACCTCAAAGGTCTGGAAGGCGGGCTCCGGGTCCTGTTCCGGGTTGAACCGCAGGATCTCCAGCCGGATCTTCATCCTCCGCTCCTTGTTTTTTATGGCCGGATCAATAGACTCTCGGCTTGGGTTCCCAGCGGGACGTGTCCACCTCCCGGGTGGCCATGGTCACGCCGTCTTTCTCCAGCCGGCACAGGGTGTGCTGGAGCCAGTGCTCGTCGTCCCGTTCCGGGTAGTCCTCCCGGGCGTGGGCGCCGCGGCTCTCCTGCCGGTGCCGTGCGGATTCCGCGGTGATCAGTGCCAGGTCCAGCAAGTTGCCCAACTCGATCAGGTCCAACAGATCCGTGTTGAAGGCGCTGCCCGCGTCCTGGGCCCGCACGTCCCGGTACAGCCCGAGGAGTTCGCGGATCTTGTCCACGGCGTGTGTCATGTCCGTCTCGTTCCGGTAGATACCCACGTTGGCCATCATCTCCACCTGCATCTCTTCCCGAAGCGTTCCGGCCTGGGGGCCTTTGCCGCCGTCCGTGAGCCGGTCGATCCGCTGCCGGGCGTCCCGGTCCGGGTCCGGGGGCAGCGGGGACGGATCTGCGTTTTTGGCGTAGTCTCCCATGTGTTTCCCCGCCCGACGTCCGAACACCACAAGGTCCAGGAGGCTGTTCGTGCCCAGCCGGTTGGCCCCGTGCACGGAAACACAGGCGCATTCGCCTACGGCATAGAGTCCCTGGTACAGTCCTCCCACCCCATCGGCAAGCACGCGGCCGTGCACGTCGGTGGGGATGCCGCCCATGGCGTAGTGGGCCGTGGGCTGGACCGGAATGGGGGCCTCCGCCGGATCCACTCCCAGGTAGGTCCTGCAGAAGTCTGTGATGTCCGGCAGCTTGGACTCGATCACGTCCCTGCCCAGGTGGGAGGCATCCAGGTGCACGAAGTCGTCGATCTTCCGGTCGCCTCGCATCCCCCGGCCCTCCCGGATCTCGGTGAGGATGGCCCGGGCCACCATGTCCCGCGGCGCCAGGTCGAGCAGCGTCGGCGCGTACCGCTCCATGAACCGTTTGCCGTCCCGGTTGTACAGGATTCCACCCTCCCCGCGCACCGCCTCGGAGATCAGGATCCCCATGCCCTTGATCCCGGTGGGGTGAAACTGGAAAAACTCCATGTCCTGCAGGGGAACCCCCCTGCGGGCCACCACCGCCGGCCCGTCGCCTGTGTTGGCGTAGGCGTTGGAGGTGATCTTGAACATGCGTCCGTGACCTCCCGTGGCGAACAGCACCGCCTTGGCCCGGAACACGTGTATCTCGCGCGTTGCCAGCTCCACCGCCACCACACCCCCGCACCGGTTCCCCTCCAGGATTACGTCCAGCACCTGGAACTCGTCGAAGAAGGTGACTTCGTTCTTGATGCACTGCTGGT
>CAYTRL010000079.1:0-16870 GCA_964439795.1 uncultured Thermodesulfobacteriota bacterium
CGGGGACGGGACGGGTGCTGGAGGCGGTCTTCCGGGTGCGGGAAGGGACGGATCCGGCGCGGGCCGCCCTCTCTTTGAGCGGGCCGGAGGCGTACCACGGCCCTCTGTCGTTGAACCTTCTGGTGCAAAACTGCCGCAACGAGGACCCGGCCTGGGCCCCGCCAAAGGCCGAAGCGTCCGTTTACGGGGAAGGGGCCGTCCGCGGCTCCACCCTGTTGAACCTCCTAACGCTCCTCCTGATCCCGGCCGGGGTTGTGGTCTTCCTGAAGGGGTTCCGCCGCAAACGATAGCGCCGCGGATCCAGGCCTCCGCTCCCGAACGGCCGAAGGGAGTTCGTGTGGAAACGACCACAAAATGCTTCTTTGTGTGTGTCCGACCCCCGGCGGGTCCTCCTAGAAAAGCATCATCATTTGAATATTATAAAAATAAACCCGTTTCTATTGTTGACACGCAATTTCATTTTTCGGTATATTGTTGCCATGGAATAGAGGAAGTATTCCCATCACAGGGTATTCTCACCGCGGGGACCCGAAAATAACAAGAACCCTCATCAACGATGACGGAGAAGAACGATGAAGGTACACCCCCTCCTTTTCGTGACGGCCGTCCTCTGTTTGTTGTTCCTCTCTCCCGGGTTCGCTGCGGCCGTGGAAATCCCGTTTGTCACGGACGATACCGTAGCGAGCAACGTGACAAACGGCCAGGCAACGGCCTATTTCCCTCCCTTTCCCCCCAAGATTTCCGATTTCACCATGCAATACTATGGAAGCGTGCAAGGCTTCTACGACCCTGGAACCACCGTGCTCACGCTGGAGGATTTCGTCATCCATTCTGATTCCCTCTTGGCTTCCTTCGTGTATCTGGGGATCACCGTGGAGGTGGAACTGACCGACATCGTGGCGAGCCCCATCGGTGCGCTCATGACTACGGTGGACCCCGGGACCGGGGCGTTCGCCCTGGAGGCGCAGCTGAGTATCGATGTGCTCGCCACCATTATCGTCAGCGGGGTAATGATCTGGGTGGATCGGCCCATGACCCTCACCGGTGATTCGATGAACGCCACAGGCGACCTGCAGAACCTCGGGGACACGGAGGGCTACGGGCAGGATAACTACACATTGAAGATTCAGGGCCCGCTCTCGTTTACCGTGTCCGATATCCCGGACCTGCCGGGCATCTCTGTGGTGGCCCAAGGGGATCTCGATCTGGGATTTTCCGGGGAGGAGATGTCCTCTTGCCGCCTGGACGTAGATGGGGACGAATTTGCCATGATCGACACGGACCTGGTGTTCATCTACCGGTGCATGTCAGGGAACCCAGAAGCCGTTCCGGCATGGTACCGGGACATCCAGGAGTTCCCGCCGGACGAGGTGATCTGTGGGAAGGTGGGGGGCCTCTGCCCGGCCCCTTAGAGTCAACAATTACATATCCTCCTTTCTCTTTTTCCCACCGTATCAAGACCTGCACAAGACCTGCAAGTCCTACCGATCCCCAAGGAAATCCTTTATTCTTCAGGTATTTTTATGACCTTTCGCCTTGACAGACGGAAGGGCAAGGGATAAAATTTAGTGCCATATGGAAAAACATTGTTATGTGTGGTGTCTTATCCGTATAACACAGGGGATCGTTTCCATGAGGAAAATGTCCTGGTTGATGTTCGTGGTTTTGATGCTCCCGTTTCTTGCCCCCGGTATGTCCCTGGCCCGGGTGGTTTCCGTGGGGGGGCAGGTATCGGATGCGGGCGGGACACCCCTGCCCGGAGACGGGCTTCCCATCCAGGGGCCGGAGGGGTACGTCCAGCTATTGTCGGCGGGCCCCGACGGAGAGATCGGTCCGGCCGGGCCGGGGGGGGCGGCCCGGGGGGACGATGAAGTGCTGGCATCGGCCGAGGACACGGACCGGATGTACACGGCCGCCGGGGAGGGGTTCCCCTTTTCGCCCGCGGGCCGGTTCTACGATGATTTCATGCACGCGCTGCCGGACGGGGCGCGGGTTTACGCCCGGGCCTGGAACGGTGAGGACCCCGCCGGCTCGACCCACTACGGCGAGTCCGCCCTCTGCGAGATCGCAGGTGAGTTCCATGAGTGCCTGCTGGATCCGTGGCAAACGGACCAGGTGGCCGACTTCTGCGGGGACGGTGAGACACGGCTCTGCACGGATCAGCTTGGGGTGTGCGAGGCTTCGGAGGAGCTGTGCGAAGAAGGGATCTGGCCCGGCTGCGACTATGTGGACGTTCCGGGCTATGAACCGGTGGAGGTCTCGTGTTGGGACGGGCTGGACAACGACTGTGACGGCGTGGCGGACGGGGAAGACCCGGACTGCCCTGAGGACGAGTTGGACGTGGATGGGGACGGGATAGTGCTGATCGATACGGACCTGGTGTTCCTCTACCGGTGCCTTGCCGGGATCGACGCCGTCCCGGGATGGTATCGGGAGATCCAGGAATTCCGGCCGGACGATCATATCCTGGCCTACGTACAGGCCAACCTGGACCGGTTCGACGTGGACGTGGACGGGACGGTGCTGATCGACACGGATCTGGTGTTCATCTACCGGTGCCTGGTGCCCCTGCCTGCGGTGCCTGCATGGTACCGGGATATTCAGGAGTTTCCACCCGATGAGGAGATCTGCGCCCTCGTGGACGCCCTGTCCGGAGGCGGGGAAGGATCCTCATCCGGGATGCTGATCCACTCTGGTACCGGGATTCGTGAAACCCTGGCGCGCCTGAACGGGGCGGAGGTGAACCTGCTGGAGATTGGCTGCCTGGACGAGGCGGGGCCGGGCCAGGGTACAGTCACGGTATCCGTCCAGGTGGGCGAGGACCTCACCCGGCTGACCACGACCCTGCAATTTGATGCCTCAACGCTGGAAATTCTGGACGTGCGCAAGACCGGCCGGACGCTCAAGGAGCCGGACTGGGCGGTGACGGACCCCGGGGCCGGGACCCTGGTCGTCTCCCTGTTCGATATGGGAGCGGACGTAATCCCCCAGGGGGAGGGGCCGGTCCTGGAGATCCTTGTGGGGTACGCGGGCGGGACACAGGTGCCGGAGAATGCGGTGACGGTTACAGATCTGGTGGCCCGAGACGGGTTTCTGGAAGTGGCCCTGCTCGTGCAGGAGTGCAGCCCGGAGGACCCGGTCTGGACCGTGTCCGAGGCCGCGGCTTCGAAATATGGAAGCACAGACACCGATAGATCGGATGTGCTTAATCCGCTGATCATTCTGATGGGACCCGTGACCGCGATTTTCCTGATCAGGAAACGCCGCAAAAGGAAAACGTGAGATCGAAAACTGTTCGAAGCGATGGTTCTTCGCTGCTTCTTGTTTTGATTTATATGCAGCCATAGAAACACAGCCAGGATCGAGGAGAGGTCCATGAATCCGAAGTTCTTCACAGGTGCAAAAACCAGGTTCTTAGGCTTTCTGCTCTCGATCGGCCTTCTTCTTCTTTATTCCGGGAATCTGGCACAGGCATGCGTGACGGATGCTGACTGTAACGATGACGACCCCATAACCTGTGATTCCTGCATGGGTTTCCTGGGTTGTTTTAACATTTCTTGCGATGATCAAGATCCATGTACGACCGATTTCTGTTGGTTTTTTACAAATACCTGCACAAACACACCTATCTTTCCTTGTTGTCAAGACCTGGACAGCGATACTTACAGCCCGGATGGAGGAGAATGCGGTCTAATAGATTGTGACGACTCGAACGCAAGCGTACATCCCGGGGCGGACGAGATTTGCGACGGGCTGGACAGCGACTGTGTGGGGGGGCCGGGAGCAGAGGAAGTGGATGTGGATGTCGATGGTTACATGATCTGTGATGGCGATTGTGACGACGCGCTGGGGGATGTTTTCCCGGGGGCTCCTGAGATTTGTGAAGACGGCATCGATCAGGACTGCGACGGCAGCGACGAGAGCTGTACGCCGGGAGATGCCGTTCTGGTGGGGTACTATCCGCTGGACGGGAACGTGGAGGATCTGAGCGAAAGCGACAACGATGGGGATGTCCGTGGAGGAGGCCTTACCTATGTGGCAGGGGTTCGGGGGCAAGCTGCCAACTTTGATGGACTGAACGATATTGTTTTGTTCGATGACGACTGGATCACTGGGACCCAGCAGGACATTTCTGTCACATTCTGGCTGAAGGATGATAATGCCCCTGAAACTACCCACATCCTGATACAGAGAAAAGAGGAGAACCACTCCATTGGAGACTTTGCCGCATTAAAGAGGGATGGCGGGATTGGTTTCTATCGATACACCGAGAGTTCAGGTAACGCGGTCAGCCTGGCAAAGACCGGTCAAGACATCCAGCAATTGAAATGGACCTTTGTGGCCTATATCTATCATTACGAAGAGAATGAGGTCACATTATATATAGATGATTTGTGGGAAACGGAGACATTGACGGCTGCTGGTGACGCTTATGGAAACCTAAACGCATTGGGCGGTTACGAGGAAACTGGTGCAGAATATTATTGGAAAGGCGCCATCGATGAAGTTCGCATCTACAGCGGTGCGCTTACCCACGAGGAAGTCCTGCAGCTGGCAACTCTCTGTCAGGATGAGGATGATGACGGTCATTTCCCCGAGGGAGGTGACTGCAACGGGGACGACTGCGACGACACCCGGGCCGACGTGTATCCCGGCGCCGTGGAGATCTGCGGGGACGGCGTGGATCAGGATTGTGACGGTGTGGATCCAGCATGTCTGGCCGACCTGACCGTGTCCGTATTTTCAGGGGACCCCCTTCCACCCGTGGAAGGGACCGCCGTATCGTTATCCGTCACCGTGCAAAACACGGGGCAATCATTGGCACAGGATGTGGAGGTCATAGTCTACGATGGGGACCCGGCCGCGGGCGGAGTTCCCGTGGACGCTCGCACGATCCCTGCTGTTGCCGGCGACGGAGGATCCCAGACGATCCAACTGGACTATGACACCACCGGGATGGAAGGCCTTCACGAGCTCCATGCCGTGGCGGACCCGCTGGACCGGATCGAGGAGGCCTCCGAATCGAACAACCAGCGGACACTTTCCCTTGATGTCCTGGCCAAGGCCGACCTGAGCCTGGACGGAGACCTGACGGTCACCGCCGACGACTTCCTGCAGGGGGACATCCTCCATATCGAGGCCCGGATCCTGAACAGCGGCGGGGTCGCGGCGGAAAATGTTCGGGTCCTCTTCTACCTGGGCGATCCGGAGGACGGGGTTCTCATCGGGGAGGAGATTGTATCACTCATCGGGCCCGGCGGCATGGGGCTTGTGAGCATCGACTGGGACTCCACCGAGTACGCCGGCCAGCAAAAGGTCTCGGTGCTGATCGACGACGGCAACCAGATCGTGGAATCCGACGAGGACAACAACGGGTCCCACTACGATTTCGTGATCGCAAACCCGTCGCTTTCCCTGGTGCTGCAGGCCGAGGATCACGCCGATGCCGGGGACGAAACCCCGCTCACGGTGAGCTACCGGAACAACAGCACGGTCTCCGGAGAGGCCGTGACCATCCTGATCTCCTTTCCCGAGGGGGTCGAGGTCACCGGGTCCACCCTGCCCGCGGACCCCGGCATGGAGGGACAATGGACCCTGGGCACCCTCGCCCCGGAAACGGACGGATCGTTTATCGTCACCCTCCGTCTGGACAACCAGCTGGACGATGGGTCCTCCCTGGTGTTCTCCGGGCGGTTGGATTACACCAACCCGCACGACATCCGGATGGAGCACGTTACGGACACCACCACCCTGCTGGTGGGACCGGACACCACCGCGCCCCGTTTCGTGATCCTCGTGGAACCCACGATCATCAACCAGGGGGACGTGAACATTGCGGTGCAGGCCTCGGAGCCGCTGGCCTCGGACCCGGTGCTCACGGCCCGGGACGCCGAACTCCAGGAGTTTGCCGTCACGTACCAGGGGTTCCAGGAAGGTTCCCACCGGTACCTGCTTCCCGTGGGGCCCGCAGCCGCGGAAGGGAGTGTGGCACTGACCGTGCACGCCGAGGATTCGGCCGGCAATCCGGGGACCGGCCTGGCGAGCCTGACCATCGACCGCACCCCGCCCGCCATCACCATCGAATGCCCGGAGTTCGTGGACGAGGTGCTGAACGCTTCCGTCACCTTTGATGAGCCCCTCTCTCAGGTTCCGGCCGTGAGTTTCTCGGATGCCCTGGCGAGCCCGATCACGGTGCCCGATCCCACGGTTGTCGGGCTCGAGTACCTTTACGAGATCCCCATCCCGGGAGACGCGGAAGACGGTATCGCTTTACTCTTGGTGGAGGCGGTGGACTTGGCCGGTAACACCGGGACCGAAACCGCGGAACCGGTGCTGGATCTTCACGATCCGGAAATCGTCCTCACCCTTCCGGACCCTCTGAAGCTGGGCACTACGGAGTTCACCATCGCCGTGGACGAACCGGTCAAGGGCCTGCCGGAGGTGGCGATCCTGGACGCGGCCGGCCTGCCGGTGACAACCTATTCGGTGGGCGGCGACACGGACTTTTCCTTCCGGGTGCAGGTAACGGAAGAGACCCAACCCGGTCAGGCCGTGGTTACGGTGAACGTTGAGGACCTCTCCGGGAGAGCAGGCAGCCTGGCCCGCACGGTCACCGTTGATACGCTGGGGCCTTCCTTTGCCCTGTCGGTGGATCCGGACCCTCCCCTGGGTGAAGTGACGGTGCTGGTGGAGGCGAGCGATCCCCTGGCGGAACCTCCCCTTGTGAACGGCTACACCGGTGACGGGCAGGCCGTCCCCATGTCCCTGATCTCCCAGGAGGGAAATCTGTATACGTTTCGGGAAACGGTGCCCGCCCTGGCGTGGATCGAAGTAACGGGCCGGGACACGGCCGGGAACCCGGGCAGCGCCGTGATCCGCTTCGTGGATCTGGAGATCTCGGACGAGGATCTCACCCTTTCCGCCGTACCCGGCAGCGGGGTGGACGTGACCGTCTCGGCCACGGTGCACAACCCCTCCACTGTTTCGCTGACCCAGGTAGGGTTCCGTTTCCGGAACGGGACCACTGGGGAGAGTATCGGGGAGGACCTTGTTCACGCCATCGATGCGGGCGGTTCCTGGACCTTCTCAACGGTCTGGCCCGCGGACGAGCAGACGGGCACCTACCTGGTTCACGCCGTGGCGGACCCGGAGGACCAGATCCCGGAGACCGACGAGTGGAACAACCGTGCCTCCCGGGGCTCGTTCCGTCTCGCACTGTCCGATCCCCTGGGAACGTATATTTTCGAACAGGACCATTCCGCCGAGATCCGCCTTTCGGCCATGCAGGTGGTAGAGGGTTCCATGCTGGATCCCTCGGACCTGGACGTTACCTGCCGTCTCGAGTCCGTTGACGGGGGCGTTGTCTATCTCGAAACGGCCATGACCTACGATCCGGAAACCGGCACCTTTTATCTTACATTCGACCCCACGGACCTCCTGGGTGTGGGGGAGTACAAGGCCGTGGTGGAGGCGACTCATCTCACCGAGGGGGAAGTCGTCGTTATCGAGGAGACCTTCTCCGTGGTTCGCGATTTCTCCGTGACCCTGCTCACCGACAAGGCCGTATACGACCGGGGAGAGTCCGTGGAGATGTACGGGGAGGTTCTGGATGTGGAGAACGCGCCCGTGGCGTCGACACAGGTGGAACTGGCCCTCACCCTGCGGGAGGGGGTGCGCACGTTCACCGTGCAGACGGATGAACAAGGGACCTATCTGTACACGTTCACCCCGCAGCTGGGCGAAGCCGGCGACTATGGCCTCACCGCCACGGCAACGGTGGGCGACATCCAGCGAGAGTCGTCCGTGTCCTTCACCATCCTGGGGCTGTATCTGAGCCCGGCCTCCTACCGGACCCGGTTCTCGGCCAATGCGGACAAGGAGAAGGAGCTCTACCTTTACAACCTGGGGGATGCACCTTTGACCGGTCTTGCGGTGAGCGCCACGGACATGGACTCGGCCGATGACCTGACCGTCTCCGTGGATACGTCGGGCATGGACACGGACTTGGCCGGCCAGGCGAAGACGTCGTTCGTGCTGCACCTTACGAGCGGGCTGGTTCCGGTCACCGATGCCGAAATCCGTCTGGAGGTGACCTCCACCGAGGGGGCCGTAGTCACCGGGCAGGTGCTGGTCACCACCGTGGATGCCGTCCCCGAGTTGAGCATGGACCGCTCCTACATCGAGAAGGCCCTGAACCCGGGGCAGACCGGCTGGGAGCCGGTCTCCCTGGTCAACGTGGGGTACGACGACCTCCGGGACCTGATCGTGGACTCCAGCGGGCTGCCGGACTGGATCTCCCTGAACCGGAAACCGTATCTGGGCACCCTGGTGGCCCGGGGGCCGGACCAGGACCACGGGGACGGTCTGCTCCCGGACCGGGCCCTGATCGCCCGGGTGGGTGAAACCGGAGAGCCGTTCTATGTGGGTTCATCCGCCACGGTCCGTGCGGAGGAGTCGGGAATAATCTACGTCCGGGTGAACGAGCCGGACGAGCAGCTGGTGGACAACCTGGGGTCCCTGACGATATCGGTCCTGGGGGACGAGCAGACAGTATTCGAAATGGATCCCCGGGAAGGGTGGCAGGCCAGCGGACAGGAGTTGCATGAGGGGCAGGTGGTCCAGGTGGAAGCCACGGGCCTCTGGCAGTCCGCGGACGGGGAGAGCCGGGATGCGCGGGGACTCGGCGCCACCGCCTTTGACCTGTTCATCGATCCCGCGGATGCCTCCCTGGTCTCGGAAACACCCTATGACATGATCCTCCCCATCCTGGGGAGCACCGGGACTTCGGCGCAACTGTACCTTCGCGTCTGGGTGACGGACGCTACGGAAGGCGACGTGGCCTTTCACGTGAGCAACGTGATCCAGCAGGCTGTGCCCGACGCGCAGGTGACCCTGTACGACCGGACCTATGATCCGGTGACCCACTCCTACCGCACTTACCGGGCCGAAACCGACGAGTACGGCGAGACCGCGTTCGACGGCGTATCAACGGGCGCCTACAGCTATCTGATCACCGCGCCGGGGCACTTTGGGTCCACGGGGACGGTGCAGGTCCAGCCGGGAGGGAACAAGGTGGTGGTGGACGACCTGGACCTGGAGCTGGTCACGGTCCAGTTCCTCGTGGAGGAGACCTCCATCAAGGATCAGTACCACGTCCAGCTCAACACCACCTTCTATCCCATAACCATCGGGGATAAGAAGGTCAATCCGCCCAGAATCGAAGTACGCCCCTGGAGAATCGATCACCAGTTTCTTCGGACGGGAGATAAAAGCAAGCGGGAAGGGGAGATCATCCTTCACAACTGGGGAGATCTGACAGCGTTTGTTAATTTTAGCGCAATAGAGCATCCCGTTTTCAAACCGTATTCACTATTAGATGATTTGGGCATCGTTTCCACGGACTTGCGGATTTTCACCCTTGACTGGCTTGATGAATTGGGGAATCCAATACTCCTGAATAATATCCCATCACTCTTGGATGGAATCCAGCCCGGAGAAACGATCCGTCTCCGATACAGGCTTCAGACCACGGAGGATGCCTATTTTTTTCATGAGGTGAATACCCCGATGACATTTCCCTATACCTACTTCATCAATGAGGAGGATCGGATTCGCCCCTACTCCGTGGAAGATGGAATGTTCCGGGAAGAACATTTCGTGGACAAAGAAGAAGGTTACAACTTGAAGAACGGAATTGATCATAAGGATGGGGCGTTTTCCGTTTCATTCAGCCTTGAGATTCCGGGAGGTGGACTGCTTATTGATCCACCTTCCGTAGTCGCCAAGAAAAAAACTTGCGGAGAATTTCATTCAGAAGATACATACGAATTCGAGGTGACGAATATCACGGACCAACTTGGAAGAGACCAGCCTGTTCTGCTTTCACCTATTATCAAGCTGGAATTCAATCCGATTACTGCCTTTATTGATATTTTGCGTGGGAAGAATTTTCCGGTAGATCTTGATATTTTTCAACCTAAAGAGATGATGACAGTGCTTACCAAGGAACTTATCAAAGGGATGGATTCATTTTCCTCTGGGTGGCAGCCCTTAACGGGAATTGAAGATCCGCCATTAACACCTCTCCTGAACCCAGGACGTGCACGAATGGCAAGAGTGACAGATCATGACATTGATGTACTATGGGGACTTCTCCCTGGAGTTGATTTCAATCATTTAGGATTCCTGGGTGTATGGCTAAGAGAGAACGGAGAGGATCCTCCAGGGTATAAATTTGTATATCTGACGGATCATGCACATGTCGTTCTTAACTATTCAGTAGGCTGTCTTGGAGAGTGGTTGCGTGAATTATTCAAACGTAAACATGAACCCCTCCCCCCGGAGCCGGTGAGCTATGGAGGAGGTGGTGGGTTCCCTCCAATACCTCCTTTACGCTTCGGGCCTCTTCCCTCCCGCAGACCCGCCGTAAAGCTACAGATCGATCACGAGATATCCATGGAACGGGACGCCTTCAACGCCCGGCTCATCATTTCGAACGGGCTGAGCGACGTGACCCTGGAGGATCTGAACGTGGCCATATCCGTGATGGATGAAGAACGCAACGTTTTGATGGTACATCACACCAGTCAGGACGGCCCCCTCTGGTTCCAGGATCCGCCCGTGATATCGGGAATCGATGACATCGGGGGTGCCGGCTCCCTGTCGCCTGGGGGATCCGCGGATGTGCAGTGGCTCATTCTGCCCAAGCCCGATTCCGGCGGGACCAACGGAAAGCAGTACATCCTAAAGGTGGAGGGAAGCTTTACGGCCAACGGGGAGAGCTTCACGTTCGAGGACCTTCCCTCCGAGACCGAGCAGACCATCACCGTGAAACCCCAGCCACGCCTGAAGCTCAGCTATTTTTTGCCCCGCTACGTGAGGGAAAACGAGGAGTTTTTTCTCGTATTGAAGGCCGAGAACCTGGGAAACGGGGTGGCTCGGAACGTCATTATTGACGAAGAGGGAACCGCCCTTATGAAACTCACGCCCGGTCATGTGGATTGGAAGGGGACATTTTGGGAAGGTTGTGTGGAAAAAGACCCGGTTACGGGAGACGTGACCTACCACGATCGGGATTGCCCAGCCGAACATGTCGGGTTCATATTCAATGGAAAATCGGTCAACGGTACAGAAGAGACCAATATAACCATGACCACCCATCTTGGGGATATCCAGGGTATAGATTCAGGAAACAACGTGGCCCTTGCCTACTGGAGAATGCAGGTGACGCATGACGGCTACTTCTCGGATTTTACGGCATCCTGCACGCACACGGACCTGTACGGGGGGAGAGCAACTGCCCTGATCGAGGAGTCTGTTATAACGCGATACGAACGGTTCGTGGAATTCTTTCTCCACGACAAGACTCTGATCTGCGCCTTCGGAGAAAATCAACTCCTGGAAATATCTTCAGGTGAACCTATCGTTCACCCGGTTCAGAACGTAACCCCAACCAATATTGTAGCATCCGGAACCGAACCTTTGATCGAGCTTACGATTCCTAAAACGGAAGGGTTCATCCTGATCGATATTCCGAATCCCTACGGGTATCTATATGGGGTCAGGTTAAACGGGATCCGGGGGGTCGAGAAATCTGACGGAACACCCATCTCCCCTCGCAACTACTGGTTCGACGGAAACCGGATCAAGATCGTGGACGATCCGGACGTGAACTACACGATCCTGTTCGACCGGGATGCCGGCGAGACCCACACGGGATCCTTATCTCTGGACAAGGGCCTGTATACGGGGCTGGATGCGCTGGCTCAGATCGCACTCGCGGATGAAGACATGGACCTCAGCCCCGGGCCCGGAAACGATCAGGTCACGGTCCGGGTGACCTCCGTGTCGGATCCGGCCGGTGAAGAGGTGGTTCTGGGCGAGGACTCAACGGAGCCCGGGACCTTTTCCGGTTCGGTAGGGTTCGAGGCGGCTCCTGTCGGCGGCGACGGGATGGTGGCCGTCTCCCAGGAGGAACGGTTCACCGTCTCCTACTCGGACACCCGCAACGTGCAGGGAGATCCGGAAGAGGTTACGGCCATGGCCCTCTGGCGCGCCCTGGCCCCGCCCCCCCCGCCGGATCAGCTTCAGGTGACCGATCCCGCCGGGGGCGAGGGTTTTCTGCTGTCCTGGGAGCACCCGGGCGGGACCGCGGCGGGGTTCCGCATCCACATCGGCACCGAGAGCCACAACTACACCCAGATCATCGACCTGGAGGGCGAAACCAGCTTTGACCTCTCCCGCCTGGTGGGCGGGGGGACCTACTACATTGTGGTTACCACATACGATGCCTATGGAAACGAATACGGATACTCTTTAGAGATCGAGGTGACCGTCCCGGATAACTTTGGCCCGATGATCACGTCCGAACCGGTCGTGGAGGCAGAACGTTGGGACTCCTACGTGTATGAACCCACGGCCGTGGACCTGGACCTGGACCCGCTCGCGTGGTCCTTGACCCAAGGCCCTGCGGGCATGGACCTTGACGAGAACAGTGGGCGCCTGGAATGGTCTCCCCTGGAACTGGGGCAATATCCGGTGGAGATCCGGGTTTCCGATGGAAACGAGGGAGAGGATTCCCAGGCGTTTACCGTGCAGGTGATCGACCGTGATACGGACCTGGACACCCTGCCGGACGCATGGGAGCGGCGGTATTTCGGAACGCTGGAACGGGATGGCTTCGATGACTATGACTGTGACGGCATTCTGGACCGGGACGAGTTCGATAACGGCCTGGACCCCACGGCCCCGGATCGGTTGCCTTTCCAAATCCTGTCCATCTCCCAGGACTGGCAGGCCGGCGAAGATGTGCACATCCAGTGGGAGAGCCAGGCGGGAGAAACCTATACCATCCTGCTCCGGGACGAACCGGCCGGACCTTACACCGTTGTGGATGAGGTGGTCGTGGAGGACTCGGTGAGCCAATGGACCGACGACGGCCTGTGGTCGGGCGGAACGCATCCGGGGTCCCAGGAAGAGAGGTACTACAGGATAACCCAGGGTATCTACGGTTCCGCCAACACGGTGGGTATGTTCCGGACGACGCTGCCGGAGGGGATGAACCCGGTCGAACCGCCCCTGGAGCCCATGGGATCGGCCGTTGAGGAGTGTCTGGGTGGCGGGTTCACAGGTGCGGACAACGAACGAGACGCGGACCGGGTGTGGGCCTGGGACGGGGCGATCTTCGAAATCGCCTACCTCATCGACGGGGTGGGGCTCGAACATGACGGAACGTGGTACACGGGGAACGCCCCGGCCACTATGACCCTGGATACGGATGAGGACCTGTGGATCCAGATCCGGGTGGGACACGGGGAAACGGTCGTCTTTTTCTTGGGGGAAGTGCCCTGTTTCTGAGGCGTGATCGACTTGTTGACTTCACCATGCTGGCGATGAAGGATGTCGAGAAATGCAGGCTTTCCTGTAGGGTGGGGCCTTGCCCCACCAGGGGATGAGGTGGGGCAGGGCCCCACCCTACTTTTTCAACGCCCTGTTATTGTTCGGGGGTGTCGGCCCCGGGCTGGAAGTGGGTGACCGCCTGGATGAACCCTTCCGGGGTGACGACCCGGACGTTCGGGTTCAGGGACGCGATACAGGCGGCGATATCGTCCAGACCATAGGACCAGGGCTGCACGATCACGAAACTGTATCCTTCCGGGACCCGTGGGTCCGCGGGCAGGGCGTTGATCCCCCAGGCGATGGCTTCCGGGGCCTTTCCCGTAATGGAGCAGTCCTTACACATGGCGTAGCGGGCGCCTACGGCCGGCTTACCCGCGGCCCAGACGATCTTCCCTTCGAGCAGGTCGTACCCCAGGGCATAATTGATCGCCAGGCATCCCTGGACCTGGGGTTGTTGCGTGTAGGGCCGGATCACCTCCGGCCGAAAGTGGTCCGGAACAAAGAGCATGATATTGACGATGTGCAGGTCCGTGGCCTCCAGGTACGGACCCATCCGCCGGCCATAGCCTTCCAGGTCCGGGGAGAAGCCCGGGTACATGTAGCCGATACCGGAGACGCCCGCGATAAAGAAATCCCTGCCGGGGTTCACCGCTCCGTTTTCATAAATCCAGGCCAGTACCGAGGGTGCAAGCTCGCTCAGCAGGGGCGGCAGGGTCCAGCCCACATTGAATTCCCCGCGCCTGGGACTTGCGAAAAGACGTTCATTGGTTGCAAACCCCCGCATCACCCATCCCTTGTTGTCTCCGTCGCTCACCACGAACGTCACGTAATGAACATCGTCCTCCATTTCGAGACGGCTGTGCCCCTTTTGCCGCAAAGGCATGGGGACCGACACCCCGGAAAGGGTGGAAAGGTTCTTGTCCCTGTCCGAAGGGAGAACAAATCCCCCCATTTCCGTAAAAGGCAGGACGAAATCATGCTCGAACAGGCAACGGTCGGCCCTGCCTGCCCACCCGATGACCGGGAACGGGTACCTTGCAGGCCGGACCCAGTCCCGGAACGGTTGCAGCAGGCAGTCCATGTGGAAAAGAAACGAGTTGGTGGCGGCCGGGTACTCGCGCAGCGATCCGTTGCTGCTGGTCCGTTGAAACAGGTAGAAATCCCGGTTCAGGGCTCCCGAATAGTTTTCGAACAACCATCTCTCTGTCCTGCCCCGGACATCCAGGGCCGGTGAAAGTCCATGTTCCCGGGCCGCGGCCTCGATTTCCGATGCCACCGCAACGGAGCCGAGAACGCCTGCAAGGGAGGTCGCCACGTTTTCCGACTCCTCTCCCATGTCGTATAGAATATAAGTGCCCCCTGCCGCCAGACGGTCCCGGTAACGGTCCACGAACCACCAGGGATCTTCGTGCCAGGTATGGTCGATCCCGTAATTCTCCGCCAGGTCCCTGAGCCAGATGGAATATCCGGTCCCCGGCTCATCGATGTAGATCTCCGGGCGGCTCTGCGCCAGGATCCCCTGGAGCGTCTGTATCATCACCAGGGTGGGAGCGTCCAGCGAGTCGGTACGGATCGCTTGAAGGGTGGAAGGTCTGGAAAAGGCTGGGAAAAACCTTTCGTTCTGCTGCCCGCCGTTCTCTCCGTCATCCTGCCGGCCGGAGGAACAGGCGGCAAACAGGACGAGCAGAAAGAAAACAAGCCGGAAACAGATCAGCGCAGGGGATCTCTGCACCGGCTCTTTGTCCTGATGACGAGGCAACATGGCAGTTTCCGGGAAAGCGTGCCCTGTTATTTGACCCGCAGCCGGGTGACCGATGCGGGTCCGAAGTCTTTGCTGCGGTTGTGGGTCCAGTGCCAGAGCAGGCGGCCGTCCTTCTCCGCGGGCTTGATGAACCCCTTTTTCACGAAGTCGCTTATGGCCTGACGGACCAGCTTCTCCTCGGCCCCGGTGACCTCCCGGATCCGCTCCGCCAGGAGGTCCTCGGCCGAACCGTTGCCCGAGCGTACCGCCTCCAGGGGAATCGCACCATGGGTTTCGATGAGATCCTCGGAGAGGATGCGGAAGGTGAGTTCCATCCGGTACTTTCCGTAGACCCGGAAGAAATCTTCATCGGCGATGGTCCCGTCCCGGTACTGTTGTTCCAGTTCGGCCATGAAGTTCTCGTTGTGCCGGTCGAAGTCCGCGTAGAACGCCTCGATGTCCTCGGCGGACAGGGCCGAGGTCCGCACGATGGCCTGGTTGGCGTCGTATAGCGACCAGTCGTCGGTGAGGATCTCCAGGTCGTACTCGCTGATCTTATCACGCACCGTGGTGCCCGGGAACGGCGCCAGGAAGTGGTACCCGTAGATGATCTCCAGGCTCCGGGCGAACGCCTCGGTCTCCCGGAGGGTGTCCAGGGTTTCCCCGGGCAGGCCCACCATGAACGATGCGTGGGCCAGGACCCCCGCCTCTTTGCACATCCTCACCGCTTCCCGGGCCTGTTCCAGGGTGATCTTTTTGCGGATCCGCTCGATCATCTCCGGGTTGCCGGTCTCGATCCCGAAGCTCACCGAGTCGCACCCGGCCTCCCGCATGATCTTCAGGGTTTCCAGGTCCACCGTGTTCACCCGGGCAAAGGCGCTCCACGGGACCTTCAAGCCCCGGTCCAGGATCTCGCGGCACACGGCCCGGGCCCGGTCTTTCTGGGAGCAGAACAGGTCATCGGCCACATTGATCCGGTCGAACCCGTAGTCCAGGATCTCCTCGATCTCGTCCACGATCTTCTTGGGGTCCCGGTAGCGGACGCGGCTTCCCACCATGCGCCTGCCCTGGCAGAAGATGCACGGATACGGGCAGCCCCGGCCCGTGATGATGCTCACCGGGAACCCAAGGGCCTGGTAGCGTGAACATTCCAGCAGGTGACGGGAGGGCAGGGGCAGGCTGTCCAGGTCCTGGATGAACTCCCTTGGGCCCGTGGTGATCACCCGGTCACCGTCCCGGAAGGCCAGGCCCCGGATCCCGGCCCATGCCTCAGGGTCCTGGAGTCCCGGGGCCAGCTCCCGGATCGTCTCTTCCCCCTCGCCCAGCACCAGCAGGTCGATCCCGGGGTATCGGGCGAGGGTGTTCCCCGCGTCGAAGGAGACGTGGGGCCCTCCCATCATGGTCACCAGGGACGGACGAAGCTCCTTGGCCTTCTGAACGATCTCCGCGGCCCGCGGGAAGTTCATGGTCACCGAGGTGGACCCCAGGGCGTCCGGCTGGAAAGCGTCCAGTTCCTCCTGGAGCTTTTCCGGGCTGTACCGGGAAACGATGTAATCGATGATCTTGACCTCGGCACCGGCGGCCTCGAAGGCGGCCGCCGCGTAGCAGACGCCAAGGGGGGGGGCAGGGGCTTCTTCCAGGGGGTAGGGGGGGGCAATGATGGCAACGCGCATCAGGGACATATCGGATGTCGATAAGCACCCACATGCGGCGTTCCCCCTTGATTTGTCG
>CAYTRL010000080.1:0-16795 GCA_964439795.1 uncultured Thermodesulfobacteriota bacterium
TTGTTTTTCATTCCAGGTCCCGATTCTTCCCTGGACCGTTTTTCAGCGCTCCGCCGCATCCTGTTTTGTCTCGCCCAGGAAGGAATAGAGCACCGGCAGAACAAAAAGCGTCAGCAGCAGGGACGACACCAGCCCCCCCAGGACCACGGCGGCCAGGGGGCGTTGAATCTCGGAACCGCTCCCCGTGGCGACCAGGAGCGGCGTCGCACCCAGCACGGTGGTCAGGGCGGTCATCAACAGCGGACGGAAGCGCAAATCACACCCGCGCTTGACCGCTTCCAGCGGGCTCATCCCCTGCTGGCGGAGCTGTTGAAAGAAGGTGACGAGCACCGTGCCGTTTTCAACGGCGATCCCGAACAGCGCGATAAACCCGATGACCGAGGAAACGCTGAGGTGGATGTTCATGAGAAACAGGACCACGAGGCCTCCCACCAGGGCGAACGGAAGGTTCACCAGCACGAGCAGGGCGCTCGTCAACGAGTCGAAGGCGGAGAAAAGCATGAGAAAGATGAGCAGGATCGACAGGGGCACCACGATTGCCAGGCGCTGCATGGCACGCTGCTGGTTTTCAAACTGGCCTCCGTAGTCCACGAAGATGCCCGGGGGAAGGTCCTCCAGGATCGGCTGCATCTTCTCCCGGGTCTCTGCCACAAAGCTTCCCATGTCCCGACCCCGGATGTTGCACTCCACCACCACCCGCCGCATTCCGTTCTCCCGGCTGATCTGGGCCGGGGCCTCCACCTGTCGGATCTCCGCCAGTTGTCCCAGGGGCACATGCGGTCCCTCCGGGGACGGGACCAAAATCCGGCGGATGGCGGCCGCATCCCCGCGCTGATCCTCCGGGAAACGCACCAGCACGGCAAAACGCTTCTGCCCATCGACCACCGTGGTGGCCACCTTTCCTCCCACGGCGGTTTCGATGATTTCATTGATGTCGGACAGGTTGATCTTGTATCGGGCGATGGCCCGGCGGTCCGCCACGACCTCCACCTGCGCGAACCCTGTAATCTGCTCCACCTTCACATCCTCCGCCCCGGCAATCCCCCCCAGGAGCCCGGCCACACGCTTGGCGCTCTCCTGGAGGAGGTCCAGGTCCGAACCGAAAATCTTCACGGCCAGATCGCTTTTGATACCGGAGATCAACTCGTTGACCCGGAGGGCGATCGGCTGGGAAAAGGAGAAGCGCAGGCCGGGGACCTCCCCCAGGTTCTCCTGGATGGCGGCCACCAGCTCCTGTTTGTCCCGTCCGGTGGTCCATGCATCCCGGGGGTGCAGCATGATGATCACGTCGCTTTGCTCCGGGCCCATGGGATCCTCGGAGACCTCCGCCCGCCCGGTCTTGGTCACAACGCTCTCCACTTCGGGAAAAGAGACCAGGAGACGGCGCTCGATCTCCGTTCCCACCGCCACCGAGCCCTCCAGGGAAGCCGAGGGCAGCCGTACCACGTTGATGGCGATGGCGCCTTCGTTGAGCTGCGGCAGAAATTCGGTGCCCACGAACGGGATCAACAACAGGGACGCGGCCAGGATCACGGCGGCCGCCGTCAGAGGGATCCAGCGCCGGTGCAGGGCAAGGGAAAGCACATGCAGGTATCCGTGTTTCAGCCAACGCACCAGGATGTTGTCCCCGGTCCCCTTTTTTCCCCGCAGGAAATAGGAGCCAAGCACGGGAACGATGGTGAAGGAGACGAGCAGGGAAGCGAGCATGGCAAAGCACAGCGTGAGGGCCAGGGGCCGGAACATCTTTCCTTCCATCTGCTCCAGCGTGAATAGAGGCAGGAACACGATGACGATGATGAGGATGGCGAACAGCACGGGTCGGGACACCTCGCGTACGGCCTCGCCGGCGATCTCCACCCGGGACCGGCCCGACCCCTCTTTCTCGTTCAGGTGCCGCCCGATGTTCTCGGTGATCACGATGGAGGCGTCCACGATCATGCCGATGGCGATGGCCAGGCCTCCCAGGCTCATCAGGTTGGCCGTCACCCCCGCTTCTTTCATGAGGAGGAACGTCCCCAGGGCAGTGAGGGGGAGCGACACAGCCACGATGAGCGAGGCCCGCAGGTTGCCGAGAAACAGGAACAGCACCAGGACCACCAGGACCACCCCCTGCGTCAGCGCATCGGCCACGGTACGTATGCACGCCTGGATCAGGGCCGTCCGGTCGTAGAACGTGTTGATCCGGACGTCTTCGGGCAGACCCTCCTGGATCCTGGGGATGGTTTTCTTCACCTGGTCCACCACCACCTTGGAATTCGCGCCCTTGAGCATGATCACCATGCCCGCCACGGCTTCCCCCTTCCCGTCGCGGGTCACGGCTCCCTGGCGCGTCTCGGGCCCGATCACCACCGACGCCACATCCCTCAGCGTGACCGGTGTCCCGTCCTCGGCCCGCAGGACGATGTTCTCCAGGTCCGAAACCGTTTCGATGAGCCCCAGGCTGCGTACGTACGCCTGCTCCCACCCGTTGACGATGAAGTTTCCCCCCGCGTTGGCGTTGTTCTTCTCCAGGGCTTCCAGCACGTCCGGGAGGGTGATCCCGAATTTCAGGAGCTGGTGGGGCTCCACGACCACGTGGAACTGCTTCACGTAGCCGCCGAAGCTGTTGACCTCGTTCACCCCGGAAAGCGCCCTGAGCTGCGGCGCCACAAGCCAGTCCTGGATGGTGCGCAGCTCCATGGGGCCGTGCGATGCACTTTCCAGTGTGTACTGGTAGATTTCCCCCAGCCCGGTGCTGACGGGACCCATCTCCGGCTCGGCCCACGCCGGCAGGTCTTCCCGGGCCGCCTGGAGCCGTTGAAACACGAGCTGTCGTGCGAAGTAGGTGTCCACTTCGTCCTGGAACACGACCACCACCTGGGACAGTTCGGCCCTGGACAAGGAACGTATCTGGCGGACGCCCGGCAGGCCCTGCATGGCCAGCTCCAGGGGAAAAGTGATCTGCTGTTCCACGTCCACGGGCGCCAGGCCCGGCGCCTCCGTCAGGACCATGACCTGTACGTTGGTCACGTCGGGAAACGCGTCGATCGGAAGTTCACTCCATGCGAATATCCCCAGGGCCGTCAGGACCGCGGTGCCGAAGAGCACCACAAACCTGTGGTGCAGGATCCATTCCGTGAATTTGTCCAGCATGATTTCCTCTCCTAAAGGAAGGTTCGGTCTGCCCGGAATACCGGAAAACTAGTCCGCGCAGCCGGCCCCCATCTTCTCGCGCAGGATGTCGGACTTCAGCAGAAAGGCGCCTTCGGTCACGATCCGTTCCCCGGGGGTCAGTCCCTCCAGGATCTCCACCTGATCAAGGAACCCCCGCCCCGTTTTCACCGGCCGGCCCAGAAAGTAGTCTTGCTTCCAGTGCGTGAAAACAAAATCGAGCCCCTCGTTGGAGAGCAGGGCGTTCCGGGGGACCGCCAGGACTTCCTCGAGACCGGAGATGCCCATGCGTATTTCACAGAACATTCCGGGCCGCAGGAGCTGGTCCGGGTTTTCCACCGTGGCGCGGACCTTCACCGTCCGGGTTCGGGGATCCATGAGGGCCCCGACATAGTCGATGCTGGCCTGGAACGGTCTCTCCGGAAACGCGCGGACAAACACCTCGGCCGGGATCGACCCCTTCTTCCCGGCCTCGATGAGCCGGGGAAGGTCCCGTTCGTAGATATCCGCCCACACCCACAGGGTTGTCAGGTCCGCCAGGAACATCACGTCGCTTCCCGGTTCGACGCGTTCCCCCACCACGGCGTGTTTTTCAACGATTGTGCCGTCCCGGGGCGCCCGCACGGGCAGGCGGCCTGTACCGACCCCCTGTGGGGTTTCCCGGACCGATGCCACCTCCTCCTCCGTGAGACCCAGCACACGCAGCGCCTGCTCGGCCGCTTTCCGCTCGGTGTTGTGCTGTTCGTAGATCATCTGTGCCTCGATCATATCCTGCTCCGAGGAGATCCTGCGTTTGTACAGCGAGGTTTCCCGCTCCATGTTCTTCCGGGACAGGGAGGTGAGCGCACGGCTCCGCTCGTACTCGCTCAACGCCCTGCCCAGCGCCACACTGTCCATGATGAACAGAAGATCCCCCTGCCGGACGCGGGTTCCCAGGTCCACCCGCACCGATTGGATGATCCCCGGGATGCGTGGGCTGATGTGAACGACGGCGTTTCCGTTCCACTGGACCTCGCCCGTGACGGTCAGGCCGTGGGAAAACTTGCGTCGTGTAACCGTCTGCATTCGGACCAGGCCCGGGCCGTCTCCGTCGGCGTTCTTCACCAGGGATTCGGGAACCCGTACGACACCCACCTCGTACCTGCATTCATCACATTCATAGGTAGGAACGTTGTGCTCGCACGTTTCATCGGCGATCTGGTCCATGGACAGGGACAGGGCCTCCCAGGATCCCTCCCCATGTCCGTGGTCTTCATGCCCCTCGTTGTGTTTGCCCTCCAGGTTGTGGTCATGATCCGCCTGTCCCGGGCCTTTTTTCGACGGGTGCGATGAGTCGCCGGAGCAGCCCGTGCCGAGCCATGGGAGGATCATCAGCAGGGCTGCAGTCCATACTTTGTTGCGAAAATACATCCTGTTTTTCCTCATGGGATTTCTCCTCCGATTTGAAGAAGTCGCGGGTCCAGGGGTTCGCCGGTGATCCGCTCCACATCGGCCGCCGTCTTATGAACCTCCGCCAGGGACTCGATGTAACGGGCCCGGGCCTCGAAGAAGGTCCGCTGGGCATCCAGTACGTCCAGGTAATCGAACTTTCCCTGACGGAAACCTTCGTTGGAGGCTTCAAACGCCTTTCGGGCTTCCGGAAGCAGGTGCTCGCGCAGGGTGAGGGCTTCCTCCCGGGCGGTGGCGAACCGTTGAACGGCCCGGGTCAGGGATTCCTGTACGCGAACGATCAGCGCCCTGCGCTCCTCCTCCGCCTGGTCCAACCGATATCGCGCTGCAAGGGTTCCCCCCTGGTTGCGGTCGAAGACGGGCAGGGGGATGGACAGGCCCATGACAAAAGCCGACTCCTGGATTTCCTGCAGCCAGCGAAACCCGCCGCTCAACGTCAGGTCCGGAATTCCCCTGGCCTTTTCCATCTTCAGCCAGGCTTGCCGGGCTTCCATCTCCACGGCCCAGCGTGCGATCTCCGGGTTGTGGGGTATCCGCCGGGAAAGAAGTGCGGCGGACGGTGCGGACGGCAGGCGTGCCAGATCCCCACGAACCTTCTGGAACACGGGGTCGCTTCCGCCCCAGGCGGCCGCCAGAACCGACCGGGCCGTGAGCAGTTCGTGCCGGGCGCGATCCCTGTCGATAACGCGTGAGGCCAGGGACACCCGGGCCCGGGTTTCCTCCACCGGCGAAACCTTTCCGGCCCGGACTCGCTCGGACACCGCCTCCAGAACCTGCTCGGCCAGTTTCACGAACTCCTCGTACAGCCCCAGGCGTTCCTGGGCGGCCAGGACATCCACGAACGCCCGGGTGGTTTCGGAAAAGACTCGGACACGCTCGATTTCATAATCCCACCCGGACAGGTCCCGCTCGGATGCCGCCACCCGCTTCCTTTTCAACCGCTTGCCCGCCAGCTCTACCAACTGGCTTAGTTGAACCGTGGTCTCGCTGGCATCGAACCCCCTGACGAGGTCCGTGCCCCCGAAGTTTTCCACTTCCACGTCCAACTCGGGGTTGGGGAGCAGTCCGGCCTGCAGAACCCGGGCCTCCCCGGTGCGAACCTCCCAGGAGGAAGCGGCCAGCGACGGGTTGTGCAGGAGGGCCAGGGCCAGGGCCTGCCGCAGGGTCAAAAGGCCCCGGGGTTCCTCGATCGGGGTGGACATGGTTTTCCCGGGAGAACCGGGTTGTCGGGCCGCTCGGCCGGTCTCGAATTCACGGCCCAGGGGCCGTGGCTCGGGCCAGCCGGTGTCTCTGGCCGTGCCCGCACATCCGCAGAGTGCGGCCGCGAACAACAGCCAGCAAATCGTCAATGATCTTGATTGCATAGGAACCCTCCTGGGTAAGCTCTGGATCGAGACTTCCCCCTTGTCGCTGGCCCCCCGGTTCCCGCACAAGGTTGCCGGGGCGGACGCATGCCCGGAAGGAAGAAAATCCACGCCTGGTTTCAGATGGGGTTTTTCAGATCCGAAGGATGGTGGTGCGGAGAGACTTTGTCACACTGCTGGAACAGTGATGGGGCAGTGGATGGAGCGCAAGGGAAAAAGGTGCAGCCCCGGACTTCAAGGATGAAGTGAAAACACAGGTTGGTGTTTTTTCATCCTGGGCAGGCCGGTTCCGGTCCGGCCGGTGGAACGCGGCCTGGTTTTCGCCTTGCAGGGAAATGTCCAGGCAGGATCCGCAGGGGTGGATATTGGCCGGAGCCAGGTGGGTGCCGGCAAAGGAAGCGTCGGTCGAAGAACTCGGACACGGAGCGGGTGTGCAACCCTTTCCCGGGGAGGCGGTCTCCAGGGCCACGTGACCGTCGTCTCCGAAACACAAGACTACGTCCGGGCCGCTTGCCAGAAGAAACAGCAGGCAGGAGAGTGTCGCCAGGGTGGAGTGAACCCTTCTGGTTCTCAAACGGTTCAATGCAGGCAGCCTCGGTTTCGTTTCGAAGGTGTACATTGTACGTGGGACGATCCCGGCCCAGGTTCATCCGGGAGGTTTTCCTGTCTATTAAGTAGGACATGGTGCGCTCGGATTGTCAACTTGTTTGGTTGGATGCTGAATAAGTCCGGTTGGTGTCATGGTGGGGAAAAGCAGCCAGGTCAAGCCAGGATCCACCGGGGAGGGTGGAGCCGGTCGGGAAACAGTTCGCGCATTCGAACCCCGAGGACGACTTCATGCAAACGCCCCTCCGGGGACAGGATCCAGAGGTGGAACTCCTGGAAACGATCGGCGGCCGGGCCCGGAACCCCCTTGCACACGTATTCCCCCCCGTCCCTTGTCGGTTCCGGGATGTGCCGCTCCGCGTATCCAACGGGAAAAACCACGATCCCCCGGTATCGCTGTGTCCACACGTTGGCGGCGTGCAGGGCTGCGTCGAACACGAAGGGGGAACCCAGCAGTCCGCTGTCCGGCATACCCTCCGGGGCCGTAATGCGGGCGGTCACCCCCTCCCGGCTGAGCTCCAACTGACCGCAACAGTTCCGGAACGCGGGGCCGAACGGTACGAGGTCCCGGTACACATCCTCTCTTTCCACCGGGAACACGGGGCCCGAAAACCCCTCCACGATCGTCCGGGGCAGGGCAGGGGGCCGGCACGGGGGCAGGAACAGGGTGTGGATGTGTTTCTTCACACGCGTGATAGGGCTCCGGCTGGACCGGATCCGTGTGAGCAGGGACGCGGAGACGCTCCCGTCGTCCTCCTGCCGGATCTCCGCCAGGGCCGGGAGGGTGCCGGGGGCCTCGGGGAGATCCAGAAACCCCTCGAACTGCGCGTCCCCGGACCGGGTGCAGGGCGTACTACCGATCTGCTCCCGCACCGCCTCCGCCAGGTGGCAGAGGGCATGGGCCGCGGGCAGGACGGGCCGGTTCATGACCTGGTGGTCGTACAGGTGCGGGGGCACGGGGAGCGTTAAAGGATGGCGGACCGCTTCGTTCACCTGGGAAAGTCTTCCCATATCCGGACGGTTTTCGGATCGATGCCGGTTACGACGCCGTTGAGCCGCATGGCGCAGTGCCGGGTGTGGCCCTTGCAGATCACCGCGCCGGTTTCCTGGTGTGTAATGAGGTAGTAGAAGGTGATCCGGACTTTTTCACGCTCTCCCGGCCGTGTGTGGACCCACATGGGGTCATCGTACCCCAGGGGGCTGTGGTAGTGGACGGCCATGTCGATGATCGGATAGACGAACCCGTCCCCCTCCACCTCGCTGTAGGAGTAACGGAAGTCACGCATGAGGCTGGCCCTGCCCAGTTCGAAATAGTGCAGATAGTTGGCGTGGTACACCCAGGAGGAGCGGTCCGTGTCCGCGTACAGTGTTCGATGGAACGTCCGATGCCAGATGGTATTGGAAACCGTATCCCGCACGAGATGTTCCTGTCCGTCCAGAAGCTCCGGCACAAAGGGCTTGGGACGCATGCTAAACTCCTTTCAGCACCACGCAGCAGTTGGTCCCTCCGAAACCAAAGGCGTTGTTGAGCACGATCTCCACCTGCTGTTTTCGCGCCGTGTTCGGTATCACGTCCACCCCGTCCAGTTCCGGATCGGGGATGTGGTTGATGGTGGGCAGGAGGATGCCGCGGTGCATGCCTTCAATGGTCAAGGCCGCTTCGATGGCGGCGGCGGCCCCCAGGGTGTGACCGATCTGGGACTTGTTGGAGGACAGGGGGATGTTCTTCAGCCCGTCGCCCCAGATCTCCCGCAGACACTCCACTTCCGTGATATCCCCCCGGGGCGTGCTGGTCCCGTGGGTGTTGATGTATTCGATGTCCCCGGGGGCCAATTCCGCATCGTCCAGGGCTTCCGCCAGAGCGCGCATGATCGTTGGCGGGTTGGGTTTGGTGAAGTGGTAGGCATCGGAGGTCCAGCCCACACCCAGAAACTCGACCTTCGGGGTCAGGCCATGGGCGGCGATCACGTCTTCTGCGGCCATCACCAGAACCGCGGCCCCCTCGGAAAGCACAAACCCCTTACGATCCACGCTGAACGGCCTGGAGGCCTGGGACAGGTCGTCATAGGCCCTGTCCTTTTCCCGCAGCTTGATGGTGGCGTTCATATTGGCAAAGCCGTGAACGATCTCGGGCGTGATGGGGGTATCTGCTCCGCCTGCGAGCACGAAGTCGCAATCGCCGTCGCGGATCATGCGGGCGCCGACGCCCATGGCGTGGTTTCCCGATGCGCAGGCGCCGCCGGGTGCGAAGATGGGACCGGTGAACCCCAGCAGGGCCCCGGCTTTCCCGGAGGGAACGTTGGCGCACAGGTTGGGCAGCAGGTGAGGGCTGACCAGGTTGGGGCCCCGGTCGGCCAGGTTCTGGACAGCGATCCCGTATGCGTCCGATCCGTTCAGGGCCGAACCGATCAGGCACGCCGTTCGCGGCTTGATCTCCTCCAGGTCCAGGATGCCCGCGTCCGCCATGGCGTCCCTGCACACCGCCATGGTGAGCAGAACGAAGCCCGCGTTCCAGAAGGAGGCTTCCCGCGCATTCGCAAAGTCCAGGCCCACAGGATCCCAGTCCGGGATCTCTCCCACGGCTCGACAGGGTGTATCCACACGGCAGCGGGTGATGGGACCGAACCCGGCTTCCCCGTTCACCGCACGCTTCCACGTGGTCTCCAGGTTTTTACCCAGAGGGGTGGCTGCAGCGGTTCCGATGATGAATACCCTTCTGTTTTTCGGTGCCTTCATTGCATCCTCAGCCGGAACAGATCCGGGTGGCGGTTCGGACAGGCTGCGGGAACGTTTTTCTCCTGCGGGAGGGCCGTTTCGGACATGCGGGTGTCTTCCGGGGCGCGACCTACCAGGGGATGTATTTGTAGAGCTTTGCGAACATCTCGTATACCTCGATCCAGTTCTGCAGGTCCCGCGCCGTCCGGATATGGGCGCGCTTGTTCACCATGATCCAGCTCATGTGCGCGGCCCCGTCCTTGCAAGTGGTGCAGTCGCGCGTGGCGGAGGTACAGCACCGGTGCATGGTCTTCAGGTCCGCGCCCCACCGGATGAAGCGTATGAGCCGCTTTGGGGGCGGGTCCCGCTTGTCCAGGGGTTCGGTGACCGAAGGGCATTCCCGGAAGCCCCAAGGACGGCCGAGCAGCATGCCGGTGGTGATGACCTCGTGATAGTAGTGACTGGAGATAACGGTTCCGGGATACCGGTCGAGCAGGGTGTCCATCTCCGACCGCGCCCGGGTGAGCAGTTCGGGTGTCCAGGAAAACCCGTCCGCGCCCTCGTCGTTGCTCAGCAACTGGATGTGGACCTTCAACCCGCAGTCCTCGATCCTCTTGACCACCTCCTCGGCCCTGCCGAGCTGTCTGGGCGTCAGGGTGAACAGATAATAGGCCCACGGGTCCCCGGCGTAGTTCTTGCTTGAAATACTGAAACAGTCCTTGCCACGAAGCTCGATTTCGTCCTGGGAACTTCCCCACAGGGAGATGCCCACGATCATATCCGGAAAGCGGTCCCGGGGGAGCTTGATGAGGCCGTTGGTGGCGCAGTAGGAAGGGATCCGTTTGTAGAACGCTTCCACCCGGTCCAGGAACAGGGTCGGCTCCCCTCCGATGAGGATGGCGAGGTTGACGCCCCGTTCCTTTTCCTTGTCCACAAAGGCTTCCCATTTCCCGAGTTCGGTCTCCTCCTCCAGGTGGTGTTCTCCGGAGGAGAAGAAGAAGCAGCCTTTGCAGCGCAGGTTGCACTTGTTGGTGACGTCGTAGATGGAGCTTCGGATGTTCAAACGGGAAATTTGGTCGTATCGTTTCCGCCACTCCTCGTCCAGCAGCGAACTTACGGTCTTCATAAAACCATCCCTGTCCCTTCACACCGATGTGGAGCCGGAAGATCGGTGAGGAATAAACCCCGGAAATCTCCGAAGGAGAAGATGACCTTCTTTTTGAAGGAAGCGCCTGCTCCCGGGCAACGCAGTTCCCTGCAGGCGGGCGCGGCGGATCCACAGAGCCCGCCGGGAAGATCAGGGCTTCCCGGTACCAGTATACTGTTCCCTATGCAGAGGAAAAGGTCAAGTAGGACGCCCATGTCCATCGACTCATGGCAGGCGGCTTGCCCTCCTCATGAACGCCTGCGCAGGACGATACATGAATTGCATCCCCCAAAACCGAAGGCGTTTTTCAGCACGAATTCCTGGGAAAGGTTCCGTCTGCCTTCCGGTACCACATCCAGCTCCAGCTCCGGGTCGGGTGTGTAATTGATGGTGGGCGGCAGTGAGCCGGCCTGCATTCCACGGATCGCCAGGATGGTTTCCAGGGCGCTGGAAGCCCCCATGGCGTGCCCGAACAACGACTTGTTCGCGGTGACAGGCGGGATTCCATGAGGGAAAATCTGTTTCAGCGCGTCGAATTCCACCCGGTCTCCCACCTTGGTGGAGGGGGCGTGCGCGTTGACCGCATGGATATCCCCGGGCTGAATGCCGGCGTGGGAAATGCTTTCCGCCATGCACCGTCTCACGGTGGGCAGGTGTGGGGCCACGAAATGGTTTGCGTCCGAGGTCATGTCCCACCCGGCGACCTCCACGGGAAACGTGAGTCCGTTGGACCGGGCGAACGGCTCGGTGCACAGGATGACGCAGCCCGCGCCCTCGGACACGACGAACCCCCGGCGGTCAACGGAGAAGGGTCGGCTGGCGCCCGTTTCCGAGGCCCCCCCCGGATCCGGGGGGAGGGTGGAACGGAACGCACCGTTCATGGTTGCGAATCCGGCTACAATGGGTTCCACCAGGGCAAAATCCACCGCACCGCAGATGGCCACGTCCGCTTTCCCCTGCTCCAGGAACATGGCCCCCACGATGATCGATGTGACGCCCGTTGCGCACGCCGTGATCGTGGAGGCGATGGGGCCCGTGGCTCGGGTCAGGATGGAGACCTTTCCTCCGATCATGTTGATACAGCTGTTGGGGTTGGTGAACGGAAGCGGCATCTTCCCCTCGGCCCGCATGCGCCGGTCCGCTTGAATCACGGCATCCTGGCCCCCTACGGCGGAGCTGAAGGTGACGGCTACCCGGGGGGCGAGGTCCGGGGTGATCACGATCCCGCTGTTCTCCAGGGCCCGGTGAGCCACCAGCATGCCGTGCTTGAAGATGGGGGAGGTCCACTGGGCGAGACTGCGGGGAGATAAAAACGGGTAGGGTCCGGTGTCCAGGTCCGGCACCTGGCCGGCTACGCGGACGGGGAAGTCCTCCCGGAGGGGGAACCGGGTCAGGGCCCCGATCCCGCTTTCCCCCCCAAGCGCTCGCTCCCACTGGGCTTCCATGTCCGTTCCCAGCGGGGAGACCATATCGTAACCAACGATGACCGCTTTTCGAGAACTCATGGGGGGCTTACCGTGGGGGATCAAAAGAGTTCGTGCCTGGGAGGCGGAACCATTTCCCGGGAAAGGTTCTCTCCCTTCTCATATCCCATGACCCACACCGAGAGATAGGTGTCTACGTAATCCAGCCACGCCCGGAACGCTGATGGATTCGTGGCGTGCCTGTACATGCGGGCGGTGACCACGGCACTGCCCGCCGCGTAGTGTCTGCAATCTGCGCAGTCCGTGTCCGGTACGCAGCAGGCAACGCTCCGGTCCCAGGAAAGATCGGTCCGGACGTGCCGGAAGGAGCGGCCGAGTCCGATGTCACGGGACGGGTTCATGCGGGGGTATGGGCAGGAATAGAGATCGTGCAGGCCCAGCCGGTGCGTGTGCGCCACCACGTTGTAAGAGGAGAAGAGAACGTTGGCGGGAAAACGGTCGAGCAGATCCAGCATCACCTTTCTTGTTTGAAGGAGCGAACTCTGCGTGTGGCTGAGCGGTCCCTGGTAACCTACCGGGGCGGAGAAAAGGTTGAACGTGGCCTTGCAGCCGTGGCGGGCCAGGTGTTCCATCACGCCGTACACTTCATCGATGTTGCTCCGGGTGAAGGTGTACACGAACACCGCCCTGGGGTCCCCTTCGTAACATTGTACCTGCCTCTCGAGCATGTTCCGGGCGCCCCGGACCTGAAGGCTCGTATCGTCGCTGCCCCACACCGAGATGTGGATCTTGTATCCCACGGAATCCGGGATGTGCTTGAGCCCGTTCGTGGCGATGCTTCCAAGGGGCATTTCCCGGGATACGACCTCCAGGAGGTCGGGGACCAGGGACGGCTCGGCCCCGGCGAGCACCACGTATGTGATCCCCCGTTCCTTCTCCCGTTTCATCAGGTCCCGCCAGGCATCGGGGTCCAGGTTCTCCTCCGCGAACTGTTTGTCCCCCTGGTAATAATAGCATCCGTCGCATCGGATGTTGCAGCGGTTGCTCATGTCGTAAGTGGATTCCCGGAGGAAGAAATACTGACGGACCTTCTGCCAACGTTCACGGATGTCCGGATCCGAAAGGATTTCAGAAAACTTCCAATGTTTTTCGGAAGCGACCTGGATGGCCAGGGACACGTTTTCCTCTCCCGTGATTCAGGTTGGCGGGTGCCTGCGCTCCCGGGCAGGCAGGGAATCAAAGCTTGTTTTGAATGTATTCAGCGATCCGTCGGATGTTGGTGAGCGTCGGGTAATCGTCTTCGTCGATGGTAATCCCGTATTCATCCTGCAGAAGAAGGGCCACGGTGGCCAGCTCCATGCTGTCGATTCCCAGTTCGTCCACCAGGTCCAGATCCGGATCGAACGTTTCCGGGGTCACATCCTCCAGCTTGAGCTCTTCGATCATGATCCCGGCCACGCGAAGGATCAGTTTATTCATCGGGTGGTCCGCCGGCATGGTTATTCCTCCATGGGAACGTCCGTTCCAGAGAGACGGCTGAAGATCAACGGAAGGACAGGTTGTATCGCTCGCGCATTTCGTTGGAACCGTGTGCACTTTAACGGGAATGCCCTCACCCCGGGGAAAAAGGGGCTGGAGCCGAATCCGGTCATGGTCAATAAAGAAGAATATAAGATCAAACCGCGTCGTGTCAAACGTGCCGGATTCCATGATGATTCTTGACATTCCCGTAAAGGATCCCGTATCGTTTCGTCCGGTCTTCCGTCCACGACGCGGGATTTGGTCTTCCCTCGGAAGCGGAGTGGGAGGGCGCAGGGGAAGTTCTTGAAAAAGGGTGTCGATCACTTCACGCGAGGAGGTTCCGGGCATGGGTGAGATACAGCAGGAGAAGATAGCCGTTGTGACGGGAGGTGGACGGGGTATCGGTCGCGCCGTTTCCCTGGAACTGGCCCGTGCCGGCCATTTTGTGTTCATCAACTGCCGGACCAACCGTTCCGCAGCGGAAGAAACGCTGGGGATGATCCGGGCGGAAGGCGGGGAAGGTGAGGTCATCCTCTTCGATGTCACCCGGTTCCAGGAAACCAAGGACGCGGTGGGCGAAATGATCTCCCGGGCAGGCCGTGTGGACGTCCTGGTGAACAACGCCGGGATCACGGCGGACGGGCTGTTCATGATGATGTCGGAAAAAGACTGGGATGCCGTTGTGGACACGAGTCTCAAGGGGTTCTACAACGTGACGAAACCGGTCCTGAGCAAGATGGCCCGCAAGAAGCGGGGGTCCATCGTCTCTCTGTCGTCCCTGGCGGGACTGATCGGGAACCGGGGTCAGGCAAACTACTCGGCCGCAAAAGCGGGATTGATCGGCGCCAGCCGGGCCCTGGCCCGGGAGGTGGCGAGGTTGGGTATCCGGGTGAACGTGGTGGCCCCGGGATTGATCGATACGGAGATGATCGAGAAAGCCCCTCTGGCCGTTCTGAAGGAGATGATCCCCATGGCGCGGGTCGGACAGCCGGAGGAAGTGGCCAAGGTGGTCCGGTTTCTTTGCTCCGACGACGCCTCCTATGTGACAGGAGAGGTGATCTCCGTCAACGGCGGCATGTACTAGGCGACGGCCGAGGACGAGGGAAGCTCCCCGGGCGCCCCTATGGCTGGAACGCTTTCTTGAAACGGTCCGGCCCGATAATCGATTTCACGGTGTTGAACGACCCGAGAATGGTGCCGAGAATTCCGGGAGCCAGCACGCTCTGGCCCGCGAAGTAAAGCCCCGGGATGAGGCACCGGTTCAGCAGCGCCACGGAATGCAGCTGGTCGGTGGAGTGGAGGATGCCGTACGCAGAGCCGCCGGGGCTGTCCACCCAGTCCCGGACCGTCAGCGGTGTGAAGATATCCAGGATTTCCGCGTCGCGCAGCTTCCCCAGGGCCGGTTCCGCTTGATCAAGGATCCTCCGGGCCTCCTGTTCCTTGGCGTGGAGATAATCCTCCCCCCGTTTTCCTGAGACCGTATTCTGCCAGGGGTGCCAGCGTTCGTTGTTGCCCGAGGTGAGGACGGAAAGGATGTTTTTCCCGGGGCGGCCGCTCCTGCGAACCTGGATGAAGAAGGTGTCCGTGATGACACTGTTGCGGTCGGTCTCGATCCGGAACAGGTTGTGAGGGATTTCCGGATGGGCGGATGCGTCCACCTCTGCATGGACCGACACGATCCCGTGCGTGTCCGACAGTTTGTTGATCCGGTTTTTGTAAACGGGCCGCAGGCTCTTGGCCGGCAGCAGGCCCAGGACTCGCCGGGGGTGGATTGCGCCCACCACCAGGGAGGCTTCCAGGTTGCGGCCGGATTGCAGCCGAACCCCCTTGACCGCACCAGCGGCGTCCAGCACTATGCTTTCGGCCCGGTCTCCCAGGAGGATGTCTCCGCCCGCCCGCCGAAGGCTCTCTGCAAAGGCGTCCGCCATGTCCGCCCCGCTGCAACGCAGCCGCCAGGAGGAATGCAGGTAGCTGGCCAGGGTCATATTGTGGTAGACGGCCGGGGATCGGTCCAGCGGCACGCCGAGCCAGGAAGAAGGGATCGCGAGCACGCTTCGCAGTCTCCCGGAACAGTTCAGATCGGAGAGGATGCTCCCGAGAGGCTTGATCTGATCCAGGATGTTGAAGGCCCCGCGATCGGTGAAGAGGAAATCCAGGTTCTGCAGCTGCCGGGAAGAACGGGTCAGCATGTCCATGTAGGCCCGGATCTGCTTGTGCTCATCCGGGAATCCGGCCAGAAGGTTGTCTTCGTAAGCGTCCAGCCCCTCCGGGAGGTCGAAGGTGAAGTCCTGGAAGACGTACCGGTCGATGATGCCGTTCGCCCCCATACGCTCCATCGCGATCCGATCGGAAACCTCCAGAAAGTCGAACAGGGACCGGAGGACCTGGCCCCTGTCCATGGCGCCGAGATAATGGACGCCCACCGGACATTCGATCCCCTTGCGCATGTAGCTTCGCATGAGTCCGCCAGGCAGGGGGTTCTTCTCGATGACGGTTACCTGGTATCCCTGCCTGGACAGGAAGATGGAAACGGAAAGCCCCCCGACTCCGGATCCGATGACCAGAGCTTCCCTGGAGCGGGGTTGCGGGTTCATGAGGAGGCCCCGTGCTTGCCCCGGTCGGGATCTGGCAGCGAGTAGAGCGACCGGACCTCCTCGATGATGCGGGACAGCGAGTCGGCCTGTTCCATCTTTTCCACGGAAATCGTGCCGAGCCGTTCCACGGTGATGACCGTCTTTTCGGTGGCGTTGAACGCGAACCGTCCCGGGCGGAGAAGGCGGTGGGTGTCCCGGATCCGGATCACCTGGATCGGCGCCCGGCATCTTCTGGCGATGGTGAACGCCCCTTTGTTGAACGGAGCGAGCGTTCCGTCGCGGCTCCGAGTCCCTTCCGGAAAAATGAACAGGTTCCCCCCGGAGGAGAGGAAGTCCTGCATGGTGTCCAGGTTGTTGATCAGGATCGAAGCGTCTCTGCCCGAGGCGTCCGACGGGATGTACCCGGAGATTTTCAGCACCCAGGAGAAGAACGGGGTATGGAAGAAGGTGTTCTTGACGATGGTTTTCTGCCGATCGAACAGGGAGATGAGCAGGAGCGGGTCCAGGTAGGACAGGTGGTTGCTCACGATCACGGAAGAACGGATGGCGCGAACCTCGGGTTCGATCCTCCGCTCGACCCAGGGCATCAGGGTGACCGCCAGCCGGAAGAACCCCCGGTAAAACCGGTGCGTGGTCTGTTGAAAACGGACTTCCCGGTTGCGGGAAAAAAGATGAAAGAACAGGTAGACCCAGGAAAACACCAGGAGGAATCCCAGGGAGAAATAGCCGTACATTAGCAGGGACACGGCATAGTCATAGATCTTGCGAAAAGGAGCCGGGAAAGATGTCATGGGGGCTCGTTAGATTTTCTTGAGAATCAGGCTT
>CAYTRL010000081.1:0-16752 GCA_964439795.1 uncultured Thermodesulfobacteriota bacterium
CTGGCGGATAGGACCCTCCCGTGGCTCCCGTACGACCGTGGAGGCTGGCTGCAGTCCTTTGGCCCGTCCACCGCCCAGGCTGAAGTCCGTGACAAACTACATGAAGCTTCCTACTATAACAAGCTGGAACACAAAGAGATTCAGTGTGTTCTGTGTCCAAAAAAATGTATCGTTGGAGACCGGGAAAGGGGGTACTGCGGGGTCCGGGAAAACCAGGACGGGGTTTATTACACCCTGGTGTACAACCGGCCCTGTTCCATGCATACCGATCCCATAGAAAAGAAACCCCTGTACCACTTCCACCCCGGTTCCCGCGCTTTTTCCCTGGCCACCGCCGGCTGCAACATGAACTGCAAGTACTGCCAGAACTGGGAGATTTCCCAGGTCCGGCCCGAGCAGGTCAGGAGCTATGCCATGACCGCCGGGGACTGCGTGGCGCAGGCCCGCCGGACCCGTGCCCGGTCTATCGCGTACACCTACACCGAACCGGTCATCTTCTGGGAATATATGCAGGACATCGCGGCCGCGGCCCGCAGCGAGGGGATCTCCAGTGTCATGATCTCGGCGGGATATGTGGAACAGCCGCCTCTCCGGGACCTCCTCCCGCTTATGGACGCCGTGAAAATCGATCTCAAGGCGTTCTCGGAAGATTACTATCGAAAGGTATGCCGGGGAGAGTTGAAACCCGTTCTCGAGACCCTGAAAACCATCAAGAAAAACGGGGTCTGGCTGGAGATCGTCTATCTCGTCCTGCCCACCATGAACGACGGCTCGAAGGAGATCACGTCCCTCTGCAGCTGGATCCGGGAAGAACTCGGACCGGAAGTCCCCATCCATTTCACCCGCTTTCACCCGGTCTACCTCATGAAAAACCTCCCCCCAACACCTGTGTCCACCCTGGAGAGACACCACCGGATCGCGCGTGCCCAGGGCCTGCTCTTTCCCTACGTGGGCAACGTTCCCGGCCACCCCGCGGAGAACACGTACTGCCCGGGGTGCGGCAAGCGGCTCATCCACCGCACCGGGTACAACGTCCGCGTGGAAGCGCTGCGGGACGGGAAGTGCGCCGGGTGCGGTATGGAGATCCCCGGGGTCTGGGGGCCCTAGGGGAAACCGGGGTCAGGTCTTCATTCTACATTTTCTCGTGAGTGCCGCGCCGGATAAGTAGATCAGATAAACGAAAAATGTAGAATGAAGACCTGACCCCTCACACTGACATGTTTTCCGCGTCCCCGGAAAAAAAAGAGACTCATTCCCAAAAAAAATGTTGACAGCCTCCGCATAGATCGCCTATACTTTTTTAACTGGCCGGTTGGTTAAATTACTTCCAGACACGAGGCGCCCATGAAAGCAAGGGACCGGATCCTGAAGGCGGCGGACGATCTGTTCGGCCACGTGGGCTTCGACGCCGCCACCACCCGTGAAATCGCGGAAATATCCGGGGTCAACAAGGCCCTGATCCACTACCACTTCAAGAACAAGGAAGCCCTGTTCGAAACACTCCTGGACCGCTACTACGTCAGCCTGACCGAGGCCCTGGAGAAATCCCTGCTGGTGGATGGCTCCCTGAAAGACAAGATGCTGAGCCTGGTAGACGCCTACGTGGATTTTCTCGCGGCCAACAGGAACTTCAGCCGGATCGTCCAGCGCGAGGCCGCCGGCGGCCGCCACATGGAGCGTGTCCGCTCGCACATGCTCCCCCTGTTCGACATGGGGACCAAGCTGCTCCAGGGGGCGTACCCGAACACCCGGACCGGGGACCTTGCCTCGGCCCAGCTCCTGACCAGTTTTTATGGAATGATCATCAGCTACTTCACCTACCAGGACCTTCTCAAGCATCTTCTGGGTACGGACCCGCTCTCAAAAAAGAGTCTCCGGCTGCGCAAGGAGCACCTCCGGAGGATGGTGGAGATCACCCTGGATGAGGTGGAGAGCAGTTGACCGACCATCGTTTTCCTTTCCTCGAGGAGAAGAACGCATGAAAACAGGTGTTGTCGTGGGAAGCAAAACCCCTGTTGTGTCCGGTTCCCCAACTGATGCGTCCGGCCGGATCGCCAGGCTCCAGGCCCGTTACCAGACCGAAAAAGCGATGATCTCCGTACAGCGGGCCCGGTACTACTCGGAGAGCTGGTTCGCCAGCCGGGACAACGGGACCCCGCTCCCGGTGCGGGTGGCCCTGGCCATGAAGAACGTCTATGAAAAGATGGACCACCACCTGGATCCGGACGAACGGATCGCGGGCACCTGGACCGAGCAGTTTCTGGGGGTCCCTATCGATATCGAGCGGGGGGTGTTCAACCAGGTGTTCCAGTCGGAACTGACCAAGGGAAAAATGCTTGCGTTCCGGGGCGCCTCCATGGCCAAGGGACTCGCCTACATGCTTCGGAAGGGCATGCTTGGGGAATTTCTCAGAAAGCAGAAGATCTCGCGGGCCGGGGGAACCGCGCCGTTGAACATGGAACTGAAAACCATGTCCCAACGGGAAATCAACCCGTTCCACATCTCGGAGGACGACCGGCGCGAACTCCTGAACGACCTGCTACCCCGGTGGAAGGGCAAGACCATTGTGGATCGGCAGGAACGGGAACTGGTCGCGTCCGGGCTCTACTCCCAGGACATGCACGACTTCGTGGTGGCCATCCCGGGAAACACCTCCCGGCAGGTGTTGATGCTCTCCACCTGCGCCACGATCTCCACCATCCAGGGACACGTGATCCTGGACTACGACAAGGTCCTGGAGAAGGGGATCGAGGCCATGCAGGAGGAGGTCCGCCGGGCCCGGGAGGAAGCCCGGAACCGGCCGGGCCCGGAAGACGACTTCCTCCACTCGCTGGAGATCGCGCTGGAGGGGGTGATGATCTTCAGCCGGAGGCTGGCCGACCGGATCGAGCGGGAAATCCTCAGTGTGCAAGATCCCCTGCGGAAGTCCATCCTGGTACGGATGCTCGACCGCTGCAGGCAAGTGCCGCTTCAGCCGGCCGAAACCTTCCAGGAAGCCGTACAGGCCCTGTGGACCGTGAAGACGGCGGTGGAACTTGCCCATCCCGTGAACCTCCACTGCTTCGGCCGCCTGGACCAGACCCTGATCCCCTACTACCGGAAAGACCTGGAACAGGGCCGGATCACCCCGGAAAAAGCCCTGGAGCGCCTGGAGGAACTCCTGCTCAAGATCATGTCCCAGAACATCCGTCCCGAGTCCAACATCCTGGGAAATTTCTATCACCGGTACCTGGGCTCCTCGCCGGTCACCATCGGGGGCATCCTTCCAGACGGGTCGGACGGCACCAACGAACTCACCCACCTGTTCGTGGAGGCGTCCCACAACTCCCGGGCCGTAACCAACCTGTCGGTCCGCGTTCATGAAAAGACCCCGGACTCGTTGCTCCTCCAGGTGGCGGATTCCCTGCACAAAGGAACGTCCAGCTACTCCCTGTTCAGTGACGAAATCAACATCGAGGCGATGGAGCGGCGCGGCTTCTCTCAACCGGACGCCCGGGACTACGCCGTCATGGGGTGCGTGGAGACCCTCTGTCCTGGAAAGACCGGCCACATGAGCGCCACCGCCCTGCAGCTCAACCGCCTGCTGGACCTGGTGATGCGGAACGGGGACTCGGCTATTCTTGCAGGTACCATCCACGGGGAGGGCCTCCGCACCGGCGACCCGGACACGTTTGAAAGTTTCGACGACTTTCTGGATGCACTTCACAAGCAGGGGGCGTACTTCATCGAAAAGATCGTGGAGGGGTGCAACTTGAAGGACCGCCTCTACGAAGAACACCTGCCGGCCCCGATCATCTCCGCGTTCATGGACGGGTGCCTGGAAAAGAAGAAGGACGTAACCGCGGCAGGCGCCATCTACGATCTGGCCGGGGTCTCCATGATCAACTCCATCGCCAACCTGGTGGACTCCCTCCTCGTGATCAAGAAGTTCATCTTCGAGGAGAGGAGGATCGATTTCAAGACGCTCCTGGAGGCGCTGGGAAGCGATTTCCGGGGGCATGAAGACCTGCTCCAGGAAATCCGGAACCTGTCCGGGAAGTGGGGGAACGGGGACCCGGAAACAGACGAAATGGCCGCCCGTGTAATGAAGGGACTGTTCAACGAGACCTACAAATACAAGAACCACAAGGGCGGCCCGTTCACGGTCTTCGCCATCAGCATGATCACACACACCCTGGACGGACGGCTCTCCCTCGCCAGCCCGGACGGTCGCAGAGCGGCATCCCCCTACGCGGCAAGCTGCAACCCGTACAACGTGGAGAAGGCGGGCGTCACCGCGGCCCTGCGGTCGGTGGCCACCCTTCCCAACGAGGACATGATGGGATGCGCCGTGAACGTGAAGTTCCACCCCAGCGCCATCGGGGAAACCCCGCAGGCCCGGGAGAAATGGCTGGCACTGATCCGGACCTACTTCCGGATCGGCGGCTCCCAGATCCAGCCCACGGTGGCCTCGGCGAGCGTGCTCAAGGAGGCGCAGGAAGACCCGGACAAACACCGGGACTTGATTGTGAAGGTGGGCGGGTACAGCACCTATTTCGTGGACCTGGGCCGGGAGATCCAGGACGAAGTCATCGCGCGAACGGAACACCTGTAACAGACTGATCATATAAGAAAATAAATATTCTGTAATATCTGTCATTCCGGGCTTGACCCGGAATCCAGGGGCAGGGGGAAGGAGGAGGCTCTTTAGCCCCCCACCAGGCCACCCCTGGATCCCCGCATCCGCTGGGATGACGACCGGAGGAGTGATGGAATCAACCGTTCTCGTAACCGGTGCCGACGGCCTGCTGGGAAGTCATCTCGTCCGGAAACTTCTCCAGCGGGACTTCCGCGTCCGGACCTTCCTGCACCCGGGGAGTTCCTCCCCCACCCTGGACGGCCTGGATCTGGAACGCATCCAGGGAGACCTCACCCTGGACGATGACGGCCTGTCGAAAGCGGTACGGGGGACGGAGTACGTGTTTCACTGCGCTGCCATCACCGACATGTGGTGTCCCCAGGAACGCGTGTGGCAGGTGAACGACGGAGGAACCCGACGGGTGGTGGAAGCATGCCTGGCCGGGGGGGTTCGGCGTCTGGTCTTCACCGGGTCGGCCAGCACCTTTCAGTTCGGATCCCTGGAAATCCCCGGGGACGAAAACGCCCCCTACCCCGCCGCCTACCGGGGAATCGCCTACATGGAGTCCAAGCACCGGGCCACGCAGCGGGTCCTGGAATCCGTGAGGGACCGAGGGCTGGACGCAGTGGTGGTGGCCCCCACCTTCCTGCTTGGTTCCCTGGACTGGCGTCCCAGTTCCGGGGAGTTGATCCGCCAGTTCCTGCAGCGCGGACTCCGGTTCGCCTCCCCCGGCGGGAGGAGCTTCGCGTACGCCCCGGACGTTGCCGAGGCACTGGTCGCGGCGATGGATCGGGGGGAGAAGGGGGAGTGCTACATCGCGGGAGGCCACAATACGACCTACCTGGATTTTTTCCGCCGGGTGGCCGCAGCAGCCGGTAACGCGAAGCCCCCCGTGGCCAACCTGCCGGGCGCCGCGGTACTGGCCGCGGGGCACGCCGGCTCCCTGTTCCAGCATGTCACCGGGAAGACGGTTGCCATCAACCGGAACATCGCAAGGCTGTCCCTGCTGGGTACCTACTACAGCTCGGACAAGGCGATCCGGGACCTGGGGATGCCGCAGACATCGCTTGAAAGCGCCATCGAAGAATCGGTCAAGAGCCTGAGGGATTACGGACACATCCAGTGAGGGAAACATGGTCTCTTTCGAAAACAAAGTCGCCCTGATCAGCGGGGCAAGCCGCGGGGTGGGGTACGCCACGGCCCGCGCCCTGGGCGCCCGCGGCGCCCGGGTGGTAATCACGGCACGGGGCGGCAGACGCCTGGAGGAGTCCCGGAAAAAGTTGGAGGAGCAGGGGATCGAGGCGGTCTCGGTGACCGGTAATGTCGGGGATTGGATGGACGCGGAGCGGATGGTCAAAACCGCCCTGGACCGGTTCGGCCGGCTGGACATTCTCGTGAACAACGCCGGGGTCTCCATGCGGGGCAAATTCCAGGAGCTTTCCCAGGAGGTCTGCGGCCAGACCATCACCACCAACCTCCTGGGGAGCATCTACCTGACCCGGGCGGCCATGGATCCGATCCTGGAGGCCCGCGGTCACGTGGTCTTCATCTCCAGCATCGCGGGACTGTTCGGCCTGCCCGGCGCTTCCACCTACTGCGCCAGCAAGGGGGCTCTGACCGGACTGTGCGAATCCCTGCGGCTGGAACTCCTCCCGCAGGGGGTCCATGTGGGGGTGGTCTATCTGGGCTTTACGGAGCACGATCCGGAAAAACGGATCCTGTCGGCGGACGGCACGCCCGTTCCCCCGGACCGGCCCGCGCACCACACGCAGGATTTTGCCGCTTCGCTCATCGTGAAGATGATCGAGAAGCGGAAGAGACGACTGATCATGACGCCCGTGGGAACCCTGGGATGGCTGATCTACCGGCTGTCTCCGGGGCTAGTGGAAAAGGTCATTCTTTGGGCTCAAGCAAGTGGGTGGGGGGTGTTTAAAAATTTTTCATAGATATTCAGGAGGAAAACAATGGGTTTTGTGAAGACCAGCGAGGAGTTGGAACGCTATTACCGACTGGGTGACCGGAAGTTCCTGGGAGCCCGGATGCTGGGCGTCATGTTCGGGTCGCCCCCCGAGATCACCGCCCCCCTGCTGCCGCCCCCCCTGGAGCAGGCGGAGGTTCCCGGAGGGCTCATCTTCATCGCCGAGTATCCCAGGACCAATCTCGGCCCCGGCTACCGTGAAGCGGCCCTGTTCATCCGATGCCGGTATCAGGGGGAGGCGGGGAGCTACTGCCTGTCCATGCCCATCACCAACGAAGCGCGCATGCACAACGGAAGGGATATCTTCGGCCTTCCCAAGCGGATGGCAGACATCCACCTGGAAGGAAGCGGAGACGAGGTGATGGGCTGGGTGGAGCGGAACGGCGTGCGGTTCGTGGAGATCCGTACCCGGCTGGAGGGGTCGCTTCCCGAGATGCCCCCCATGGGTCCCACCTTCCTCTTCAAGGCCATGCCGAAGATCGATCTCACGCCGGGTTTCGACGGGCCGGTACTGCTGTGCAGCCAGAAAACGGAGATCGAAGCCCAAAGCATCGACATCGGCGCGGGAGAGCTGATCTTGCGGCCCGCCCCGGACGACCCCTGGGCCGAGCTCGGCACGCCGGAGATCATGGCGTCCTTTTTCCTGGTGAGCGACAACACCATGCTCCCCGGAAAGGTGATCGCCGAGGTGGACGCGGAGTCCTATCTCCCCCACTACTTCAAGATGACCGATTTCTCCGCGGGGGAGTAGTCGGTACGAAAGGAAAGAAGATGGTCGATTTTTCGCAGGACGAAACGCAGCTTCAGATCGTCAATACGGCACGTGATTTCGGCCGGGAGGTCCTCCGGCCCGCCGAGATCGCCCTGGACGCCATGAGCGATCCGGATCAGGTCTTTTCCAGCGACCTGTTCTGGGACACCCTGGGCCAGGCGTTCGCCCTGGGCTTTCACAAGATGGGCCTTGCGGAGGCGTTCGGGGGGCTGGGCCTGGACCCCAGCACCACGGGCATGGTGTGGGAGGAAATCGGCCGGTACGGTCCCGGGTTCGCCGCCTCCCTGCTGCCCGGCGCGGCGGTGCACCAGCTCATCGCCCTGCTCGCCCCGGACAACAAGGAACTGGTGGAACGGTACGTGCTCCCCTACGCGGAGGACCTCACCGGAAGGAAGATCAGCGCCTGGGGGAGCAGCGAGCCCAACGTGGGTTCGGACGGAAGCAACTACTATGACACATCGGTGAGGCATCACACCTCCGCGGAGAAGAAGGGGGACCGGTACATCATTAACGGCACCAAGTCCAACTTCATCTCCAACGGCAGCATCGCGGACGTGTACCTGGTCTTCGCCTGCGTGGACCCGTCCCAAGGACTGCGTGGATCCGGGGCGTTCGTGATTCCGGGAGACGCGCCGGGGGTGAGCCGCGGCGGGGCCATGGACCGGATCGGCCTGCGCACCCTGAACCAGGCCCCGGTGTTTTTCGAAGACGTGGAGATCCCCGAGTCGTACATGATCTTTCCTCCGGGCGACCAGTACCCGGACCTGCACAACGCCATCATCACGGTGGGAAACCTGGGGGTGGGCTACCTGGCCGTGGGGCTCATGCGGGCCGCCTACGAGGAGGCCCTGGAATACGCCAAGGTCCGGGTGCAGTGGGGCAAGCCGATCTTCGAACACCAACTGGTGACCAAGAAATTCTTCGACATCCTCACCGCCATCGAGTCCGCGCGGGCCCTGCTCTGGAAGGCGAGCTGGCTCTGCAAGACCGCCTTTCCCGGGGATCTGAAGATGAGCCTGATGGCCAAGATCTATGCCACCAACGAGGCGGTCCGGCACACCTCGGAGATGATCCAGGTGCTGGCCGGGTACGGGATCTCCAAGGAATACACCCTGGAGAAGTACGCCCGGGACGCCAAGCTCCTTCCCGTGATGGACGGGGCCAACGACATCCTGCTGCTCAAGGCCGCTCAGCACCTCTAGGGGTGAAATCAAGGACGCCGAGGAAACCAGATGGACCTTGCCCTGTACACGCCCCAGCCGGGGCACCCGGACCTGGATACCTGCCTGCAGCGGGCCCGGGATCTTTCGGAACAGATCCTCCCTCAGATCCGCAAAGACGCGGACCTCACACGGCAGGACCGGTGGCGCGACCGGATCCGCAAGGCCAGGGCCCTCAAGAAGACGGCGGAGAACTACGCCGCCAACCGGGCACGCTACCGCCGGGGCGACCACGCCCTGCGCCCGCTCTACGTCATCTGGACCCTGCTCAATACGTGCAACTTCCGGTGCACTTACTGCGACAACCACCAGGGCCGGCATTACTTCGACATCCCGGACCCGGACCGCCTGGACACCGAACAGGGAAAACAGCTGCTGGAGGTCATGGTCACCGGCACCCCGGCCATCTACTGGTGCGGCGGAGAGCCCACCATGCGCGATGACCTGCCGGTCCTGCTGGATCACGCCTGGGACCTGGGGTATTTCCCCAACATGATCAACACCAACGGCAGCCTGCTGCACCGGCGCCTTCAGGACCCCGCATGGAGCCGGTTCCTGTGGCAGATGGATATGGTGATCGTCAGCCTGGACGGCCTGCACATGGGTCGCCTGAACAAACTCTGGGGAGTCAAGAAAGCGGAGCAGGTTTTTGTGAACCTTCTCCTGCTGAAGGAACTCAGAAAGCACGTGAAGTTCAAGCTGGTGGTGAACACCGTGATCACCCGGGAGACCGTTGACGAAGCGTCAGCCGTGCTGGACCTGGCCTGCGACCTGGATGTCTGGTTCGTTCCGGTGCCGGTGAACCACATGCATGAGCCGGACCGGGCCCTGCTGGAGGACCCCGGCTACCGGGCGCTGGTGGAGCGGATCCTCCGGCGAAAGAAGGAGGGCCGACGGATCATCGGTTCATCGAGACTGCTGGAGCGCCTGCTCACCTGCGAACCCTATGAGTGCCTGACAGCGCTGAAACCCCACGTGTGGTCCAACGGGGAAATCTGCTGGCCCTGCCGCGCATCCTCCAACGTGGAACCCGTGCCGGTCCGGCTGCTGGACCACACCACCTTTGATCAGGCCTACGAAGCGGGCAGAAGGCGGATCAACCCGAACTTCTTTCACGGTCAGGCAAAAAACCAGTGCGGCGGGAACTGCGCCTGGATGCAGAACTACACCACCGCCCGCTACATGGACGGGATCACGAACCCCCTGAACAGCGGGTTCCTCACTGAACTGCACGAGTTCGCCCTGAACCGGAAAAACTGGTAGGGAGACCCTTTTGAAGCCCGACTCCAACCTGCTCGTGGGGATCGATGCAGCCGTGGTCGCGTTGGTGAGCACGGCCATCTGCCTGGCAAGCGGCCACCTCGCCCTGATGACCGTTCTCATCCCGGCACTCCTCCTGGCCCGCATGGGGGTCCTGGCGCGGGTGGCTTCCCGTGAGGGGGTCAACCTGAAGGCCGAGGTTGTTTTCCTGTTGATCTGTACCGTTCTGGGCGGCTTCAATGACTGGAACTCGGTATGCAACAAGAAGATCTACGACTACACCGTCCCACACTTCTTTTCCTTTTCCACGATTCCGATCTGGATGCTGCTCTACTGGGGGATGATCCTGCGCTTCGTGGCCCGGCTGGCCCGCTGGCAGGCCCTGGGAGCCCCGGAGGAGGTGTCCGACAAGGTGGGCGCGGGAAGGTTCCGGGTGGACAACGGTGTCATCAAGGTGGCCGGGGAACTGGCTCTGGTGCTGCTCACCCGGCAGACCATCTACCGTCTGTACATGGACCCGGTCCTGTCCTGGCTTCCGTTCCTCGTGGCGCTGTGCGTGTTCTGGGTCGTGTTCCGGCCGGACCGGCACGACGGGAAACTCCTGCTGATCTTTCTGGCGGGAGGGCCCCTGATCGAAATCCTGTACATCCAGGCAGGCGGCCTGCACGCCTATCACCTGGGATGGATCGGAGGCGTTCCCCTCTGGATCGCCCTCTGGTGGCTCCTGATCGTGCTGATCTGGAAGGACCTGGCCTTCCGCATGGAACGGGCCCTGCGGGCACACATCCGGTAAGTTCACCCGGTGTACCGGAACGACTTCAGGTTCACCCCCAGCTCCAGATCCGTCTTCAAGCGGACCAGGTCCCGGGCGAGCAGGGCCGTGCCGCCGTGCTGTTCGAGGTGCTCCCGCAGGCTGCCCTTTTGACGGGAGGCAGAGGCCAGGGCCTTTTCCAGGGACCCGCACTCCTTGAGGAGCGCGGCGGCCCGCTTGGGCCCCACCCCGGGGATGCCCGGAATGTTGTTGGTGTTGTCGCCGGTCAGGGAGAAGAAATCCACGAACTGTTCCGGCTCCACCCCAAACTTTTTCTTCACGTATGCCCCGTCCAGTTCCCGCTGCGCAAAGTGGTCCCGCACGCTGATCCGGTCCGAGAGCAACTGCAGAAACATCTTGTCCGTGGAGAGGATCCTCACCCGCCCTCCCCGCTCCGCAACCTTGCAGGCCAGGGTGGCCGCCACATCGTCCGCCTCCAGTCCGGGAAACGACAGGGAGGAAACCCCGTCCAACAGGAACGCCTCCTGATACCCGGGAAGCCCTTCCTTCAGAGCCGGGGGCATGGGCGCCCGACCGGCCTTGTACTGCGCGTACCGCTCGTGCCGCCAGCTGACCCCCTCGCCCTCGAAAACACAGACGGCATGGGTGGGACGGGATTCGCGCAGGGCCCGCTGCAGGGAGCGGACACAGGCATCCCGGGCGCCTTCCACGCGTGGGGGTCCGTCCTCCCCGGGCTGGGCCGCGTACACGCGCCGGATGAGGTTCAGGGCGTCCACCAGCAGGAGCAGAATATTCATGTTCCCTCCGGACCCGGATGCGTCCCGGGCTCGCTGCAGAACAAGGCCCCTTCATCCACGGATCACGATGGAGGCGCCCGCAAACACCAGCACCACAAACACCACCATGCGGAAACCCCGTTCCGGCAGTTTCACGTGAAGCCATTCCCCGGCCAGGATTCCCAGCAAGACGGGGGGGATGAGCAGCAGGCTGACCCTGAGGGTGTCCGGCGTGATGCGGCCGGTCGCCAGATGGATGACGAACAGAAGGGCGTTCAGAATCAGAAACAGGCAGGACAGGGTGCTCCGGAAGGCTCCCTTCTCCGGCAGGGTCCGGCCCGCCCAGTAGGCGATGGGGGGTCCCCCTGAAACCCAGAGCCCCTGGATGATCCCGCCCCCCAGCAGCCAGACGAGCGATCCCGCCGCGGACAGGGGCCGGATCAGGGCGTCCCGGTGTGCCCGGGCCGTGCGCAGGAGTTCGCTGGACGAAACGATAAGCACAAAGAGGCCGAACGCCCACTTGAGACTGCCGGTATCCACCAGGTTCAAGATCAGCAACCCCACGGGCATCCCGAGACACACCGGGGGGAGGATCTTTCGGAGCAGCATCTCTTTTTGGATCCCCGAGTGGTGCCGGATCACCAGGATGGAGCAGATCACCACGTTCAGGGGCACGACCACCGGAATCAGGTAATCGATCGGGTAGAAGTTCACGGCAAAGGTCAGGGCGATCACCGCGCTGCCGAACCCCGTGGTAGCCCCGATCTGGTAGGCAAAAAATACGATGATCGCCAGGATCGGGAAATTCGGATCGCCGAACAACGCTTACCTCTCTCTCTGCCCCATGCGTGGATTGTTACCCGGGGTTTTTTCCACTCCCACCCAGGGTCCTGTGGAGGAAAGTCCGCTGCGTGGGACTCAGGACCGTACAGGGCCGCAGCACGAAGATTCTCCGGATCGCATCCTCCGGCCCAAGCGATTCCTTCACCGCCAGCCATGCACAGAGCACCGTCCCGGTTCGGCCTCTCCCTTCCATACAGTGCACCGCCACCCCCACACCCTGCTCCACGCAGGAATCGATGAACGCCAGGGCCCGCCCCATCCCCTCTTCGTCCGGGGGTTCACCGTCGTCCATGGCCTCGTGAAGTTGCAGGAACCCGGCGGCCCGGTGCCGGCCCCCGTACAGGTCGTCTTCGGTCAGGGTCAGGATCGCCCCGATCCCCTGCTCTCGAAGAAACCGGTGGGTGGCCTCCATCTTCATGGACCACGGTTCCCCCATCCCGGCGACGCGGTAGGGACCGAGAAACCCGAACCGGAGTTCATCGATCAACGGGTTCATGGCGGCGGCAGGTCGGAATTCACCAGGTTGGGGACCCGCCTCCCCTGCAGCCCCTGGATGATGTTCTCCGCGGCGGTCATGGCCATCTTCATCCGTGTCCCCACCGATGCGCTGCCGATATGCGGGAGCAGGACCGCGTTGTCCAGGTCCGCAAGCCCGGGGGCCAGCGAGGGCTCGTCTTCATACACATCCAGGCCGGCGCCTGCGATCCTCCGCTCCCGGAGCGCTTCCACCAGTGCTCCCTCGTCCACGACCTTTCCCCGGGAGGTGTTGATCAGGATCGCCGTGGGCTTCATCGCCGCCAGCTCTTCGCGGCCGATGATCCGCTGGGTGGAGGGGTTCATGGGCACGTGTATGGAGAGAAAATCCGATTCCCTGAGGAGGGTGTCCAACGGGACCCGGTGCGGACCCGGATCGAAATCCGGATCCGGAAGGGACACGCTTCCCAGGGAACCCTGCCATGGGGAACGGGTCGTGTACAGGACCCGCATCCGGAACCCCAGGGCCCGGCGGGCCACGGCCTGCCCGATCCTTCCCATCCCCAGGATTCCCAGGGTGGCCCCGCAAAGATCCTGCCCGAGATAATCCATGGGCCCCCAGCCGTGGAATGCCCCTTCCCGGACGTCCCGGTCGGCGGGCACCAGTCCCCGGGCCGCCGCCAGCAGCAGGGCCCAGGCCAGATCCGCGGTGGCCTCGGTGAGCACGCCGGGAGTGTTGGACACCTGGATACCCCGTTCGGTGGCCGCCGCCAGATCGATGTTGTCGTACCCTACCGCGCAGTTGCCGATCACCCGAAGCCCCGGCGAGGCATCCATTACGGCAGCGTCCACCCGGTCCGTGACAAAGCTCAACAGGGCGTTCACTCCCCGGACATGCTCGATCAGCTCCCGAGTTTCCAGGCAGCGATCCTCCTGCTGCACGACAACCCGCGCCTGTTCCTCCAGCCGGTCGATCACCTCGGAAAAGATGGGGCGTGTGACCAGCACGCTGGGTTTTGTCGGAGAAGACATGTGATGTTTTCCCTCCAACTCATCGCTCCCTGGTTGAGGAAAAATTCCGCTGGCGGACCACCTCGTAGAACAGGACCCCGGAGGCCACGGACACGTTCAGAGAGTCCACGGCTCCTATCATGGGAACCGCGACCCGGTGGTGGCAGTATTTCTGCAACCCGGGACGAAGCCCCCTGCCCTCCCCCCCGAGAACCAGGCACAGGTCGCCGCGAAGATCCAGCTCGTACAGGCCCTTCTCCCCCTCCGGATCCGCACCGATCACCAGGATCCCCTGGTCCCGGATCCGCCGCAGGGCCTCGGAGGCGTTTCCCGCCTCCACGATGGGCACCCGTTCCAGGGCCCCGGCGGAAGCCTTGGCCACCACCGGCGTCACGGGACTGATCCTCCGGTCGGGCAGGAGGATACCTTCCACCCCTGCGGCACAGGCGCTTCTTATCACAGCGCCCAGGTTGTGAGGGTCCTGCACCCCGTCCACCAGGGCTAGAAACCTGCTTTGCCCGGAGGGAAGATTTTCCAGAAATGTTTCCAAGGGAACGCGGTCCACCGGAGCGCAGAGTGCCAGCACCCCCTGGTGCTTTCCGGTCCCGGCCCTCTCGTCCAGGGTGGCCCGGTCCCGCCGGGAAACAGGGATTCTCCGGTCGCGGGCCATGGAAAGGATCTTTGCCGCACCCGTCCCGGCTCTTCCGTAAGCGATCCATATCTTTTCGATACGCCGTTCCCCGCTATGCAGGGCTTCCAGAACGGGTTGCACACCGTAGATCCACGCATCCCCGGAAACAACTTCCTCCCGGCGGGCCTGGGGAAGGGTCTCCGGCCGCCTGGGAGACGGCCGGCCCTTCCCGCCGGGGGAACCCGGAACGGAACGAGACCCCGGAGCGGAACGGTTCCGGTCTCTTGGAAAGGGGCTTTCCGTCCTGCGGCGAGACCGTGCCCGCCCCCCGGCATCTCTCCGGCCGCCTTCACCACCGGGCCCACCCTTCCGTCGACCGGCTCCCTTGGGCCCTCCCGGGCCCCTCCTGCCGGAATCGGCGGCCGGCTTTTTGCCGCCGGAGGATTTACGGGGACGGGAAGCGGTGGCCGGTTTTCCACCGGCAGGGGGTTTACGCGGTCGAGGGGTCATGTTCTTCGATCAACTCCATGGCCCGGACTGCGGCCGATTCCAGGGGGACGATCTGAACCTCTTTTTCCTCGCGCAGCTTGATCTCCACGTTGCCTTCCTTGAGGTTCTTCTTTCCGATCGTCACCCGCAGGGGGATCCCGATCAGGTCCGCATCCTTGAACTTCTTTCCGGGCCGCTCGTCCCGGTCGTCCAGGAGCACCTCCACCCCTTTCTTCTGGAACACGGCGTACAGGTTCTCGCTGGCTTCCCGGATCTCTTCATCCGCTGGATTCAGCGCGGTGAGCAGGACCTGGAACGGGGCGATGGGAAACGGGAACCGGATCCCGTCCTTGTCGTGATTCTGCTCGATGGCGGCCGCCAGTGTACGTCCCACGCCGATCCCGTAACACCCCATCCAGATGGTGCGTTCCTGACCGTCTTTGTCCAGATAGGCGGCATGCAGGGGTTCGCTATAGGTCGTGCCCAGCATGAAGACGTGTCCTACCTCGATCCCTCTTTTCTTCTCCATTTCTTCCCCGCACCGGGGACAGGGGTCCCCCACCTCGGCGTTGCGCAGATCCGCATAAACCGCCCCCACGAGCTCTCTCCCCGGATCCAGGTGCAGATAGTGATGATCCTCCCGGTTGGCCCCCACCACGGCATCCGTCATCCCCTGGATCTCCTGATCCGCATAGAGCGGCAGCTGCATCCCAACGGGCCCCACATAGCCTGCAGGCACCCCGGTGATTTCCCGGACCTCCTCCGGTGACGCCAGGTGGAAGGTTCCCGTCCCCAGCACTCCCCGGATCTTGAACTCGTTCGCCTCCCGGTCTCCGCGCACCAGGACCGCCACGTCACCGTTCCCGGTGCGGCAGATCAGGGTCTTGATCAGGCGGTCCGGCTGCACGCCCAGAAAGCGGGTGACCTCCTCCACAGTCTTCTTGCCCCGGGTTTCCACCAGCTCCAGGTCCCCCTTCCCGGCCTGTTCCCCGGCAGGCGGCCGCTGTCCGATACCGGCCTTTTCCACGTTGGCCGCGTAGTCGCACCCCGTACAGAAAACGATGCTGTCCTCCCCGCTCTCGGCCAGGACCATGAACTCATGGGAAAAGCTGCCGCCGATGTTGCCCGTATCGGCCTCCACCGGCCGGAAGGCGAGCCCCAGGCGGGCAAAGATCCGCTTGTAGGCCTCGAAAACCTTCCAGTAGCTCTCCCGGGCGCTCTCCTCGTCGGGATCAAAGCTGTACGCGTCCTTCATGCTGAACTCCCGGCCCCGCATCAATCCGAACCTCGGCCGGATCTCGTCCCGGAACTTGGTCTGGATCTGGTAGAGGGTCAGGGGGAGTTCCCGGTAGGAGCGCACCTCGCGCCGCACCAGGTCGGTGATCACCTCTTCGTGAGTGGGGCCATAGCAGAAGTCCCGTGCGTGCCGATCCTTGACCCGGAGAAGTTCGTCGCCGTGGGTCTCCCAGCGGCCCGTCTCCCTCCACAGCTCCGCGGGCTGGATGCTGGGCAGAAACACCTCCAGGGCTCCCGCCCGGTCCATCTCCTGCCGGATGATGTTTTCCACCTTCCGGAGCGCCCGCAGGCCCAGCGGCAGGAAGGAGTAGATCCCGCTGGCCACCTTTCGGATCATGCCCGCCCGGAGCATGTACTGGTGGCTGATCACCTCCGCCTCGGCGGGGACCTCCTTCAACGTGGGCAGGAAAAACTCAGAATAGCGCATCGATGTGGACCTCCGGGGGGCAGAAGGGTTCGGGAAAGAAACAATGAGGTCTGGGGGAACAACGTCCGCGGACTCCCCTAACAGGCTGTTGAAAAAGGCTCATCTGCTGCGTTCCACTTATCCCTCGTCCGTCAACGTACTTCTAAAGTACGCCTTGTATAATTCCCCTCAGTGGAAATTCATCT
>CAYTRL010000082.1:0-16713 GCA_964439795.1 uncultured Thermodesulfobacteriota bacterium
AGCACGAGACCGAACGCCTCGGCCCGGGACGGGAGGACCAGAACATCCAGGGCCTTCATCAGGTGCGGAATCTCCTGTCGAAACCCGGCGAGGACCACCTTGTCTTCCAGTTTCCAGTCAGCGATCCTTCTGCGGATCGTGTCTTCAAAGGCCGGCTGTACCGTCCCCCCCACCATGACAAAGCGGCACCCGGGAAACGATTCCAGGACCCTCCGGGCCGCCAGCAGGAACAGATCCTGTCGCTTGTCGGGCGTTATCTGTGCGACCATGCCCACGAGAAATCCGTTTTCCGGCACCCGGAAGCTCCTGCGGATAGCGAGGGCACGTTCGGGTTCTCCCAGCACCTCGTTTCCCAGTCCGTACGGAATCACGTGCACCTTCCGTTCCGAAATCTCGTAGGTGTCAAGGATATTTTCCCGGATGTATCCCGATATGGCCACCATGGCGTCGACCCTTTGTGCAAGAAGCCGGTGCAGGGGATCGGTTTTCCGGGAACCCGCCGGCGAGGCCAAGTGACGCGAAAGGACGAACACCGCCCTCCTCCCGGTCCCGGCCGCCAGCAGCAGGGCCCTCCAGGCATCGCGGGAGGCATGAGCGTGCACCACATCGATCCGGAAGGCGCGGACCATGCGCCGCAGAGCGAAGAAGGTCCGCGGGTGGAAGTACCATCGGAACGGAAGGGAGATGGGAGCGAACCGGCGTCCGGCCGCATGTCGATGTGACAGCGCCCCCCTGCGCATGGCGAACAGGAGGGGGGTCCCCCGACGAGACAGTTCCTCGGCAACCACGAGCGGGTGCATTTCCATTCCGCCCCATCCCGTGGACGTGTTGAGGTAGAGCACCCGCACCGCTATCCTCCCCGTTTTTCTGGAGCCACCTGCCGGTAAACTCGAAGGGTTTCCCGGGCGGTCCGTTCCCAGGAAAATCCCGCAGCGCGCCGAAACCCTTTTTCCCGAAGCATCTCCCGCCGTTCCCGGGAGTCGAGCAACGCAAGAATGGCATCCGTGATCTCATCGACGCAGTTGGGGTCAACGGTCAGAGCTGCATCCCCGGCCACCTCCGGCAGGGAGCTGGTTCGGGAGGTCACCACAGGCGACCCGCATGCCATGGCTTCCAGTACCGGTAGACCGAACCCCTCGTGCAGGCTGGGATACAGGGAAAGTTCCGCTCCCGAAAAGAGAAACGGAAGGTCTTCGCGCGCCACGTATCCCAGCGAACGGATCCGAACGGAGGGCGGCAGCTGTTCCATGGCCGCGAGAACTTCGCCGGCCCCCTCCCCCTGCGTTCCGGCCAGGACCAGCATCCCGGGTTCCGAACGACGTTCCCGGACCCGGGCAAAGGCCGTCAACAACCGCAGCAGGTTCTTGCGCCTTTCCATGCACCCCACGTAGAGCATGTAGGGTTTTTCAATCCGATGCCGCTGTAGGACGGGAACGGTTTCCAAGGGGGATCTCGGCCCGAACCCGGCTTCCACGCCCAGGGGGATTACATGAACCTTCTCCTCTTTTACGGAGGGAACGTGGTGCAAAACCTCACGTTTCGTGCTCTGGGAAACAGCGATGACGGCATCGGCAGCGTTGAGCAGGGTCCTGAAGCGGCGTCTCTTCCGGGCGACGGCTCCCCGGACCGGTTCCGGCCGGGACCATGCGTACAGGTCATGAACGGTGACGACTTTTCGGGCCTTTCCGCCCGCATAGACACGGGCGTCCAGCCCGTGGTAGAGGTCCACACGGTTCATGAACAGTGGGTTCAGCGGTTCCTGTATGATCTTGGTACCGAATCCGGCCCCGGACACGCGGAAAAAGTGGCGCCGGTTTTTCAGCCGGGAGAACCGGTAACAGAGAACATACCGGTTTTCGCGGTCGATTCGAGCCAGTTGTTCGATCAGGTTGCACCCATAGACGGCAACCCCGGTCCGGTCCCGTCGGGCAAGGCTGGAAGCCTCCAGGGCGATTTTCATTCCCGAACGCCTCCAGGGATCGCGAGAGTACCGGTTCACGTCATCCGGATTCCATCTTCCGTCAACCGGCCCATTATAATCCCTTCTGGAAAAGTTTCCAGGAAATGACGAGACCGGTGGTTTCAGCCGATCCTGAGCCATGGCACGGAAACCCCGGAAATACCTGTACCCGGGTTTCACTCCCCTCCGGTAAATAGTATAATTGTTTCTTTACTGCAGCCATCTGAAACGAAACATGACAAACGAAAAGACCCATAGACCTCCACATCGGTTCTGCCCTTGGTGCGCTCAAACGCTTCCGCAGGACAGCCCGTACCGGCAGGAATGCCCATCGTGCCGGTTTGTCCTGTACCATCATTCCAATCCGTGCGTTGGAGCGGTTGTCATGGACCCCCGGGGTCGGGTACTCCTGGGCAAGCGCGGCATCGAGCCGTTTTTCGGCCACTGGAATATGATCGGGGGGTTTCTGGATTACGGCGAAGACCCGCTCCAGGGCCTTCGAAGAGAAGTCCGGGAGGAACTGGGGGTGGACTGTGTGATCGGGGATTTCGTGGCAGCCTTCTCCGACACCTACGGACCGGACGGTGTGGCCGTGTTGAACATCTACTTTCGTGTCCATCTTTCCCAGACGGAACTCACCCCCCGGGACGACGTGACGGATCTCGAGTGGTTCCCGCTAGACCGGATTCCCGTGAACATGGCCTTTGAAAGCGACAGGAAGGCGCTCCACACCGTTCGTGGAACAGGAGAAGAACCATGACAAAGAATGCGAAATTCGCACCGGGGATCCTGATCGCGGTTCCCCAGCTGCTGGATCCCAACTTCTTTCACGCGGTGGTACTGCTCATCGAACACACAGACGAGGGTGCCATGGGGTTGACCATCAACCACCCTACGGACCAGAGCATCCAGAGCCTCTATCAACAGATGGGCCGGCCATGGTCGGGAGACGAAACATCCTTTCTGATGCGGGGCGGTCCCGTTCAGCCAGAGCACGCCTGGATCGTTCACGGCCCTGTCTGCTCCACCGGTACCCGGCATCCAATCGTGGATGATCTGTACCTGAACACCTCCCTGGATGCCCTGGACGAACTGGCGGAACGTCAAGAATCCTACCGGTTTTTCGTTGGCTATGCCGGCTGGGGGCCGGGACAGCTGGACAATGAAATCCAGGAAGGGGCGTGGATCCTGTCCAACGTGGACAAGGACCTGCTTTTCCATACACCTCTGGACAACATCTGGGAAACCGCCCTGAAAAACATGGGCATCGACCCTGCCATGCTGGTCATGGGCCGGGGGGTTCACTGACAGGAGACGACGTTGAAGGAACTCAAGGAAGCCTGCGGAATCTTCGGTGTGTTCGGGGTGCCGGAAGCCGCGTACGAAGTTTACTGCGGCTTATACGCGTTGCAGCACAGGGGACAGGAAAGCGCGGGGATCGTCTCCAGTGACGGATCAAATATCCGCTCCTACAAGGGTATGGGACTCGTGGGGAACGTGTTCACGCGGGAGGCGCTGAAATCCCTGCCGGGGGACAGGGCCATCGGTCACGTGCGATATTCCACCACCGGCGCTTCCCGTATCCAGAACATCCAGCCCCTGGTGGTCCGCTACCAGAAGGGGCTGATCGCCATCGCACACAACGGAAATATCGTCAACGCCAGAACCCTTCGGAACGGTCACGAGAAGAGCGGTTCCATCTACCAGACCGGTACGGACTCGGAGGTGCTGGCACACCTGCTGGCCCGGCCCAGCCATCAGAAGATCCGCAACCGTCTGGGTCACTGCCTGAAGCACATCCGCGGCTCATACTCGTTTCTGCTTCTGGAAAAAGATCGGATCGTGGGAGCGCGGGATCCCCTCGGATTCCGTCCGCTGGTGCTGGGGCGAAGGGGCAAAGCCTATTTTCTCTCCTCGGAATCCTGTGCGTTCGATCTGATCCGCGCGGAACACATCCGCTCCCTGGAACCCGGGGAGATCCTGACCATTACCAAGGCCGGATTCCGCTCGGAACGGGTGGAGGGGCCCTCACCGTCCCATCGGGCATCCTGCATCTTTGAGCTGATCTACTTCGCCCGGCCGGACAGCGTGGTCTTCGACCAGAGCGTGCACAGCTTCCGCGTGGCCCTGGGAAGGGCCCTGGCCGAGGAGCACCCCGCGGATGCGGACCTGGTGATCTCCATCCCGGACTCCGGAATCTCATCTTCCATCGGGTATGCGCAGGAGTCCGGCATTCCGTTTGAGAGGGGGTTCATCCGGAACCATTACGTGGGCAGGACCTTCATCGAACCGGAACAGACGGGTCGTGTTCAGGGGGTTCGCTTCAAGCTGAACGTTGTCCGGGACGTGGTCAAGGGAAAGCGGTTGGTGGTGGTTGACGATTCCATCATACGGGGAACGACCTCCAAATCCCGCGTACAAGCCCTGCGGGAGGCCGGGGCTCGTGAAATCCATCTTCGCATCAGCGCTCCGCCCTGCCGGCATCCCTGTTATTACGGAATCGACTTCCCGGACCCCGGCGAGTTGATCGCCTCGAAAAAAACCGTGGAGCAGATCCGGCGCTACCTGAACGTGGACAGCCTGGGTTATGTCACTCCCGTGAAGATGCTTTCCTGTGCACGGCATCCGTCCGGCGATTACTGTGCGGCCTGCTTCACCGGAAAGTACCCTCTGCCCATCCGGAAATCCAGGTCGAAACTGGACATGGAGCGCGGGGATGCCGAATCGGGTGTGTCCGGACAGGCAGGCCGTTCCTCCTCCCTGATCACGGGGTCTGGAAGCCGTTAATTATCATAAAATATATCCTGTATTATCAGCATGTTATATCTTTATTATTAAAGCGGTTAATTATCTTTACAAAATTGATTCACCAAGGTTCCTGAGATGCCGGGGCATCGCTCTCCATTGCAAAATTCTTGGAGAATGGTTAGTTAGAACAAGAACCGTTCACCGGGGCTGATCACATAGAAGGCACTGCGGTGATCATCGGTTCCGAACCTCTCTTTTTCCCGCCACAGAGCTCCAGGGGGCTGGCTATGATGAAAGAATCCGTCACGACCCGGGAATCGGCACTGAGAAAAGTTGTGGAACAGTTCGGGCAGGGGCACCTGTTCGCCTGGTGGGACCGTCTCGACGGAGAGGAACGAAAAACCCTTCTCGATCAGATCGATTCCGTGGATTTCGATCTGCTCCGGACCCTGAACGATACCCTGGTTGCCCATGCACACAGTCCGGAGACCGTGGAACTGGAACCGGCACCCATCATCCGCGTGCCCGGGGATGCCTCGGAAAAAGAGAACGCGAGAAGGTTCGAGGAACGTGGTGAGGCTCTCCTGGCCGATGGAAAGGTGGCCCCTCTGGTGGTGGCCGGAGGACAGGGTACGCGCCTGGGGTTTGACGGGCCCAAGGGTGCGTTCCCCATCGGACCCCTGTCCGGGAAATGCCTGTTCGCCTTCTTCGCGGATAAGGTTCTGGCCACCCAGAAACGGTTCGGAAAGACCGTCCCGTGGTTCATCATGACCAGTCCCGCCAACGACCTGGATACGAGAACCTTCTTCCAAAAATACGGCTTCTTCGGGCTGAAGGAAACGCAGGTATTTTTTTTCGTTCAGGGTACGCTTCCTGCCGTAGACCCGGACGGCAAGATCTTTCTGGCCTCTCCGTGCCAGCTCTCCCTGAGCCCCGATGGTCATGGGGGCACCCTCCGGGCCCTGTCCGCCAGCGGCGCCCTGGACCACATGGTAGAGAGAGGAATCTCCGAAATCTCCTATTTCCAGGTGGACAACGTACTGGTCCGGGTACTGGACCCGGTATTCATCGGAGCGCATGCCATGGCCGGAGCGGAGATGAGTTCCAAGGTGCTCCGCAAGACCTCTCCCGAGGAGAAGGTGGGTGTGGTGGGGGTTCGGAACGGAAAGCTCGGCGTGATCGAGTACAGCGACCTGAGCCCTGAGGACATGGTCGCCACCGGACCGGACGGGGAGTTGAAATACTGGGCCGGGAGCATTGCCATGCACATGCTTCAGGTGGGCTTCATCCGGCGGCTGCAATCCGCTGGCATCCGTTTACCGTTCCACCGGGCGGACAAGAAAGTCCCGCACATCGATGCACAGGGGAACCGGGTTTCTCCGGAGGAGCCCAACGGGATCAAGTTCGAGTCGTTCATCTTCGACGCCCTGGAGTTCGCCGAAAACCCGGTCACCCTGGAGGTCATCCGCCGGGAAGAGTTCTCTCCGGTCAAGAACGCCGCCGGTGCGGACTCCCCGGAATCGGCCCGGCGGGACCTCATGGAACTGTACGCGTCCTGGCTGGAGCAGGCCGGATCAACGATCCCCCGGAACCCGGACGGATCGCTGGCGGTGAAGATCGAGATCAGCCCCCGGGTGGCGCTGGATCGTAAGATGGCCCTGGAAACCCTTCGTCCCCCGCCTTCCCTTAAGAGCGACCTCCTGCTGGAAGAGTAAGGTTCCCCCCTACCGGTCACTCCTGGGCTTTCATCAACATGGGCTGGCCGGTCACCTCGAGGACGTGTCTCCACAACGACCCCTGCGGCCGTATCTGCTTTCGTTCCCGGGTTGCAAGGGGGATCGGGACGTGGACGTAGACGCCGTGCCACAGACCGATGACCAGGTCCGTCTTTCCCGCCATGCCCGCGTGAACCGCGTTCCGTGCCAGGTTGTCGCAGAAGATGCAGTCGCTGGCGTTGGCGGGGATGCTGCGGATGATGTAGCTTGGATCAAAGTATTTCAGGTTGATCGGGATCTTTTTTTCTGCAAAATGTTCCTGGATCTTTTCTTTCAGGAACTCCCCGATGTCGTCGTGGAGCAGGTTGCCCGAGGCATCCCGATTTTGCTCCCCGTTCTGAATCAGGTCCTGGCCCGCCCCCTCGGCCACCACGATCACCGCGTGTTCCCGTTGTTTCAGCCGGGTTTCCAACTGTTCGAAAAACGCCCCCTTCCCGTGAAGGTCGAACGGGATTTCCGGGATCATACAGAAATTCACCTCCAGGTTGGCCAGGGTGGCGTTGGCGGCGATGAACCCTGAATCCCGGCCCATGACCTTCACCAGACCGATCCCGTTGGGCGCGCCTACCGCCTCCGCGTGGGCACAGTCGAGCACCTCCCGGGCCTTCCCGACGGCCGTGTCGAAGCCGAAGGTCTTGTAAACGTAGTCGATGTCGTTGTCGATGGTCTTGGGAACACCGATCACCGAGATCTTCTGCTTCCGGCGCTCGATCTCCTCGCAGATGGCGTGCGCCCCGCGCATGGTGCCGTCCCCGCCCACGCAGAACAGGATGTTGACCCCCATCTCTTCCAGGGTGTCCACCATCACCCCGGGGTCCTCCGCGCCACGGCTGGACCCCAGGATGGTGCCGCCGTGCTTGTGGATCCCTTCCACGTTCCGCTGGGTGAGCACCAGGGGGTAGAAACCGTTTTCCGGATTGAGTCCCTTGTAGCCGAACCGGAAACCGTATACCTCGGCCACATGATACTTGTACAGGCATTCCCGCTGTATCGAACGGATCACATTGTTCAATCCCGGGGACAGGCCCCCGCAGGTGACGATGCCCACGCGGGTCTCGGTGGGGTCGAAGAACATGTGCTCCCGGGGACCGGCCTTCTCCATGTTCAGCCCGTCTCGCTCGGGGTCGTTCCGGTTGTACTTCACCTTGAAGCTGACCCGGACGTCGTCGTCGACGTATTCGGAGCGGAGGTCGCCACTGCCGTTCCGGTACTCAATTTTGGAAGGGATCATCGGTTTTCCCAGAGATTGGATCGTGAAATCATCCTGGGTGACCATAGTGACTCCTCGCAAGAAATGATCGATGGGAAAGAAAAAGCCGATATCGACTTCAACCCGATTTCACTCGCTCCCGCACGCCCCCTGGAACCGGGGCCGGAAACGGCCATCGCAGGGATGTTGATCGAACACCCGTCCCGGGAGGGGCTGCGCCTGATCAGTCGAGTTTTTCCGCCTCGTCCACCAGCATCACGGGAATATCATCCTTGATCGGGTACTTGAGTTTACAGCCGTTGCAAATCAATCCGTCCTCGGATTCGGTCAGTTCGATGTCCCCTTTGCACTTCGGGCACGCGAGTATCTCCAGAAGCTCCTTATCGATGGCCATGAATTCATCCTCCTTGTTCTTATCGTTCTCTGCTGCGTTACCGTGCTTTTCTGTCTAAAAGAGGTTCTCTTCGGATCTCTTCCAACGACCCGATCAGGGCTTTCCACACACTTTCCACGCCCCCGGCGTCCATGCAGTCGGTCCGGGGGCATCTCCGCTTGTAACAGGGAGCGCATGCCGCCCTTCCCCACACGACACGGTGCCTGCCCAGAAACGGACCGTTTCTTCTGGGATCCGTGGGGCCGAACAGCGCCACCACCGGTTTCCCCAGTGAGGAGGCCATCTGCATGGGACCGCTGTCCCCCCCCAGAAACAGATCACACCTTGCCAGAAAGGCAAGAAGTTCAGCGGGCCCCATGTCAGGGAGCATGTGCGCCGGGGATCCTGAGGCCGCCCGCAGCTCCTCGACCCGCTCCCGTTCCCCGGGCCCCCACAGGAGGAAGATCTCCGTGCCCGGAACCCCGGAAAGCCTCCGGAGGATCTCCGCATAGCGCTCGGGCCGCCATTCCTTGGTGGGCCAGCCTGCCACGGGATGGACCGCCACGCAGACGTTGTCACCGCGTCGTCCAGTGGAGCGCAGATATTGCCCGACCCGCTGTTTGAGGTCAAGGGGAACCTGGTAGGGAAACTCCCGAAACCCTGGCAATCGGATCCCTAAAGGATGAAGCAGGCACAGGTTTCTGTCAATGACATGACCGTGGGTCAGCATCCAGCGCGGACGTACGTTGGAAAACAGACAGTTCGGCCGTTCCCGCACATGGGGCCCGGGGAACCCGAACCGGATCGGAGCCCGGGTCCACCGGGCGATGGCCCCGCTTCGGATCAGTCCCTGCAGGTCCACGGTCAGGTCATAGGAGGTCCGTCGGAGGCGGCGCAGAGTCCGCATCCAGCGGTTTCTCGCCTCGGGATCAGCAAGCCTCCTCACCCCCTCCTTGAAGCGCACCGGGACGCATGCATCCACGACCGGAACACACCGGAGAAGCTCTGCGTAGCGTTCCTCCACGACCCAATCCAGGCGGATTTGTGGATAAACCTTTTTCAGTGCCGCCGCTACCGGCAGGCCGTGGATGATGTCTCCCAGGGCTCCGGTTCTCACCACAAGGAAGCGGCTCATGGGCCCTGCTCCGAGGATCCCCGGGGTTGCCGGATCAATCATCGGATCCGCCGGAAATGGATCGAAAGGTATCGGAGGAAGAGCGGATCTTGGGCGGACCGACGATCTTCACCCGTCCGCCGTACCGCTCCACCGTTTCCTTCTCCGGGACCGTGTCCTCTGTGTAATCGGTCCCCTTGGCGTGAACCTCCGGCCGGATCGCTTCGAGCAGGCGATCCGCCGTGGGCTCCCGAAACAGCACACAGTAGTCCACACATGCCAGCGCGCTCAAAACGGCGATCCGCTCCGCCGCCGGAAACACCGGTCTCGGGGCCCCTTTCAGGGCGGTGGTGGACGCGTCATCGTTCACCCCGACGATCAGCAGGTCCCCCTCCCGCCTGGCTGCCTGCAGGTATTGCACGTGGCCGGCGTGCAAGAGATCGAACACGCCGTTGGCCAGCACGACGGTCTTCCCGCGTTCCCGGTGAACCGCCAGACGCGACTGAAGGTGTTTCCATGAGACGAACTTGCAGGTCCAGGGCGGACCACACGCTTCCCCGATCCCATTGAGAGCCGTTTCCGTCCGTTCCTCGGCCAGGATCCGCCGGACGGCTTCCATCAGGCTTCCGGCCACCAGGTCGGGCTCCGGAGAGCCCGGATCCTGGATCGACAGTTCCCACTCCTTCTGTCCGTAGCCCGTGGTGACCAGGATCCCCACCAGTCCCCCGTCGCGGGCGCACTGTATGTCCGAACGTTTGTCTCCCACCAGGTAGGAACCGGAGAGCTGCAGATCGAGATCCTTCTCGGCTTTCCGGAGCATGCCGATAGCCGGTTTCCGGCACGAACATCGCTTCCGGTAGGCCTCCACCGCGCCCTCCGGGTGGTGCGGACATGCATACACGGCATCCAGTCGTGCCCGTTCCCGCTCCAGCAGGCCGTGCAGGGCAAGATGGACCTTTTCCAGGTCCCCTTCGTCGTAGAACCCCCGGGCGATTCCGGACTGGTTGGTGACAAGCACCACCGGCAGGCCGGAACGGTTCAGGATCTGAACAGCCTCTGCGGCGCCCGGTTCCAGTTCCAGTTTTTCCGGGTCGCTGAGGTAGCCCTTTTCCCTGATCAGGGTGCCGTCCCTGTCCAGAAACACCGCCCTGCGTTTCACACCGCCTCCGCCGATCGAACCGCGGGTGTCATGTCTTTCTCCTCTCCGTTTCTGAGCGTAGGGGGGGCCGGATTCATCCAAGACTTTTCAAAGGGTTTTTGATCTTCTTCTTCTGATACAGGACCCCCGGGGAGCCTTTCCAACGGCGGTGCATCCAGAACCACTGGTCCGGGTGTCTCCGGATGATCTCCTCCAGCTTTTTCTGGCAGCGGCGGGTGGTCTCGAGCACGTCGAACTCGGTCCGGCCCGTGCGGGACACCGGCACCTCGGGCTCTGTAATAACGGTGTAGGTTGTGCCCGATGGGTCCCGGACGGCATAGATCGGCACCACCGGCGCACCGGTTCGAACGGCCAGGTAGGCGATGGCCGCGGACGTTCCTGCCGGATGAAAGAAAAAATCCACCCACAGGCCGTCTGTCCCCAGCACCCGCTGATCCATCAGCATCCCCACCGCGTACCCCTCCCGCAGAGATCGAAGGACCTTCCGAAGAGCGCCCCGCTTCTGGATGATCCGGTTACCGCTCCGGACCCGGATCCGGTTCACCCACCTGTCCAGGTACGGGTTGTCCATGGGCCGCGCGATGAAGGCCAGTGGAGGGTGCTTGCGGTACCCCTGGCTGAGAGCCATGATCTCCCAGTTGCCCAGATGTCCCGTCAAAAAAAGCACGCCCTTCTCCTTGAGCGCGTCCAGACAGTTCTCAAACCCCTCGTAGCGGACCGTTCGCAGAATCTCCACCGGGTCTCTTCGGGCCAGTCCCGGAAATTCCAGGAAGGTCTTGCCCGCGTTTTCGAACGCCCTCCGGGCCAGGTCCCACCGCTCAGCGGGTCGAAGTTGTGGAAGGGCCGCCTCCAGGTTCTTCAGACAGACCCACCGGTGCCGCCCGTCGAGGTAGAACGCCATGGCACCCAGGACCTTTCCGATCCGTACCGCCCACGCCGGCGGAATCCGGGAAAATATCTCCAGCAACGGCCATAGAAAAGCGTACGCAAAACGGTCCGCGATCCGCTTATCCCTGATCCAGCGTACGAACTTGTTCTCTGCCTTTGCCATGTCGAGATTGATCTCCCTCCGGGTGCGGCGCAAACCCGGATCGATTCTGGATGTTGAATACGTTCTGTTCCTGGATCAGCGTCGTGCCCGTGCCAATCGCGCTTCCAGCACCCGCCAGAAATCCGGTTCGCGGGAAAGAACGGGACGAAGCCCGAGCACGAGCAGTTTTCCCGGAGGCCATGGAAACCGGGCCAGTTTGACGGCGTCTTTTTCGGTGGTGACGGCCCGTTGAAAACGGTTCAGCCGATCCAGCAGTTCCTGGTGATCCCGCGGAGTGTATCGGTGGTGATCGGGGTACGCACAGGATGCTTCGACCTTCAATCCGGCACGTTCCAGGCTGTTCCAGAACGACCGTGGACGGGCGATCCCGCAGAAGGCGAACAGGCTTTCTCCCTGCAGGGAGTCTGGATCCAACGGCGCAGATTCTCCCAGTACATGCAGTTCTCCGGGTTCCATCCGGGCGGCCCAGACGTCGGTTCCGTTCCGGTACCTCTGTAGATCTCCAGGGGGTTCCAGGGGGGTGTCTGAACCTTCCGTCGCCGTTTCAAAGCGCACAACCATGTCCGCGTCCCGGAGCGCGGAAGCCGACTCTCGAAGCGGGCCCCGGGGCAGACAGAACATCCGCGCGGGATCTTCCCCTTCCGGCAACAGGACGATGTCGCAGTCCCGGGAAAGCGCCAGGTGCTGAAATCCGTCGTCCAACAGGAAAACATCCACCGGAAAAGACCGCATGACGTTCACGCCCCCCCTGTACCGTCGGGCATCGACCGCCACAGGGACATCGACCAGGGAAGAGGCCAGCAGGCAGGGTTCGTCCCCGCAGAGATCCGGATCCAGGGTTTCATCCCCGGAACCGTGCAATACCAGGGTCTCCCCGGGTTCCGCTCTCCCGTATCCCCGCGTGAGCACCGCCACCCGATACCCCTTATCCCGCAACCGCTGGGCCATCCAGCAGGCAAACGGTGTCTTTCCACTTCCACCCACGCGCAGCCCGCCGATGCTGATCACCGGAGGAAACAACCTCCTTGAGGGAAGAAACCCCCGTCGGTAGAACCATCGTCGGAGTCTCTGGACGGCACCGTATCCCCAGGAAGGAAGGATCAGCAGCCAGGACAAAAGTCGTCCCGGAAGACTCGGAGAAGAGCCTCTGTCCCAGTACGCCTGCAGGGCGTTTCGTAACCGTTTAGTCATCTTCCAGCCAGGGCCGCAGGAGGGCAGCGCTCCGGTCGGCCGCTTCCGTGTGACGGTTCCCGTTCGTGGGATCACGGCTTTGAATCTTCCCGGTCACAACCACCCGTCTTGGATCCGCCCCCAACCGGATGATCCGGTACGCATCCTCCCGGGTCTGCATGCCGAATACGGAAACGTTGTCCAGGACGTGTCGGTAGAAAAAGCGGAGAAAGCGTTTTCGTCGGCCGGCAGTCAACGAGATCCGCCCGTTGACCAGGGCGGAGGGGATGCCTTTCCGTGCAAAAAGGACGCAAAGATCGGGCCGGATCCCGTCTTCCGTCTGAACGAACAACCGGGGTCGGATCGCCCGCAGGAGGGAGCTTACCGCAAACGGTCGTTCCGGATGGAAGGAAAACAATGGAACCCCCTCCCCGAACGTTTTCGAGTCCAACCCTTGTTCGTTGTTCGTAGAAACGGATACCGCCAAAGGGGAATGAGGATCGTGCTCCCGGATCTTTTCCACCAGGAGAGCCGCCGCCGGGACCGCTTCCGCCGAAGGTGCGTGCACCCACACCCCGGAACCATCCGGGCCCCCGGGGACGGCGGCACCGCCCGGAGGGGGCGCTGTCCCCGGTAACGGATTCAAGCGCCTCCATCGCACGCTTCCCGTCCGAAAAATTCCGGGTAAGCGGACGAGGGAGAACAGGCTTCTTCCCAGACGGTAGACGGCGAACAACCACGCCCTGGAACGCGCCTCCCGCGCACGGTTCCCGGTCTCGTGCGTCAGTTGGTTCATGCGGGTTTCCACGCGTTTCCGTTGTGCCTCGATCCCTTCTTCCGGGTCCAGAAACAACGGGTCCCCGTAGATGGCATCCACCCGCCCAAAGGGGAGCGGGATCTGGAAACGATCCCAGCTGCCCATACAGATCCGAGGCCACGCACTCCAGGATAGCGGCACGACCGGAAGCCCGGTATCTCGCGCCAACCGCAGTATGCCGGTCTGGACCACGTGGAACCGGGGTCCCTTGGGCCCGTCCGGCGTGATTCCCACCCGGTTCCCGGCGCGTACATGATCGCACATCTCCTGATACGCCTCCCGTCCGCCGCGCGTGGAGGAACCCCGGATGGCACGGACCCCGAACGGCCGAACGGTACGGGCGATCAGTTCTCCGTCCCAGTGCTGGCTGACCAGGGCCCACAGGTCGTCCGGGGGACGGAACTTGGTGCGGTAGATCTGGGGCAGGATCAGCATGCGGCCGTGCCAGAAACCCAGGACAAAGGGGTTTCCGGATCGGAAGAAACGCCGCGCACGGGGTGATACGTCCACCCGAACACACAGGGTGGCGTACACCACCCGTATCAGCGCGGAGAACAAAGGGGGGAGCCAGCGGACGAGTTTTTTCCGGGAGGCCGCCTTCTTTGGGTTGGCGCTCCACACCGGTTCCGTGTTCTCGTCCGTGGAACCTCTCATGGGACCCTTCCCTGTTCGTGGATCCGTTTGTTTCATGGAGTGCCGCCTGCGGATGCGTTCAACTGTTGCAGGACGACCCGGGCCGCGCGGTCCGAAGCCCCGGGTCCTCCCAGGAGGTCCCCTGTCCGAAGAAGCTCCTTGCGGACAGCGGAACCATAAACGGCATTGCGGAAAAACGGCAGGCAGTGTTCCACGATCCGTTCCGGGTTCACGTCCTGCTGTATCAGTTCCGGCACCACTCCCTTCTGCGGGACCAGGTTCACCATGCCGATGGCCGGCACCCGGATCAACCATTTCCCCAGATGATAGGTACTTCTCGATACGCGGTACACGACGATCATCGGTACGCCCCTCAAGGCGACCTCCAGGGTGGCGGTCCCGGATGCTACCAGCGCCAGATCACACACATCCACCACGGAAAGGATTCCGGTCCGGACCCGTTTCACCGGCAAGGGGCAGGCCTCGAGAATCCGGTCGTAGATGGACGGATCCAGCTCCCGCGCTTCTGCCAGGAGAAACTGCAACCGTGGAAAACTTTCCCGGAGTTTCCGTGCCGCCCGCAGGAGATCCGGTAGGAGGCCGTTCACCTCTCTGGTTCGGCTGCCGGGGAACAGCCCCAGCACCGGGTACAGGGGCGAGAGTCCCAGGTCGTTCATGGCCCCCATCCTGCCGGCGGTGGGTTTTCGGACATCCGGATGGTCCATCAGGGGGTGCCCCACGTAGGTCACCGGCACCCCATGCCGTTCATACAAGAGCTTTTCGAAAGGAAAGATCACCATCATGTGTGTTACGTTTCTGGCGATCTCATGGATGCGGCCGCCCCTCCATGCCCAGAGCTGTGGGCTGATGTAATAGACAACCGGGATCTTCCGCCGGGCGGCCTTCCGTGCCACCCGCAGGTTGAAGTCGGGAAAATCGATGAGTACGACCAGGTCCGGCGGATCCTGTTTGAACTGCCGCTTGATCCGGCGGAACGCATTCAGGAATTCCGGCAACAGTCCGGCCACCTCCACGACCCCCATCACCGTGAGACGGGAGGCGTGCATGATCAACCGTACGCCCGCCCGCTCCATAGCGTCGCCCCCGATTCCGTAGATCTCTGTGTCCGGTGCGTGCTGGAGGATCTGTTCGACCAGGTGAGCCCCGTGGGTATCTCCGGAGGATTCCCCGGCGATGATCAGGATCTTTCCGGAAGGTTTCCGGCCCGCCTGCCTTTGGCAGGCGGCCTGTTCTGCCTGGGGTTTCATGTCTCGCATCACCGGGCCCGAGGTTTCGGTCCATAAGGCCGCATGCGGCGGAGGATCCGCATGGCCACCTTCAGCGCACGACGGCCTTGCCGTCCGTCCACCTCGGGCGGGGTCCGTGTTTTGACGCAGCGTACGAACGAGGCCAGTTCCGCGTTCAGTGAATCGGCGGGAGACGCAATCCGCTCTTCTCCCGTGATCTTGGGCGGCCGGGTTTTCCCCCGGGGAATCCGCTGGATGACCTGTGTTTTGCCCGCGTCGTAGTCCACGGACACATACAGGTCCGGCTGGAAAAACCGGATCTTTCGTGTTTTTTTCAAACTCACTCGGCTGGCGGTGAGGTTGGCCACAGCGCCGTTCTCAAAATGAAGCCGCACGTTGGCGATATCCACGTTGGAGGAGAGGACCGGTACCCCGGCGGCATACACTTCCCGCACCGGGGAGCGGACATATTTCAATACGATGTCGATGTCGTGGATCATCAGGTCCAGGACCACGTCAACATCGATTCCCCGCCCCTGGAACGGACCGAGACGGTGTGCCTCGATGAACATGGGCTCCCGGAGGGCCGGGTCGGCAGCGTCCCAGACGGTGTTGAACCTCTCCAGGTGCCCCACCTGCAGAATACAGCCTTTCCGATCGGCAATCCGGATGAGCTCCGTGGCGTCCGGGATCCTTTCGGTGATCGGCTTTTCGATCAGGACATCGATCCCACGTCGCAGAAACCCCCGGGCCACCTGGTGGTGGAGGGACGTGGGAACGGCGATGCTCACCGCGTCCACAAGATCGTGGATCTCATCAGGGCGTCTATAAGCCGTTGCGGACAGTTCCCGTGCAAGTGCCCGTGCCTTTGGGAAGTCCGTGTCCACCACCGCCACCAGTTCGACCCCGGGCATGGCGGCGTACTTCTGCGCATGGAAGGTGCCCAGGTAACCGGTTCCCACCACTCCGACGCGCAGCTTTTTGGAAGGCGGCCCCATCATGCTTCTCCGTACTCTCCCGGGTTCACCCCACCCGTTGAACAGACGAAACGCGGTCCAACCCCTGCGTCGGAAGCTGCCCTTATCGGCAGAACCCCCGCTTGCTTTCCTGAAGAAACCGGATCATGTTCTCCACGTGCGGATCGCTTTCCACCTCGGCCCGCACCCGTTCCACCGCCTTTTCCAGGATCTCACCGGACTGGAACAGGATCTTGTAGGCACGTTTTAACCGCCGGATCTGCTCCGAGGTGAACCCCTGCCTCTTCAGGCCGACGATGTTCAGTCCGAACAGCTTCGTACGGAAACCGGCGGACCGCGTGTAAGGCGGTATGTCCAGGGTCACACCGGAAAGCCCGCCCACGATGGCGTGTTGACCCACACGCACGAACTGGTGAACCCCCACCAACCCCCCCAGGATCGCGTGGCTATCCACGTGCACGTGTCCCCCCAGCGTGGCG
>CAYTRL010000083.1:0-16708 GCA_964439795.1 uncultured Thermodesulfobacteriota bacterium
TTTCCGGTGGATCCCGGCCCCCCCCCCCCCCGCGCGGACTTTCCGGTCCTCAACGGTTCATTGCAGGTTCCTTCCGTAAATCGGGCCCGGCATCTTTCCGGCGTGAAAGCTGTTGACCGCGGTTGAAAATGTGCTACAACTACGGAACGGTCTGCCGTTGTGGTCCCACACGGGGCGGGCTCGGGAACGGTGGTTCGAGTCTGTTCCACAACATCTTCGCCGGATCAGGAGGTTTCCTTGTTGAAGGTCTGCGTATTCGGAAGCGGCGGGTGGGGAACCGCCCTCGCCCAGCTCTGTGCTTCCCGGGGGTACCAGGTCTCTCAGTGGGTCCGTGAACCGGAAGTGGCCCGAGAGATCAACGAGAATCACGGGAACTCGATGTTTCTCAAAGATGTCCCTCTTTCCGAGGGGATCGTCACCACCCTGGACGAGCAGGAAGCCATGGCGGACGCCGGACTCGTTCTGCTGGTGGTTCCGTCCCAGTTCATGCGCCAGGTGGTTCTGCGTATCCGCTACGACCTTCCCCCGGACATCCCTATCGTTTGTTGCAGCAAGGGGATCGAAAAGGGATCGCTGGAACTCATGTCCGAGATCCTCGCCGGGGAACTCCCCGGGAAGTTTCACCCCTTCCTGACCTACCTCTCCGGGCCCAGCTTTGCCAGAGAGGTTGCCCTGGGAAAACCTGCGAACGTGACGGTGGCCGGGGAAAACAGGGTCTGCCGGGAGAAAGTGAGATCCCTGCTGGGCAGTTCCCTCTTCCGGATCTACACCTCCCGGGATGTGGTGGGCGTGGAGGTTGGGGGGGCGGTCAAGAACGTGATCGCCATTGCCGTGGGCGCATGCGCCGGGATGGGGTTCGGACTGAGCGCCCAAGCCAGCCTCATCACGCGGGGGCTGGCCGAGATGACACGGCTGGCCGTTGCCAAGGGAGCCAATCCGCTCACGCTCAGCGGTCATGCGGGCATCGGAGACCTTGTGCTCACCTGTACCGGTTCGTTAAGCCGGAACCGGCAGGTCGGGGTCGCAATGGGGGAGGGAAAGCCTCTGCAGGAGATTATAGGCTCCATGAAAATGGTTGCGGAAGGGGTGGAAACCGCCCATTCGGTCTGGCATCTATCTCGAAAACTGGATGTCTCCATGCCCATTTCGGAACAGGTGGCCAACGCGCTTCATCAGGGCAAACCCGTTCCGGAAGCAGCTGTTGCGCTCATGGAGAGGCCCCTCCGGGAGGAACTGGACGACGAGGCATGGGCCCGGAAGGAGGGTTGAACCCCCGGCTGCGGGTGCGTGAGGATACATGGAAGAAAAAGGTCACGGAGATCTATGTTGCCATGGGAAAAGGTGAGCGGGCTGCACAACAGGGAAGCGGAGTGATGGAGGATGCATCCATCGTTATCGATCGCTGGCCCACGTTGATCCGTCCCTCCCTGTTCGCCGCCTGGCCGGGTATGGGCAACGTTTCGTTCAACGCGGCGAGGTACATCGTGGATCAGCTGCAGATGGAACCCCTGGGGTCCATCGAATCCCCGGAGTTTTCCATGGCCGAGGGCATCTCCATCCACGAAAACAAGATCCTGCCGCTGCAGATCCCGGAGTACCGCTTCTACCTGTATCAGCATCCTGAGGAAGTCGGGGACCTGATCGTATTCCTGGGAGACTCCCAGCCGTTGCATCCGCAGGGGTTCCGCCTGGCGCGGCGTGTGATCCAGGTGGCCCGGAGCTTCGGTGTCCAGAGGCTTTTCACCTGTGCTGCCCTGGCCACCTCCATCACCCATATGGAATCCCCCCGGGTGTGGGGTGTGGCCACAAACGGGAACCTCCTTCAGGAACTGGAAGCCCTGGACGTCATGCTGCTGACCGAAGGGAATGTAAGTGGATTGAACGGACTGCTGCTGGGGATCGGAAAGCAGATGGGTTTTGAGGGGTTGGGGCTTTTAGGGGAACTTCCTTATTACACGGTGGGGACCGACAACCCGAAGTCGAGCCTGGCGGTTCTGGAAAAATTCTGCAGGATCTGGGATATCCCCGTGGACCTGTCCGGGCTTCGTGATGCCTCCCTGCGGAAAGAGATGGAGATCGAGGAGTTCATTCGACAGGGGGACAAGGAGTCGATCCTCGAGAACATCCTGAAGAAGGGCGGGGCGGGATCGGATGTCCCTCAATAGCTGAAAGCCGAACGCTGAAAGCTTAACGGCTGGAGGAGAGGGTTCCTTCCTTTTTCTGCGTAGTTTTTTCCTTCTTGGGTGGGCCCTGGAACAGGTGCATCTGAAGTTTTTTACAGACTACCTGGGGTCGCTTTGAACTGAAGGCGTATTCCTTCCGCTCATCGTTTTCCTCCCGGACCAGGAGTTTCACGGCGATCTGCTGATCTCCGGGAATGTTGTACATGGTGATCCCGTTCGTTCCTTTTCTGACGCCCCAGCCGAGAAAGTCCATGATATTGTAGCGGATTACGGAACAGTCCACGATCCGCCCGTAAGGGATCTTCTTGTTGAACAGATAAAATCCGAACTGAACCTCCTCGGATGTCAGGGTGATTTTCATGGTGAGAAACAGGTGGAGCATCCAGGCGACCAGGGCAAAAACGAGAGCCAGGAGGAGGAAAACGGGATCGCTCGAACCCTCTTTGATGAACGGGGAGAACAGGAAATAACAGATGACCAGTGCGAACAGCGAATAGAGGCTCGTCCGGACCCAGCGGGGGACCTGGAGGGTTTCTTCGTATTCGATCTCAGCCTTATCCTGGTTCCCGGGTGAGGGTTTTCGGATCCGGGGCCGGAACGCAATGATCTTGGAGCTGTCTTCTTTTTTCATTGTATTTTCTCCTTCCTATATTCTATAACAGCGGTTACAAAAAAGTAAAGGATGTTTTTCCGATGCTGGCGGGCCCGTTCTCCCGGTCCCGGGCGAGGGGTCCGGTTGCATGGCAACCCCTCGTATTTCTTGACTTCTTCCCTCAGCTTGGGTAGGAAACAGAGGAGTAGGGAACAGGTACGATCCGTTTATTTCTATAAAATATGTGGTCCGCCGGTCTCCGTGGAGGGCGGCAGGGACTGCACAGGAGGCCCTCATGAAATTTCAGTCTTCCCAGGTAATTCCCTTTGCGGTGGATGATGTGTTCGTTCTGGTCCGTGACCGCCTGCAGGACCTGGTTCCCTACCTGCCCAACGTGGTGAAGATCGTGATGGAATCCCGGGAGGAGCCGGACGGAAAAACCGTCCGCGTGCTGAACCGGTGGTATGGGAAAGCGGAGATCCCCAAGGCCGTGGTGAAGCTGATCGACCCGGAAAAGATCGCATGGCTGGACACCGCCGTCTGGGACAGCGAGCAGAAGAAATGCCGGTGGGAAATTCAGCCCATGTTCTTCAAGGAGAACGTGACGTGCAGCGGGATCAACACCTATCGGTCGGAAGGGGAGGGCCGCACCGTCCTGGAGATCACCGGGGATCTCTCGGTGCAGACCCGGGGCGTTCCCGGCGTGCCCCGTGTGCTGGCCGGCAAGATCTCAGCGCAGGTGGAAAAATTCATCGTAAAACTTCTCACCCCGAACCTGAACAGCCTTGCCCAGGGCGTGACGCAGTTTCTCCAGGAAAACAACTAGAGAAGGGAAGAAGAGGGAGTCGATGAGCGGTGCATCCAGCGGGAACGCTGCGGACGTACTGATCCTGGGGGCCGGACCGGCCGGCCTCATAGCGGCCCAGATCTGCGCGACGGGTGGTCTCCGAACCGTGGTGGTGGAAAAGAAGCGGGAGATCGGTTCCCCCATCCACACCAGCGGGGCCACCTACATCCCGGAGATCCGCAAGTACGGGATCCCGGAGTCCCTGGTCCACCGCGTGGGGAGGATCCTGTTCCTGTCCCCCGGCGAGGAGGCATCGTTCCGGAACCTGAAAGACGGGATCGGTGTCCTCGACGTGCGTGGTATGCTGCAGTACATGGCGGAACAGGCGGCTGGAAAGGGGGTGAGGTTCCTGCTGGGGACACGGGCGCTTGAACCGCTTCTAAGCGGGCGGACGGTGACGGGCGCCAGGATCCAGACGTTTCAGGGGGCCCGGGAAAAAATTACCGCACAGGACACCATCGACGCCACGGGACTGGCCAGCGTCACGGCGCGCAAGGTATTCGGTTTTTCCGGCTTCCGGCGTTACGGGGTGGGGTTGGAGTACGACGTATACGCGCCCCGCTGGCCGCAGGAGGACTTCGTCCTGCTCGTGGGCTCCCGCGTGGCACCCACCGGGTACGGATGGATCTTTCCCTGGGGGGGACACCGAGTGCGCGTGGGAGTAGGTGTGACCTACCCGGATGCCCGGGGAGTGGACTTGAAGGCCTGCCTGCATCGGTTCATGGAGGAAGATGAACGGTTCGGGCCGCTGTTGCGGGACGCGGGATGTGTGGAACTCCACCGGGGGTTCATCCCGGATGAGCTTTTTCCTCGAAAACCCGTTGCCGACGGCCTGTTGATCGTCGGTGACGCGGCCGGTCAGGCGTCGGCCCTGGCGGGAGAGGGGATCCGTTTCGCCATGGAGATGGGCCAGTTGGCTGCCCGAGCCACGGTGCAGGCCCTGAGGAGGGGAGGGCCCCGGAAGGATCAGCTGGCCCGGGCGTATCAGGAGTGGGACCGGCGGCACGGACGGAACTTCCGGATCGCCATGGAGATCAACAAACGCATGGCCGACTTTACCGATCCCCAGTGGGACAAAGCGGTCCGTTACATGGACCGGCTTACGGACCGGCAGTTTCTGCAGTTTCTGAAGACCGATTTCACCCTGTCGTTGTTTTTGAGGATCGTTGCCCGGAACCCGGACCTGGCAGGAAAGGGGCTGTTCCGGAAGGTGCTCAGGGAGCTGAAAAAGAAGCCCGCAAAAACTTCAAGGACCTGACGAGCCAGACCCGCAGGTTGTGAGCGTTTCGCAATCAGTGGTTGGCTCCTCTCATTGACCCGAACGGCCGTTTCCTCCTGTGAATTCAGAAAAAATGGCTAAGACCCGGAACTCGGATCAAACCCCCTGAAACCCCGTCGCCCTGACGGGAGCCAAGAAAGGGACCCCAGCGATCATGCACCCAGGATTCCCGCACCGACGTCTGGTGAAATGTCTGCTCGTTTTGTTTGTCTGTGGTTTCTTCCCGGCGGGTTCCCCACCGTTCCTCTCCGCCTCGGAGCCCGACACGGGTCCAGCTTCCGGTGAACCGGAAAACGCGCAACCCCCTCTCCAGAGAACGCCGGACCCGGTTCTGGTCACCGGAGACACACTTCCGAAAGACTTCCTGGGGGCTGAAGTCCGCCACCTCCGGCTTTTCAGCAACCGGGCCGGAACCCTGCTTCCCATCCGTTTCCAGGTGGATGAGCGTACCCGGGAGGGAGATTGGATCTTTCCCTTTGGCGAACGGAACAACGGGGCCCGGAGTAACGGCAGGCTGGACAAGCAGGATGTGATCCTGTTCATGGCACGGGATGCGGGGCCGAAAGCGGTGGGGTTGGAGGAACTGCCCGGGGCCCCGCGGATCCTCCCGATCGAGCTCATCGACCCCGTGGATAAGGGAAGGGGATGGGTCTATCTCGCGCGGTACGAGCAACGGACGCCGCCTCCGCTCTGCCCGCTCCCCGATTACGTGCAATACGATGCGGAGAACGAGATCATCTCTTCCGCCTGTACGCACGCAGAGTACCTGATCACCGAGGACGGCCTGCATACCACCTTCTACAAGCATCACAGCACCCCTCCGGGTGCGGGTGGAAGCGGAGAGAACCTCGTGGACCGGCTGAAGTTCCGGGTGTCCCTCAAGTTTTTCAGCTTCCTCCCCCTGTCGCTTCATGAGGAGCGTCTGGGTTCGGACCGGATCGCCTACATCCAGGGCCCGATCCGGAACCTCCGCCGTTACGAGCAGTTCGTGAAGCTTCCCCTGGGGTTCCGGGGGGTGAAGACCTACGCGGACGTGGAAACCTACGAGGGGTTTGCCTCGGTCCCCATCACCCTGCAGATTCCCCGGGGGTTTCACCGGATGGTGTCCTCGTCCCGGATACGCTACGGGACGGATTACGCCCCCGGCGTGATCGGTTCCTTTTTCCGGAACAGCCAGGAACCGGACGCCCTGATTATCGACGGACGGATGTCCGATGCCGAGAAGCATTTCCCCCGGGAGCAGGATCGCTGGCGGATCTTCTACGGGCCGTACGGGGTCCTGATGACGCGCACCCTGTTCCCCCCGGAACTGCTGGAGATGGTGGAGATCGGGCAGGGGTATATCGACGATATGGAAACGGCGATGCCGGTGGAACGTTTCCCCGGAAGCATCGGGTACGCTTACACGGAGATCCTGGCAAGCAAGGTCCGACCCGGAAAATACCGGCTGTTCCTGGACTTCTACTTTCCCCCGCACTACCGGCCCGGGGATGAGCAGCACTACCTCCGCCTGCGGGACAACCCCCTGAAGATCCGTATCAGGGGCCGGGAAACGCTGAACCCCCCGCACCTGGTGGGACAGGTCGGCAAGGACTTTTGAAATGGCTTTCAGCGTTCGGTTGTCTGGCTGTCAGCGATCAGCGGTCAGCGGTCGGCTCCCAACCACATCCCCCCATTGTTTCTGATTCAGGGATTTCGATGGGGAGCGGGTCCGGTTGCTCCTTTCAGCATGACGTATCAGGGGTTGTAGACAGCTCACCCATCTCTACACCTTTCCGGGCAGCACGGATATTTGGAGAGGGCGGAGCTGAAAGCTGAATGCTGAGAGCCGAATGCCACCCTTAGGGGGCTCTGCCGATGGGAGGTTGTGGTTCGCCGGATCAGGGAAAACGTGGGGGCGATATGCAGATGGAATCAGGCGCGGTTGAGGAAAAACCTGCGGTGAAAGCGGACGACGGGCTGCTTTCCCGCCGCCTTCTCATTGTGTCGGGCAAGGGTGGCGTGGGCAAGAGCACCGTGGCTGCCTCGCTTGCCCTGCTGGCGAACCGGCGCGGGTTGCGCGTGGTGGTCGTGGAGATCGACACCGTGCCCACGGTTGCCTCCCTGCTGGGCAGCCGGGAGGAGATGGATTACGTCCCCCGGGAGGTGCGGCCGGGCATCTCCGTGATGAACATCGACGGGTTCGCGGCGATCGAGGACTACCTCACCGGAAAGATCAGGAGCCGTCGCATCCTGGATCGGGTGTTCCAGAGCAAAATGTATCGCACCTTTCTTGCCGCCGCGCCCGGCTTGAAGGAGCTCATGACCGTGGGCAAGCTCTGGGATCTGGTGGACAACCAGCCTGGTAAGGACGGCCGTCCCACGTATGACCTTGTGGTGGCGGATATGCCTGCAACGGGGCACGGGTTTTCCCACCTCCGGATGCCGCAGACCGCGGTGGATACCCTGAAGATCGGCTTCGTGAAAGACGAGGCGGCCAAGGTCCTGCGCCTCTTTAAAGACCCGGACCTCACGGCGTTCGTGATCGTCACCCTGGCCGAGGAGATGCCCGCCAACGAGGCGGTGGAGATGCGGCGGCTGGTAAAGGAAGAGCTCCGGTTCCGGGTGGGGTGCCTGGTGGTCAACGGGATCTATCCGGAACTTCTGCAGGAACCGGAGAAGGAGGAACGGCACGGAAAGCGGTTCGAGGAACTCATGGAAGAACTCCGGGAAGACCGGCGATGGCGCCCCCTGCTGGAAAGTGCTCGTTCCTTTCAGCGCCGGAGGGCCATGAACCGCCGGTACATCGAACGGCTCGGTTTCGATTTTTCCGAGCCGTTGCTCCTTCTTCCGTTCCTGTTCACGCGGTCCCTGGACATGGATGCCGTGGAACAGCTTTCCCGGCGGCTGGAGGAGGCGATGAACCTGCAATACGCGGAAGGAGCCCGGGAAGGATGAACGACCTGGCGGCCGTGATACGGGACAAGAAAATCGTGGTCTGTGTTGGTACCGGAGGCGTGGGAAAGACCACCCTGTCCGCGGTCATTGCCCTGCACGCCGCCCTGCAGGGCCGAAAAACACTCGTGCTCACTATCGATCCGGCGCGGCGGCTGGCCAACTCCCTGGGCCTTCAGTCCCTGGGCAACCGCGAGACCCGTGTCCCGGAACAGAAGTTCCAGCAGGCCGGGCTTCGGCCCACGGGCGCCCTGTACGCCATGATGCTCGACACCAAGACCACCTTCGACGATCTGGTGAAAAAGGCCGCTCCCAGCGAGGAGGTGGCCCGGCGGATCCTGGAAAACCATTTTTACCAGAACCTGTCCACCGCCATGGCGGGCTCCCACGAGTACCTGGCCATGGAGAAGCTCTACGACCTGTACCGGCAGGGAACCTACGACACCATCGTCCTGGACACACCGCCTACCCGGCAGGCCCTGGACTTCCTGGACGCCCCGAAGAAGGTTTCGGACTTCCTGGACAAGGACGTACTCAAGTGGTTTCTCAAGCCGTATTTCGCCATGGGCCGCGGGGGGCTCAAGCTCCTCAACCGTACGGGTTCCATGGTGTTCAAGGTGATCGAGCGGATCACCGGGGCCGAGTTCATGAAGGACGTGTCCGATTTCTTCCTGGGGTTCAACGACGTGTTCGACGATTTCCGGAAGGAGGCGGACGAAGTGTTCGAGGTGCTTCGCGGCCCCGACGTTTCCTTCCTCATGGTCATGGGTCCGAGCCGCATGCCCCTGAGGGAGGCCCGGTTTTTCTACGAGAAGCTCTCGGAGTACCGCATGCCGTTCGGCGGGTTCATCATCAACCGGATGCACCCGGACTATCTCCGGAACGGGCGGGATGGCAGCCCGGTGACCGGGGAGCCGGCCACGGTCCGTTCGTCGATCCAGGAGGACCTGGAGCGGGAGGCCGAAGCCCGCTTCGGGGATCTCGCGTCCGTGCTGCTGGATATCTTCCACAAGGTGCAGGCCCTGGCGGAGATCGATCAGGAGCGCATCCGGGAATTCATCGGTTCCCTGGACCGGGCGGTCCCTCACTGGACCCTGCCGCTTCTGGACGAGGACGTGTTCGATCTGGCGGGTCTGGCGCGACTGGGAGGCTGCCTTTTCGACGAAGGGTCCGGCCGGCCCGACAAGAAAGCCGGCTCCTGAGGCCCCGGGTCCTCCCTGTCCTGTGATCCTATTCGTCCAGGTAGGGGTCCAAAATCTTTCGCCAGCAGGCCGAGGCGCGCATGTGTCTCAGGTTTCCGTAGTGTCCCCCGATCACGCGGCTGATGAAGATCAGATCCCGGGACGGCTTGAAGTGGAGCATCTTGGAAAACCCGAGAGGGGCCAGCTCGAAGAGCTGTTCGTGGATCGTGGAGTTGTGGAAGTCGTAGGTGTGTTCCGGATCCCATAGGTCCCGGAACACCTCCACGTATCGCCGGTAGAAGTCCGCGGGAAGGGCCTCTTTCCGGGGGTCCCGGTACCCCAGCCGGAGCAGGGCCACGTCGAACTCCCGGTAGTCGCCCTGGATCGCTGCCCGCATGGAGTCCCGGCATCCCTCGCGGATGTGCAGGGGGATCTGTTTTACGCAGCCGAAATCGTAAAAGATCATGCGGCCGTCTTTCCGGAACGCGAAGTTTCCGGGGTGCGGGTCCGCGTGCAGCAGGCCCAGCCGGATCACCTGGTGCAGGTACAGGTCAAAGAGGAGCCGGCCGAAGTGGTTCCGGTCCTCCTGGGTGTAGGGGGGGGAGAGGAGCGCCTCCAGCGTGTCGCCGGGGAGGTACTCCATGGTCAGGACCCTCCGCGAGCAGTAGGGCGGGTACACCCGGGGGACGAGAACCCGTGGGTCTTCCCGGAACCGATCCAGGAAGGCAAGCAGGTTCTCCATCTCCTGCTCATAATCCAGCTCTTCCACCAGGCGGTCCCGGATCTCCTTGAACATCTCGTCCAGGTCCCGTTTCCGGTACCCGAATAAACTGCCCATGGAAATGATTGATTTCAGGTTCTTCAGGTCCCCGTCGATGTTGTCCTCCACCCCGGGGTACTGGACCTTGACCACCACTTCTGTCCCGTCGGCCAGCCGGGCCCGGTGGACCTGGCCCACCGAGGCCGAGGCGAACGGCTCCCGGTCGAAGTGTGCATACAGGGCGTCCGCGTCCTTGCCGAACTCGGATCGGATCTGCTCGGCGATCAGCTCGAAATCCATGGGGGGGGCCGAGTGCTGCAGGGAGGAGAGGATTTCGGCGAACTCCTTGGGCAGGAGGTCGGCGTGGACGGAAGCGGCCTGTCCCGCCTTCATCACGGCCCCCTTGAGCTCACCCAGGGTCTTGACGATCCGCTCGGCGTTACGGATGTGCGCCGCGGTTCGGGCGTCGGCCTTCTGGCCCGGGGCCAGGAAGATCTCCCTGAGCCGCTGGCCCGTGTAGCTCGACGACACGCGGGTGGTGAGCCCGGTCAGCTTGAAGAACCGTGAAGATCGGGTGGTGAGAAACCCCTTTAGCCTGGCCACGGAGCATGCGCCTCCTGTTGTTGTCTGTCCGGGGAAACCGGCGGATACTGTAGCAGGTGGGGGGAGGGTTGTCCATGACACGGGTGCGGCAGGGGGCCCGAGGAACACGCGTCCGGTCCAATGAAAACCCCCGATTTCTTGACAACTTCCATGGGCTGGGATACCTTGGTCCGAACGGTTTTCGAGCGCCTCATCCACCCCCGGGACCGATCGTTTCCCCGAAAAAAGAACGGGCGTTCCATGCCCCGGAACCGGACCCGGTGAAAAGGGGGGTGCCTTCTTCCTGTCCCCGTCGCTTACTGGAAGGATGTTCGACATGCATTATGAAAAAAGTGTTGCCTGGGTTGAACGGATCGTGGCCGAGCAGAACGAGTGGAGGTCCCATACCATCAACCTCATCGCCAGCGAGAACATCCTCAGCCGGCGTGCGCGGGCCGTCATGGGCTCGGATTTTGCGCACCGCTACGCCGAGGGACACCCGGGCGAACGCTATTACCAGGGTACGGACAAGATCGACGAGATCGAGGCGCGGGTGAAAAAGCACCTGAAGACCCTCTTCCGGTGTCGGCAGGTGGATGTCCGGCCCATCAGCGGTACGGTATGCAACGATGCGGTCTTCAGCCAGTACATCGGATACGGGGATCTGGTCCTGGTGAACTCCACCGCGGCGGGCGGGCACATCAGTCACCACCGGGTGGGTTCGGTGGGGAAGTACACAAAGAACATCATCGACTTTCCCCTGACCAAGGACGGGTACCACATCGACGTGGACCGGACCGTCCGGCTGATCCGTACGGTGCACCCCAAGTTGCTGATCCTCGGGAAAAGTCTTTTCCTCTTCCCGGAACCGGTGGCGGAGCTGGCCGAGGTGGGGAAGAAGAACGGCGCGTTCATCATCTACGACGCCGCGCACGTGCTGGGGTTGATCGCCGGGAGCCGTTTCCAGGACCCCCTCTCGGAGGGGGCGGACGTGATGACCGGCAGCACGCACAAGACCCTGCCCGGATCCCAGCGCGGGATCGCCCTGAGCAACATGAAGGACCACGAGTGGAGGAAAATCGACAAGGGTGCCTTCCCCGGGTCCTCCTCCAACCATCACCTGGACACTCTTGTGCCTCTGGCCATCACAACCTACGAGATGCTGGAGATGGGCGCGGAGTATGCGGACCAGACCATCAAGAACGCCAAGGCCCTGGCGCACGGCCTGGACGAGTTCGGGTTCGATGTCCAGGGCAAGGGGTTCGACTTCACCGAGAGCCACCAGGTGGCCGTGAATGTCACCCCGTTCGGCCGGGGAGATGAAGTGGCGCGCATGCTGGAGGACAACAACATCATCCTGAACATGAACCTGCTCCCGTTCGAACCCCTGGAGAACGTGGCCAACCCGGCCGGGATCCGGATCGGTGTACAGGAGATGACCCGCGTGGGGATGAAGGAAGCGGAGATGAAACAGATTGCCCTGTTCTTCAAGCAGTGCCTCCAGGAAGGCCGGTTCGTGGGGGAAGACATCAAAGAGTTCCGCAAAGAGTTTCAAGTTGTGCACTATTCCTTCGACACTGGGAAGCCCGCGTGATGTACGAGTTGACGGTGCGTGAGGATTTTTCAGCCGCCCACCGGCTCCCGAATACCGGGGGCCGGTGCGAACGGCTGCATGGGCACAACTGGAAGGTGGAGGTCTGGTTGGAGGCGGAGGAGCTCAATGACGTGGGCATGGTGATAGACTTTCACGATGTGAAAGCAGCGCTCCAGGGGGTTTTGGACGAGCTGGATCACTCCTTTCTCAACGATCTTCCCGCCTTTCAGAGCACCCTTCCCACGGCCGAGAACCTGGCGAAATACATCTACAGCAGCCTGGCCGGGCGCATTCCCGACCCCCGGGTATGTTTGACCCGGGTGCGCGTCTGGGAGTCGGAAAGAACGGCCGCCTCTTACGCGGAACCCCCCTGCCCGAAACCGTAGTTTGGGGTCGGAAAACCATTGAAGAGTTCGAACCCCGGGAGACCCTTTCTCCAACAGGCTGCCAGACTCGAGCGAGGTGTTCAGCCATATGCAGCAAGACCAACCCGGATTTGCCGCCCAGCATGTCCCGGAAATCGTGAAGGCGATCGACTCGTTTTGTGACCAGGCCGAAGAGCGGGCGCCCGTCTTGAAAACCCTGTGGGACGGCCGCCGCAGGATGCTCGATGAGATTCGGGAGAAGACCTCCCAGGACACTCCCTGTTCGCGGGTAGCGGTCATCGGGTCCATCAAGTCCGGGAAGAGCACCTGTGTGAACGCCCTGCTGGGGAGCGATATCCTCCGGCGCGGGGCCGGAACCCTCACCTCCGCCGTTACCCGGGTGGTCCCCGCCACCATGCCCCGTGCGACCATCACCTGGAAGGGCTGGCAGGCGATCAACGCCGAGGCCGGTTTCGCGGCCGCTCTTCTGGCGGGGATGAATGGCGCGGAGCCGCCCCCGGAGAACCTGGATCTTCGGGATTCGACGCACCGGGAAGCGGCCCTGAGCCTTTTGAACGCCATCGGGCCTTCCCCTGCGGCCCTGCCCCGGTACGCCCTGAACCAGCTGGCCAGGCTTCGGGCGCTGTTGAACGGATACCAACGGATCCACCCGCACCTGAAGGAGGATGCTTCCACACTGATCCTGGAACGGGAGTGGTTTCCGGAGCACCGGGAGATCGTCACTTCGGACGACTCCGCGGCTTACGTGGACGATGTCATTGTGGAGGTCGCCTTCCCGGAGGGGCTGCCCCCCACAGAGATCGCGGACTGCCAGGGGAGCGACTCCCTGAACCCTTCTCACCTGGTCAACGTCCAGGAGTACCTGCTCCGCGCCGATTGGACCGTCTACATGATCAGCTCGGTGATGGGACTCCGGGAGGCGGACGAGAAGCTGCTGGACGTTGTGAAGAGCCTGGGTCTGGGGGAGAACACCGTATTCGTGCTGAATACCGAGATCGACGCCCACGGGAGCCTGGATGACCTCAAACGGGTGCAGGCCACCGTGGAATCTTTTCTGGCGTCCCGGTTCGGTACTCCACGGCTTTACACCGTCAGCGTGCTCCTGGAGCTGTTCCGGAAGCTGGACGGCAGGGAACTGTTGTCCCCGAGGGAAACGCAGCGGCTGGAGTCCTGGGGAAAGGATCAGGAACTGGCAGAAACCCTGCAGGCCCGCTGGGGGGACCTCCAGACCTTCTGGCGCGACGAGGTCGCGCCGGCCGCGGGCCGGTTTCAGCGGGCCTTTGCCCGGCGGTCCCTGATCAACGCCACCGCCCGACTCCGCAGGAGCCTGCAGATCGCCTCGAACCCCTACGATATCGACCTGAAGACCCTCCAGGTCTGTTCGGTGGAGGGGAAACGGCTGCTGCCGAACATGGAGTCGCACCTGGAAGGCACGGCCATCAAGATGGAGACGCTGATCCGGAACAAGCTGGACAGCCTGCTGGATCCCAGCTTCAGCGACCTGGGAAAGTCCGTCAAGGGGTTCATCCAGGGGTACGTGAGCCAGTGGGATCCCGCGTCCACCGTGGGATCCGCAAACGGAATGAACATCCCGGGCATGACCCTGTCGCTGGCCGAGGAGTTCAACCAGTCCCTCCACCTCTTTCTCGTGGACCAGGTGAACACCGAGATTGCGCAGCAGACCCAGACGCTCGTCCAGCGGGTCCAGCAGGAGTTTGCCGCCGTGGTGGAGATGTATCAGGCGGTGCTCAACAACAACTACCTGAAGATGAGCCAGAACCGTCGTCCCGTGGATTCCTCGGGGGGGCAGGAAACCGTGTCCCGCGAGGCGGCCCCGGCGGCCATGGACGTTCGCGAGTTGATGGACAACCCCCATGTGGACCTGTTTTCCGTGAAGCTCGAGCTCACCCTGGGCCAGAAGACCCTGGCGGCCGCCCGGCAGGGGTGGATGCTTTCCCTCCGGAAGGCGGGCGGGTGGTTCGGCCACCGCGTATTCGGGAAGGAACTGGAGGACGACGACGAGGCACGGGCCGATGTGCGAAGACGCTGGAGGGACAAGACGGTGAAGACCCTCCAGAAAGAGGGGCGGGCTCTCATGAAACGGGAGATGTTCCGCTTCCGGGAAAACCTCAAGTACCAGGTGCTGATCAAGTACGTGCGTGACCTGGTCCGTGCCTGCAAGGAAGACATGAAGGAACGTTTCGACGCTTTCCAGGCCCACGTGGACCGTGTGCGGGAGGCCCCGGGCATTTCGGACAAGGATGTTCTCGTCGTCCGTGAGTCGCTCCGGGAATGGGAAGACCTGCTGCAGGAGATCGAGGACCGTATCCAGCGCTAGCGTGCCGGCCCGGGCAAGGAGATACCCGCATGGAAACGTTCGATCTGGGGCTCATCGGGTTGGCCGTGATGGGGGAGAACCTGGCGCTGAACCTGGACCGCAACGGGTTTTCCGTGGCGTCTTACAACCGGACGCCGGAGCGAACCGATGCCTTTCTCACCGGCCGGGCCCGGAACACCCGGATCCGGGGGTTCCACCGGCTGGAAGACCTGGTGGCCGGGCTGGGGCGCCCCCGCAAGGTGATGCTCATGGTCCGGGCCGGAAGGGCCGTGGACGATACCATCGAGCACCTCCTGGGCCTTCTCGACCCCGGGGATATCCTCATCGACGGTGGGAACAGCCACTACGAGGACACGGCGCGCCGGGTCCTGGACGCGGAGTCGAAGGGACTGCTCTACATCGGGACAGGGGTGTCCGGAGGAGAACAGGGAGCCCTGGAAGGCCCCTCCATCATGCCGGGCGGATCTCCGAAAGCCTGGCCCCACGTGAAGAAGATCCTGCAGACCATCGCCGCGCGCGCCGCGGACGGCGAACCCTGCTGCGACTGGGTGGGTCCCGGCGGGGCCGGCCACTTTGTCAAGATGGTCCACAACGGGATCGAGTACGCGGACATGCAGTTGATCTGCGAGGCGTACGCCCTCATGGATCGCGCCCTGGGACTTCGGCCGGAGGAGATGAGCGGGATCTTCCGTGATTGGAACCGCGGGGATCTGGAGAGCTACCTGACCCGGATCACGGCCGATATCCTGTCCACGAAGGACCCGGAGACCGGAGAGCCCCTGGTCCAATGCATCCTGGACACCGCCGGTCACAAGGGGACCGGCCTGTGGACCGCCCGGGCCGCCCTGGAACTGGGCGTGCCCGCGCAGACCATCACCGAGGCCCTTTTCGCACGCTGCCAGAGCGCGCGAAAAGACGAGCGGCTCAGGGCCTCCTCCCTCCTGGAAAGCCCCCCCGAGGTTCCTGTGGAAGATCGGGAACCGTTTCTCCGTGAACTTCACGATGCGCTCCTTGCGGCCAGGATCTGTTCCTACGCACAGGGGTTTCAGCTGATACGGGAAGCCTCCCTGCACTACCGATGGGCACTGGACCTCGGCCGGATCTCCCTGCTCTGGCGGGAGGGGTGCATCATCCGGGCTCGGTTGCTGGAGCCGATCCGCGAGGCCTACCGACGGGAGCCGGACCTGCCGAACCTGCTCCTGGACCCGGCCTTCCGCGACCGCCTCCGGGACATCCAACCAGGCTGGAGGAGCACCGTCACGCAAGCCGTGAAAAGGGGGATCCCTGTCCCGGCCCTCTCCAGCGCCTTGAACTACTACGACACCTGCCGTGCCGCCCGGCTTCCGGCCAACCTGCTGCAGGCGCAGCGGGACTACTTCGGCGCCCACACCTACGAGCGGGTGGACCGTCCCCGGGGCGAATTCTTCCACACCGAATGGAAGGAAGGATAAAGGTACCTATCTCTTTGTTTATTGAAAGGTGGACCCGGGATGGAACATCCGGAGAAAGAGCTGGTGCCCATGCATCGGTCAATCTTCGTCAGTGATATCTGAAACCGGAAACGGGTACTTTCGATCTACTCCGCACCGCGATCCCGTATTGTCCCGCTCAATTGTATCTACTTTTTCCTTGAGCTATTTCCTGCCCTCTCACCTCCATATAATTGGAGACATAGAAAGTATTGCTTCGCCAGACGTGAATGGTGATATATGAACCGCCCAGGATGTCAATCCAGGTATTCCTACATGGCAGCTACACTGGGAACTTCGGCGGGCTAGATTACCTTCTGAGGTTAGGGATAAATATTTAGGTCCGAATGACCGCGAAGATAACCCGGGTATACACTCTTGATGTGTCGCTAATGAGGCCGCCATGGACAAGCAGAATAGCTCGTTTTAAGATGTAAAAAGGATCTGCACTTGCCCTGCCCCCAACTACCCGATAACCAATTTCCGGTCGCTACCGTACACACCGGACATCATTGCTGTCCAAGATAATCTGAAATCAGATATCCGTTCCTTTCATTTCAAGC
>CAYTRL010000084.1:0-16698 GCA_964439795.1 uncultured Thermodesulfobacteriota bacterium
CGGGAAGTTCTGAAAAGAAGGTGGCTCACGCGGGCGCTCCACCATTACCACACCGCGGGGTTCACCTCCATGAAATTCCTCTATGTAAAGCTTCTCAGAAGGGTCTTCAACAGGCGGGCCCGGGAATTCTCTCCCCTTCAGGGCCCGGAATGAAACCACCCCCGGGAACCTTTCTCTTTTAGAGGAACCTGTTTTCTTTCGGAGATGGTATGAAAAAGGCCCTTTCCGCATCGTGGTTCCCCCCCCTTGTTCTGATGATCCTGGCGGTCCTCACCCGGCTGCCCTGGTTGAGCCGGCTCCTGTACGATTTCGACTCCGTGGCCTTCGCCTTTTCCCTGGAGGATTTCGACGTTTCCCTGCACAACCCCCATCCACCGGGGTATTTTTTCTATTTCGTTGTCGGGAAGCTTCTGAACGGCATCTTGGGCGACCCGAACCGGGCCTTCGTGTGGGTCAGCGTGCTGGCCGGGGCCGGAGCGGTGGGGCTGATGGTCGTCCTGGGGACGAGGCTGTTTTCCCGGTGGACGGCGGTTCTCGCATCGGGACTGCTCATGACCTCCCCGCTTTTCTGGACCTTCAGCGAAGTCTGTGCCCCCTACATCTTCAGCGCGCTGTTCAGCATTGCATCGGCCGCACTGGTCCTGACGGGCATCCGGGAGCGGGAACGGTTTTTCATCTATGCGGCGGCGGTCGCCGGCCTGGGGAGCGGTTTCCGGCCGGAGGTTCTCATTGTCATGTGTCCTCTGCCTCTCTTCTTTTCTTTCCGGGCGGGCTGGAAAACCTTCTGCGCGGCGGCAGCGGCATGTGCGGCGGGCCTGGCGCTCTGGCTGTTCCCCACGGTTCTCCTGTCCGGAGGATGGGGCCCGTACATGGAAGCCATAGGACTGCAGGGGTACGCCGTCTGGGACCAGGGGATGCTCGTCAACCTTCTCAAGCTTCTCGTCTATTCCGCCTGGGCCCTGGGCGCCGGGTGCCTGTTGCTCCCGTTTCTGCCCCGTTCCCTGTCCCGTCTGTCGCGGGAGGAACGGATCTTCTTTCTCCTCTGGATGCTTCCCTACCCCCTGCTGGCCGTGTTGGTCGCTTTCGGGCAGCCCGGCATGCTCCTGGTCTTTTTGCCGCCGCTGATTCTGCTCATCGCCCGTGGGGTCACCGAACCGCTTGACAGGACGCGGGAAAGGGGCCGGCCGGCCCGGTCCTGGAACCGCAGCCGGGTGTGGCCGGCGGGCGGTGTTCTGGTGCTGTTCGCTCTGAATGCCTGGATTTTTTCCTGCGCCCCCTTTCTTTCTCCCCGGGGGTTTCTCGAGGACCGGAGCTCGCTGCCGGACAAGGTACGTGCGGAGTTTTTCCTGCTCACCGGAAAGGGGATACGGTTTTCAGACCGGTACCGTTCGGAAATCCTTTCCGGGATCCGCAGCCGCTTTCAAGCAGATGACACGATGGTTCTTACCAATTTCAAAGGGTGGGTGTTTGCACGGTATTACCTGCGGCCCATGCCGGTTGCCAACTATTTTTGCTTTTACGGGCTGAAAGATGGAAAATCGTATTATGTGCCCGAAGGGAGTTTCCCGGTTCCCCCGAACGTGAAACAGATCGTGCTCTTCAATGATGATAAGCATTCCATGCATTTTCAGGACTCGCTTGACCCCTATAACCGGAGTGAGGAGTTCACCGAGACGATACAGACCCCCAGCGGTTTTGAATTTCGGGTTCTTCACGTGGAGGGAAGGCGGAACGTCCTGTTGAGGCCGGAAGGGTTTTCCGTACAGTGAACGTGAAACAAGAAAAAAAGCGCCGGGCCGACGAGGGGGACCCCCGGCCGGCCCCCGGTTCGGATCCGCAGGTATCGCTGGTCGTCCCGATCTGGAACGAAGAGGGTGTCCTGCCGGCCCTTTACCAGCGAAGCCACGATGCCCTGGAAGGCATGGGCGGACCCTGGGAGATCGTCTTCGTGGACGATGGGAGCACGGACGGCAGCGGATTCCTTCTCCGGTCTCTTCACGCCAGGGACCCTCGTGTTCGGGTGCTTTTCCTCTCCCGCAATTTCGGTCAGCATGCGGCACTCAATGCGGGGCTTGAATCCGCCCGGGGAGAGGTCGTGGTCATCATGGACGGAGACCTTCAACTGAGCCCGGAGGACATTCCCTGCCTGGTAAGCAAGGTCCGGGAGGGCTACGATCTCGTGGGTGGATGGCGTGTCCATCGAAGGGATTCTTCCCTGAGGAGAAAGATCCCTTCCCTGGTTTTCAACCTGGTTCTGAGCCGGTCCACCGGGGTCAAACTCAAGGATTTCAACTGCGGGTTCAAGGCGATGAACCGCCGGCTGGTGGAAGATGTGAAGCGGCGGGGGGATGAACGACTCTATCTGGCTCCTCTGCTCGTAGAACTGGCGGAACGGGTCACGGAAATTCCCGTTGCACACGGTTCCCGGCCCACGGGCAAATCCAAATATACACTCATGAAGTCCCTTGCCCTGATCTTTCGGTTCCTGAAATTCTCGATCCGCGGGCCGGGTCTCATGTCCGGGGATCTCCCGGTCGGCGTTGAGGGACGAACCTCTCAGGCCGCCCACGGGAAAAGATTGCAGACGGTTTCCGGAAATTCAGCAAACCCCCTGTTTGAGATCCGGGAAACGCTTTCCAGGGGTTGACCGGCCGGGTTTCATGCAACGCACAACCCGGAGAGATGCACAGCGTGGAGGACGTTGCCATGATTCATGGATCGAAGAAGATTCTCCGACGGGTTTCCTTCTGTACCTTTGCCGGGCTCATCTTCCTGTGGGGATGTCCCCCGGATCCGCCTCCTGATCCGCCGCCGGTGGATTACCAGGGCCTGGCCGAGCCTGACCAGCCCTACGGCACCATGATTGAGCGGGTGGCCGCCTTCCTGATGAGCGATATCGGGGAGGGGGGGATCCTGGAGGACCAGGGTCAGCCGGTTCCCCCGTATTTCTACTCCCTGGGGATCTGCGACCGTGCGGATGCGGATTTCCAGTGTGAAAGTTCGACTCAGCTCACCCTCCCGATTTCTTTTCCGGCATACACCTGTTACGTGGCCATTGAGGCGTTCTATCGGTATTACGTATATTCCGGAAACACCGAGGCCCTGGATCGGGCGGTCCAGTTTGCCGAGTGGGTCCTGAGGCACCTGACGCCGGTGACCGATGCGGTTCCGGGGTTTCCCTACAGCAGCCAGTTCGATGGCGTCATGGGAGGCGGGAGTCCCGGAGACCAGGCAACGATCGAACTGGACAAGGCGGCCCTGTTTTCCCTGGGCCTCCTGACACTCCATGAAGCGGCCGGGGATCCTCGTTATTACAACACCGCGAAAAGCATCGGCGACCGGCTTCTCAGCCTGCAAAAGGAGGACGGCAGCTGGTCCTACCGGGTTTATCCTGCTTCCGGAGAGGTTTATCAGGAGTACACCAGCGATCAGATCCCGTTCGTAAAATTGATGGAGCGTCTGTTTCGGAAGACGGGAAACACCCTGTACCAGGAAGCCGGGGAAAGGGCCTGGCAGTGGCTTCTGGACAACCCGGTTCAAACCAAGTACTGGGCCAATTTTTACGAAGACATGGACGATCCGGAAAGCCTGGTGAACGTGGACACCCTGGAAACCATCCGCGAGCTGCTGGCCCGAAGGCACCAGGTGGAATGCAACTACCTGGACTTGGCGCGCTCCAATTTCCAGTGGGTCGAGGACCTCTTCCTGCTGATCGAAGCGCCGTATCCGCCGATGATTCCGTCCATAGCCGAACAAACGGGGTTTGCGTCCGAGGATGGAATCCTGGCGGGAACCTCTTCCAGCACGGCCCAGTGGGCCACGGTGAGCCTGGACATGCACCAGGCCATCGGAGAAGAGCGGTTTCTCCGGCACGGAGGCGAGGCCGCCAACGTGGTGGTCTCCGCCCAGCAGGCCGACGGGCGCATGTTCACGGTCACGGCAGATGCCAACGGGGCCGGCCTTTACCCGATCACCTGGTATGAACAGTGTTTCGTGCCCCTGAACTACATCCTCGAGTTCATGGGGAAACGGCCCGGCACGGCGCCGGACGACGAGACCCACATGCTCTCCTACTCGGTTCCGGTGCAGGAGATCGTTTACGAACCCCGCCGCGTTCGCTACCGTACCCAGGGGCCCGGGACCGAGGTGCTGAAAACGGCCTTTCCCGTAGAGGACGTGATCACCTCCGGAGTGGGAGCCGAGTGGGAGTACGACCCGGAATCAGGTCTTCTGCGGGTGCAGCACGTACTCCCGGTGGTGGAGGTCATCCTGTCGGACTGATCAGCGGGGTTCGAGGCGGGCGCGGATGTGCGCCGCCGCCTCTTCCGCGCGGGCCGTCCAGCGGTTCTCCCTGGCCGTCTGCTGCCGGACGGGGATCCGGTCGGGACGGTCCTCCCGCCGGGCCTTCTCCAGGCAGGCGGCGAACGCCTCCGGGCCGTCCCCGGTCAGGACCAGGTCCCGGTAGGGCTCCAGTTCCGGCAGGGCAGTGCTGACGATGGGAAGTCCCGCTGCCAGGTATTCGTAGAGCTTCACCGGGTTCTGGCAGACCGTGAAAGAATCCACCTTGTGGGGGATGATCCCCACGTCGAACCTCTTCATGAACCCGGGAAGGCGCGTGGGCGGGTGCATGCCCAGGAAATGAACGTTGCTCATCCCGGAAAGCCGCTCCACCTCGCAACGGACCAGCCCGATGAAGACAAAGGACCAGTGGGGCAGTATGTCCGCGATCCGGGCCACGAGTTCCTGGTCCAGGCGGTGGTAGATGTTCCCCACGTACCCTGCCACGGGCCCCTTGAAGCCGCGCATCTCCGGGGCGGTCTCGGTGAGAGGGTCCCGGGCGGTACAGAACAGATCGTAATCCACCCCGTTCCGAAGCAGGGTCACGGCAACCGGCGATACCGCTTTCTTTGTCTCCAGAAGGCGGTCCGATACCACGAATACCGAATCGCACGCAGAAAGAGCACGGGTTTCACTGCAGGATATCAGCCGGTGGTCCTTATCGGGAAATTTCGTATACTCGTCCTGGATGTCGTAGATGAAAAACCGCCGTTCCAGGGATTCGATTACCTCGATGGCCAGCGGTGTGGTGGACCAGACAACCGGGGCTCGCATACCGATGCGCAAAACCGCCTTTCGCAGCTGCATGCTCTGCAACCGCACATTCAGCCGTTTGATCCGGGGGCTGGATTCATAGGGGATGGTGAGCGGACTGCATACCCAGATGTTTTCCATTTCCCTTCGGGTACCTTCCAGGACCCTGCGTAAACGTGTCCCGATCCGGCTGAGGTCGCTCAAGGCCACCTGGGGAACCCGCGTGGCCCCCGGGTCCGCCCAGAGAATCCGGGTCCCCCGGGAGGCGAACACCTTCATCAGATCATATCCTCGCGGCGGAAAAACGTTCCACTCCCCCCCCGCGAAGTAGATGATATCCACACCCTCCGGCAGCAGTCCCGGTTTCAAAGGGCACCTCGCAGTGAATGCTCCAACCCGGTTTCCCTCTCTCTCATCGGAAACTCCATAGGCATCATGCCGCCCCCGGATTTATGTCACTCCCTCACTCCACGAAACTGCCCCGTCGCCCCGTCAGGATCTTGACCTTTGCCATGGTAGCGAACCTTCGAAGCAGTTGTCCCTTGTTGGGATAGCTCCGGAAGATCCGGAAAATTCTCCGGGGGTTGATGTAGAACTTGAAATTCGCATATCGCTGGAGCCGGAAGAGTTCCTCCCTGTCTACCTCGCTCAGGTTGTACGCCCCCTTGTTGTAATCGTAATCGGTGTACTCCGTGTCCAGTTCCTTGTATTTCTCCTGGAACATCTTGGCCATGTCGGTCCCGAGAAAGGGGGTGACGATGAAGAACTGTGCCGTGTGGAGCTTGAGGTCCGCCGCGAACCGGATGGTGGAAAGGATCTCTTCCCGGGTCTCAGTGGGGAATCCGAGCATGAAGAAGGAGTTGGTGATGATCCCCACGTCCACGGACCGGTTGATCATCTCCCGGGCCTTTTCCAGGTTGAGGTTTTTCCGGATCAGCTTCTGCAGGCGGGGCGAGGCCGTCTCCACGGCAAAGGAAGCGCTGACGGTGCCCGCCCGTTTCAGGCTCTGGAGAAGCTCCCCGGTGAGGATGTCGGCACGGAGGCCGTTGGGAAAGGCGAGTCTCACATTCAGACCCTTCTCCTGGATGAGATCGCAGATCCTCTGGGTCCGCTTCTTGTCAAGGTTGAAGATATCGTCCACCAGTTCGAAATCCCGGATGCCGTAGGTCCGGACCAGGTGTTCCATCTCCCGGATCACGTTTTCCGGGGACCGGGCCCGGAACCCCTTGCCGAACACGTGATGGCAGTAGATGCACTGGTAGGGGCAGGCGCGGGATGTGAACAGGGTCATGTAGGGCCGGGGGTCCAGGGTGCTCATCCCGCGCCTGCGGGAATACTCCTCCATGTTGAGAAGATCCCAGGCCGGGAAGGGAAGGTCGTCCAGATCTTCGATGGCCGGCTGCCGTTCGTTGATCACGGTTTTTCCATCACGCAGGTACCCCACGCCCTTTACCGTTTCCGGGAGTTCTTTTTGTTCCAGAACCGGGACGAGTTCCTGGATGGTCCTTTCTCCCTCCCCGATGATCACGAAATCCACATTCCCGGATTCCAGGACTTTTTCCGGATACGATGTGCCATGGGGCCCGCCCACGAGGACGGGAATCCCGGGAAGTTGTTCCCGGATCCTCCGGGCCACCTCATTCATCTGCTCCGATTCCACGGTCAGGCTGCTGATGCCGACCATGTCCGGCTGGAACTCGGCCGCCGTTTCCGTGACGCCTTCCATCCCGCGGGGCTCTATCCGGAGGTCGTAGAGCTTCGGTTCGTGTCCCTGTTCCCGGAGAACCGCGGCGATGTACATAATCCCAAGGGGATGTGTCGTGCAGGGGTTTACCTCTGAAACCATATCGGTTCGTACGAGCAGTATTCTGGCCATGGGAGTACGTTTCCTCTCGTTTTTTCACGTCCGTGGACGGTCTGGCAGATAGGTTCCATACAGCAGAGGGGAGCCTCGTCTTCCCGTTTTCTTATTCTCCCCTGTTCTTTTTTGTTGTGGAATCCCGGGTGGTCCGGTAGATCCGCCCTCCGGCCCGGGTGCCGGCGGCGTGCCGGGCCAGCGCCAGCGCCAGCTTCCCGGCGATCCCGGCGGGTACGAGCCAGCGAAGCGACAGCGGAATTTCGCGGCGTTGGTGCTTCCGGTAGAACTTGTACATGGCCATGTGAAAATGCCAGAGAGAACGCAGCGGTCGGGAACCCGCGCTGACACCCTGCTCGTGGACCACAAAAACATCCGGGGTGTAGAGCGCCTGCCATCCCCGGTTCTGCATGCGGAGGTTCCAGTCCAGGTCCTCCCCATAGAGAAAAAAGTCTTCATCGAGCATGCCCACCTCCTCCACGGCCTCCCGTCGCACCAGGAGGAACGCCCCGATGATGCATTCCACCGGGCCCGTGGCTTCCGGAAACACGAAGTAGTCCAACTCCAACCGCTCCCGCAAGCGGCGGTTCAGACCGAGGAGTTTGTCCAGGGCCAGGCTGCGGAGCAGGATCGTGGCAGGTCCGGGGAACCGTCCGCAGGATCCCAGTTCCCCGCCATCCGGTGTGACCTGCCTGCATCCGAGCAGGGCGGCCCCGGCCTCTCTTTCCATGATGGGAACCAGGGCCTCCAGGGTGCCGTCCGGGACCACCACGTCGGGGTTGCAGAGAAGAAAGAACCTCCCGCGGCCCGCCCGCATGGCCTGGTTGGCCGCCCGGGCGAACCCCAGGTTGCTCTGGTTGCGGATCAGGTGGACATCCGGGAAGCGTTCGGTCACCATGTCCGCGCTCCCGTCCCGGGAGTGGTTGTCCACCACCCATATTTCCCGGGACAGGGACCCGGGCGGGACCGTGAGGGATGTGAGGCACCGCTCCAGGGCGTCCCGGGCGTTGAAGCTCACCACGCACACGGAGATGTCAGGTTCCCCGGACGTTTGCATGTCCCTGGCCCTTGTTTTTTTTTGTGTTTCCCAAATTCCGGCTCCTTTTCCAGTGGGCAGCGGCTCTGCACAGGGTGAAGGAGGTCATCACCTGCATGGGCTGGATCAGAAGTATGCTGGAGGGGTCAGGCATGGGCATGTTCTGAGGGCCGACAGGAGCCCCTTTCAATCGGAGGGACAAGATCCTGTCGCGTTGTACCTTTCTTTCGGTTCTGTTACTATAAAAAGTAACAATTACAGCAATATAGTGCCCGGCCCCTGCGGCGGGCACCCGCTGTGGCAACTCCGGGTATCATAACCCTGCCGGCACGAGAAAGTAAATGATCCTCCCGGTCGAGGTCCATGCTGCGTGAAGAAGGCAAGCAACGTCCCATCGTGGGAGCCCTGCAATCGGGTTACCTGCCCTGGATCGGTTTCTTCGACCAGGTGGCCCACGCGGACCTGTTCGTGCTCTATGACGACCTGGATTACACGACCCGGTCCTGGCGAAACCGCAACCGGATCAAGGGACCCCGGGGGGTGCAGTGGCTTACGGTTCCGGTGCTCTTCCGGTCCGGGCAGAAGATCCACCAGGTGCGGATAGACACGAACCAGAACTGGCAGGAGGTTCACTGGAGGACCCTGGAACACTGTTACGCGAGGGCGGACTGCTTTTCCCTGTACCGGGACGAGTTCCGGGAGATCTACCAGGAGCCGTGGACCTGCCTGAGCGATCTGAACACCCGGTTGATCCGGACCCTTCTACGGGCGTTCGGCATCCGGACCGAAGTCGTTCGATCCTCGGATCTCGGGCTGGAGGAAGCGTTCCGCGCGACGAACCCGCGGGACCACATCGCCACGAGGCGGATCCTTCATTTCATGAACCGTTTCGGGGCGACCCGCTTTCTGGAGGGGCAGGCGGGCAAAGCTTACATCCGGGAGGACCTCTTGAAAGAGGCGGGGATCACCGTAAGGTATCAGGCGTTCGAGCACCGGCCCTATCGCCAGCTCTTCGGGGACTTTGTCCCGTTTCTTTCCGCCGTGGATCTCTTGTTCAACCTCGGTCCCCGCAGCCTGGATGCCCTCGTCAACCCCAGCCCGTTCTCTGCGGAAGATCGAAACCCGGACCGATGACGCTGCAAGCCAACGAATTCCCGGAACGGATCAATGTGGAGCCTACCAACCGCTGCAACATGCACTGCAGGCTGTGCCCGCATCCGAGGATGAAACGGGCACGGGGCACCATGGACCTGGACCTGTTCCGCCGTATCGCACGGGAGTGCGCCGGGTATGGTACCGCCCTCTGGCTTCAATACATGGGGGAACCGTTGATGCACCCGGACATCATCGAGATGATCGCCGCGGCCAAGGACGCCGGCCTGGATAAGGTGGGGTTGTCCACCAACGCCTCCCTGCTGGATGAAGAGATGGGGCGGCGGATCCTGCAGAGCGGGCTGGACCGCCTGGAGTGTTCGGTGGACGCCGTGGACCCGGATGGTTTCCGGAAATGCCGGGGAACCGATGATTTCCTCCGGGTCATGGGGAACGTGGAGTCGTTTCTGCACGTCAAGGGAACGCAGGGACGGCGTACGCCTGTCACCTCCATCCAGTACATGGCCTTCACCCTGGCCGGGGACGGTCGTTGCCGGGAGATCGTGGCCCACTGGAAAAAGCTCCTCGGACCCGGTGATTTCATCATGTCGATCCAGGACTACTCGTTTGCCGGAACGGTGCGGAAGACGCGGCGGGCGGGGAAGCGGACTCCCTGCGCGTGGCCGTTCCGGTCCGCGGTGGTTTTATGGGACGGGACGATGGTGATGTGCGGCAGCGACTATGACGGCCGCGCGCCCATGGGGGATGTGAACCGGCAAAGCATCCGGGAGATCTGGAACGGGGACGGATTCCGGCGGGCCCGGGAACTCCAACGGACCGGCGCCTGGGACCGGCACCCTCTCTGCCGCGGGTGCGACGATTGGGCGCTGTCGGACGGAACAGGATACGTGAACATCTTCACGGCAGGGGAGGGGATTTCTTGAAACGGATACTGGTCACAGGAGGCTGCGGTTTCATCGGGAGCAATTTTGTCAGGCACATGCTGAACGCATACCCGGCGTACCGGTTGACGGTGCTGGATGCCCTGACCTACGCGGGCAACCTGGACAACCTCCCGGACGATGTGAAGAACAACGACCGGTTTGATTTCTGGCAGGGCGATGTGGGGAACGCGGAACTGGTGGGCGCCCTGGTCCGCGAGTGCGACACGGTGGTTCACTTCGCGGCCGAAACCCACGTGGCCCGGTCCATCTACGACAACCGGACCTTTTTCGAGACCGACGTGCTGGGCACGCAGACCCTGGTGAACGCCGCCTTGAAGCACGGTGTGGAGCGTTTCGTTCACCTGTCCAGTTCCGAGGTGTACGGCACCGCGGAATACGCGCCCATGGACGAAGAGCATCCGCTCAACCCCAGGAGCCCCTACGCCAGCGCCAAGGCCGGCGCGGATCGCCTGGTCTATTCCTACTACCTGACCTACCATCTGCCGTGCGTCATCCTGCGGCCGTTCAACAACTACGGTCCGTACCAGCACCTGGAGAAGGCGATCCCCCGGTTTATCACCAGCGCCCTGCAGGGGGAGGCCCTGACCCTGCACGGTACGGGCGGGAACACGCGGGACTGGCTTTTCGTGGAGGACCACTGCGAAGCCCTGGACCGCGCGCTGCATGCGGACCCGGCGAAGGTGGTGGGGCAGGTGATCAACCTGGGGACCGGCACCGAACTCTCCCTGCGGGAGGTGGCTGGGATCATTCTGGAGGCCACGGAACAGGACGGGATCGACATCCGGAACGTGACCGACAGGCCCGGACAGGTTTCCCGTCATCTTTCCAGCACGGAGAAGGCCGAGCAGCTGCTCGGGTGGAAGGCCGGGACACCGTTCCGGGAGGGGATCCTCAAGACGCTGGACTGGTACCGGGAGAACCGGCACTGGTGGGAGCGGCTCCTCTGGATGAAGGACGATCCTGCCTGCGCCCGGAACGGGAGGAGGTTTCATGATTGAATCCACCCGGACCGATGAAAAACCGGCCCTGGAGGGCGGGGTGCCCGTGCGTGACCGGTTTCTGCCGTTTCACCGCTCGATCATCGGGGAGGAGGAGATCCGGGAGGTGACCGAAACCCTTCGTTCCGGCTGGCTCACCACGGGGCCCAGGACCAAACGATTCGAGCGGGAGTTCGCGGCCTACGTGGGCGCCGAACGGGCCATCGGCCTGAACTCCTGCACCGCGGGGATCCACCTGGCTTTGGTGGCCGCGGGCATCGGACCCGGTGACGAGGTGCTGATGCCCGCTGTTTCTTTCCCCTGCACGGCCAACATGGTGGTCCACCAGGGGGCAACGCCCGTGTTCGTGGACGTGGAGCGGGACACCCTGAACCTGGATACGGAACGGCTCGGGGAATCGATGAACGAACGGACCCGCGCGGTCATCGTCGTACACTTCGCCGGCCACCCCTGCGACATGGACGCGGTGCTGGAAACGGCCGGGCGGCACGGCCTGGTGGTCATCGAGGACTGCGCCCATTCCCTGGAGGCCGCCTACCGGGGCCGGCGGGCGGGAACCATGGGAGACTACGGTTCGTTCAGCTTCTACGCCACCAAGAACATGACCACCGGGGAAGGGGGCATGCTGCTCGCCCGGGACAGGGAACGAGCGGACCGGCTGCAGATCCTGAGCCTGCACGGGATCAGCCGGGACGCCTGGAAGCGATACTCTCCGGAGGGGTATCAGCACTGGGAGACGCTCGCCCCGGGGTTCAAGTACAACATGTACGACATTCAGGCGGCCATCGGCCTGCACCAGCTCGGAAGGGTGGACGGGTGGCTGGAGATCCGGAGGCGCTGGACCGAGCGTTACGACAACGCCTTCGCGGAGCTCGGACTCCTCTCGCCCCTCCGGAGAAACGAGGGTGTGGATGCGGCGTACCACCTGTACGTGGTCCTGCTGGAGCTGGAGAAGCTGCGCGTGGACCGGGACCGGGTCCTGAACGCCCTGCAGGCCGAGAATATCGGGATCGGCGTGCATTTCCGCGCCATGCATCTCCATCCGTATTACCGAGACAATTTCACGCACGGATCCCTGCCGGGTTCCGCCTGGGCCACCGAGAGGATGCTCTCCCTCCCGCTCTACCCGGACATGGAGGAACGGGACGTGGAGGACGTGATCCGCGCTGTGAAGAAGGTCCTGCATTATTATCAAATCTGAAGTCGAGAGGAGAGACAGAGTGGACCTGCAAAGACACGCCGCCCGCCGGCGCGGCTTGAAAACAGAGGCTTCCCCGTCCCGACCGGGCAGAAGGGGAGGCCGCAGGGGTTTTCCCGGGGAAGGGGGGAGGGGGCCGGGATGGAAAACGCTCTGCTTCCTGCTGCTTTTCCTGTTCCTGTTCACCGGCGCGGCCGGACGGAGCGAAGCGCTGCTCTACGATATCGGCTTCGAGACGGGAAACACCTCTCGGTTCACCCGCACCGTTCCTCCGGACGGGACCGCCTTTGCGGGAAACGAGACCGCCGTGGTGCGCAAGGGACGATACTCGGGGCGGGTGAGCCTTTCGCTCCTGGAGCAGCGCGCCTACGTGGAGAAGGTCCTGGAAACGGCCCTGCCCGAGGTCCATGTGAAGTGCGCCCTGCGCCTGGGGGATGACCTGGAGGTCTTTCTCGTGAGCGAGATCCTCTCCCTGATCGGGTCCAATCCGGAAGCGCCGGTGGCCTCGGTGGTTCTCGAAGACGATTTAACCCTGAGCCTGGTCTATTTCAACATCAACGGCCGGCTGGTGTCCGTGCCCGCCTCCGGGGTCCTGGGACCCCTGGAACCGGGGCGCTGGCACGAGATCGAGCTTTACTACCGATCGGATTTCCTGCCGGAGGGGGAACTGTTCGAGCTTTTCATCGACGGGGTGAAGACCCTGAGCGTCGTTCCGGTTTATATACAATCGCTGGCCGCGTCGGTCTGCTACGGGCAGCGCATGGACTGGCAGCAGGGCACCAAGGCACAGGGCACCGTGTACTTCGATATCTGCAAGGGTTCCACCGGGAGACTCATCGGGCAGGAGCCGGACAAGGTGGCCGCCGTGCTCGTGGACCGTTCGCCAAGCGCCGCGGAGGCCTATGATCAGTATGCATCGGAACGGGTGAAAGGGTTCCTGGACCACGTGGGTCTCCCCTATCTGGAGATGGATGTCCCCTCGCTGGAGATCGTCCCGGAGCGGCTGCTCCCGTTCGACCTGGTCATCCTTGGACAGGAAGGGCTGGGCGGAGCGCTCGCGCGGGAAGAGCAGACCGCCATCTCGGAAGCGGTTTATCAGGGGGTCGGACTGTACAGTTTCGATCCGTGGCTCGACCGGTATGAATCGCCTGCGTTCCAGGGAATGCTGGGAAACCCCCAGACAAGCGGCATGGAGATGGTCGCCAACCTGGAGGTCCCGGGGACCGACCATTTTATCACGGCACTGCAGCCTTCGGACCCCGGCGATCGGCTGTACGAATGGCCCGGGAGCGTGGCGCAGCAGATCCTGACCGATGCGGGCAGCGGCCGGGTCCTTGCCGTCACGGATCGCGGGCCCGCCCTGTTGTCCGGTGGATACGGGCGCGGACGGTTCTGCACCTGGCTTCTTCAGAGCGGTCTGTGGGCCGGTTCAGTCCAAGCGGGCTCGTTCCAGTTTCTCGGACATCTTCACGGGGCCGACGACCTGCTCTGGCGGGGGATCGTCTGGACCGGCAGAAAGCCGATGGCATGGCGGCCGCTTCCCGAATCCATGCTGGCCTTGAAGGTGGACGACTGCAGGGGGAGAGGGTTCGGAGGAGCGCCGTTTGAATACCTGGAAATGGCTTCGGACCTGTTCGGGGTTTCCGTCCACACATCGATCTTTCTCGATGCGGTGACCGGAACGAAAGTGGAACACCTCCGAACGCTTCAGCAGGAGGGTGTAGCGGATGTCTCGGCCCACGCCTTTGACGGAGGCGACACCAACCCCGATGAGCTGCCGGCGTGGCAGGTGTACTGGAACATACGGGACAATGCGCCGTTCCCGGCCCCGGAGCTGGCCTCCAAGTGGCAGCGGGTGGACGATTACTTTGACAGGCACGGCCTGGAGTTTTCTTCGGTGTTTGCCCCCTCCTTCGCCGAGGCGGGCATCGAAAACCTTCCCTACCTGGACGACCATGACATCGTGTACGTGAACACCATCCACGATTTCGGAACGGTGGCGGGGACGGGAACGAACCTGTGGCTCGATTCACGCCCGTTCCGCAACGGGGCGCAGGCCCTGGACGCCATGGGGGACGGGGCCGGGCCGTTCAATGTGAGCAGTTGGGCCGATTTCAACTTCTGGAGCTTTGATTACCTGATCCGGTACGACACCTTTCCCTTTGAGGCGGTTGCCGGCCCGGAGGAGGCATGGGAGAACGCAAGCCGGCAGATACGGTTCGCACACGCGGCGCGGTTTCCCATGGTGCTGCTCACCCACGAATACGTCTTGGAGGTGGCGGGGATGGATCTGGACTCGTGGGGCCGGTTCCTCACGCTCCTCCGGAACGGGCTCCAGGAGCAGGGCGTTGAGCCGATGGGACTTCCGCAGATGATCGGAACCGTTCGTGATTATGTGGGAAGCCGCATCCTGTCCTACGAAAGAGGCCCGTACAGTATCGTGATGCTCCTGGAGGGGAACGCCGACAGCGCCACGTCCGTAGAGCTCTGGTTCCCGGATGATACGGTCTCGTATGCATCGGTACCCGCCTTCCGGGGATCACAGGAGATCGAGGTCCCCACGGGCGTTCCCCCGTCTCCCGAACCGGGCGATGGGGGCTGCGGCTGTTCGCATTTTGCGGAGGACCCCGGGGCCCCGCTCTCTTTCTCCATGCTGGCGGCCCTGCTGCCCGCCCTGGCTGTGTTGGGTTGGTCCCGGGCGCTTCGGCGGCGGATCCGAAAGCGCCCGTTGCCGAATGAATGAACTTCGAACCCTGCCGGAAACAAGGTCGGGGCGCCATGGATAACCCTTCCCGACGAACGGTCCTTAACGGCATGTACCTGCTGGCAGCAGCTCTGCTTGCCGGGGCCGCGTTTGCCCGTGTTCAGTACGCAACGCCGTTCCTCCCCGAGTACGACGGTTACTACCACATCAAGATGGCCCAGCTCTTCCGGGAGAACGGGTTCGTGGGGGAGTTTCCCTGGCTGCCCCTGACGACCTTTTCCCAGCGCTTCTCCGACATGCACCTGCTGTTCCATTACCTGCTGGTCCCGTTTACCTTTCTGGGACTGACAACGGGCGCCAAGCTCTTCGCGGTGGTTTCCGCGACCCTGGCCGTACTCGTCTTCTTCGTGATCCTCCGCCGGGAACAGGTCCCATGGGCGGCCTTCTGGATCCTGGCCCTGCTGTCCTCCTCCTCCTTTCTGTACCGCTTTACCCTGCCCAAGGCGAGTCAGCTCTCCCTGCTCTTTCTTCTCGCCGGGCTCCTGCTGATCTGGTCCCGGCGAAACGGCTGGCTTTTTCTTCTCTCCGCGCTCTACACCGCGACGTACATCGCCTTTCCCATCCTGTTTCTCCTGGCGGTTTTCCACTTCGTGTCGAGCCTGTTTCTCGAAGAGCGGGCGGATCTCCGGCCCATGGGGTTCATCGGGCTGGGTATGGCGGCGGGGTTGCTGATCAACCCCTACTTCCCCGATAACGTGTGGTACTATGTCACCCAGGCCTTCCAGATCTCCGCGCTGCAGAGAATCCCCATGGGCGGCGAGTGGTATCCCTGGGACACCTGGTACTTTCTCAAGGAGAACGCCGTCGTCTTTGCCTGTCTCTTTCTGGCGGTCTTCTTCTCGCTCATGCAACAGGAGAAGAAGGACGCCCGGACCGTGACGCTTTTTTTTGCAACGGCCTTTTTTCTCTTCCTGAGTTTCAAGTCGCGTCGGTTCATCGAGTACCTGGTCCCCTTTGCCCTGCTCTTCTCCGCCTTCGCACTCCGGGAGCCCGCGCGGGCGGCCCTGGCCTCCCCCCGAGGCCGGAAACAGGCGGGAGTCCTCTTTCTGGTCCTCTGTCTGCTCGTGGGGCTCTCCGCCTACCGGGCCGTGGAACAAACGGCCCGGGAGGTTCGCGCGAATGCGGCAGGCACCCGGAACGCCCTGTACAACCACTGCGCCCAATGGCTGCAGGAAAACACGCCCCCGGGTTCCCGGGTCTTCCACACCGATTGGGACGATTTCCCCGCCCTGTTCTTCTTCAACGCGCACAACCACTACATCGTGGGCATCGACCCGAACTTCCTCTACCTGCACGATCCGCGGCTCTGGCAGCTTTACGCAGGGGTCACCCTGGGACAGCTGCGGAACCCGGGGGCCATCATTCGAAAGGAGTTCGGTGCCCGGTACGTGTTCACCGACGCGGAGCACGACCGGTTCCGGAAGCGCCTGCAGGAAGAGGGGGGGGCCGCGTTGAGGTTCGAGGATGCGTCCTGCAGGGTGTATGAACTGCCGGAACCGTAGCAGGCTGATCATATGAAAAAGCTACCTCTTTTGTAGCTCGGGCAACATTCCAAGATGGCAATAACGGGGGGTGGCAGTCGCTTTTTCATAGGTGTTGAAAAAGTCCAATTTTCAGTCATCCCGGCGAACACCGGTGTCTCTTAACGAGGCATAGTTGCTTATCTGTCATCCCGGACTTGATCCGGGATCCACAGTTC
>CAYTRL010000085.1:0-16522 GCA_964439795.1 uncultured Thermodesulfobacteriota bacterium
GAATGACTACTGGGAGGAGAAGATCCGGTGGATCCGGGAGGCGGGCGGCATGATCCTGGTCAACACGCATCCGGAACCTCAGTATCTGGGAAACCCTTTGGTGTTCCGCGCCTACGAATCGCTTCTCCGCCGCCTGTCGGGGGACCCGGATGCCTGGTACGCACTGCCCGCGGAAGTCGCTGCTTTCCAGAGAAAGATTCCTGGGGCTGGCGATGGGGAAAAGGGCTGAGTTCTCGTGCTGAAAAACCCCTGTTTGCAGGATGACCGGATCCATGTCCGCTGTTGCGCCTGTCTTCGGGGAGAGCACCTGGAACCCGTGGGATGATCACGATATACTGTCAGAAGACCCGAAGCGTGCAGCCAACCGAAGGGAAGGGATGAATCTACCGGGCATCCGATCCGGCAGGATATGGCGGCGAAACCTGTCCGCGGGGAAGGGGTTTTCGCATCTCCGGAGGGTAGCCCCCGATTCCACTGCGGGGCGGCTCTTTCTCGTCTGGACCGATCTGCTGATCGTAAACGTGCTGTTCTATTTTTTCATCCGCTCCCTGATCTTCTATCCCCTCGCATACACCACCCTGTGGCAGATTTTCCTGTTTGGATTGATTATCTGTGCCGTTTTGTATGCCAGTCACGGACTGGTCCCCTGGCAAAGAGGCCCGGCCCTTTTTCGGCTATCCGGGCAGGCCTTCTGCCTGTTTGCCTTTTCAGCCGCGGTGACGGTCCTCTCCACCGTGGAAGCGGTGTCCAAGGGTACGGACTGGTCCTGGCTGCGTCCCGAGGTCATCAAGGTGCCCCTGTGGCTGGGTCTGTTCATCCCGTTGTCCCCGGTGTTCACGGCCCTGTTCGTCGCCGGCGTCTCGCTCTGGATCGTATGGGCGCTGCAGAACCCGAAGAGCCGGTATTTGCCTATCCTGCCCACCCTGGCGGCCGTGGCCCTGTCGGGCTGGATCATCTACATCCTGGCACCCTTTCAGGAAGTTCCGGCCGGGGAGACAATCCTCACACCGGGCCGGCAGAATGTGGTCCCCGCAAGCATCGCCATGTTCGCAGGACCGATGGTGCTCTTTGCCCTGCTGCTCTGGGCCCGGTGGTTTCCCATGGCGTTCCGGGTGGTGCCGCTCATGTTTCACATGACCCTGATGCTGTTCCACTACACCGGCGTCCTTCCGGGGCCTTCCCTGTCCGCGGTCCTGTCCGGAAAGGCATCCCCTGCGGCGGCGGTTGAAGACACAAGGGGGGTATCCATCCTGTACCCGCCTGCGGGCAGCGACCGGGACCCCGCCTTCCTGTTCCTTCGAAAGATGGTGGTGACCGGGGAACGGACGTACGTGAACTACGGCCCCACCTGCGGCCTGTACGAGATCCGGCGGGACACCGGAGAGGCCCGCAGGCTGCTGATCCCGGGAACCATGCGCGACATCGCACTGACCCCGGACGGCCGCAGCCTGTACGGGTTGAACTGGTACATGGGCTACCTCCTGTCCATGGATCTGGCGTCGTTCTCCATCCAGTGCTCCATGGACCTGTTCGCCAACGGCCTCCGCACCCCGTACCACATGATCCTGGACGGGGAACGGCTGTTCATCTCCAACGTGACGCCTCCCATGGTGGCGGAACTTGCCCGCACGGGCCCCTGGGACCGATGCGCTTTCCGGATGGAACGATCCATGGACCTGCACCGGACCGGATATCTCCCGTTCAGCGACGGTGTGTACGGAATGTACCTGGACCGATCCTCGAACCGGCTGTACGCCATTGCGGGGTTCATGGAAGACGGCAACGTCTCTTCCCTGGTGGAGATCGACGTGGAGACGCTCACGATCCGGCGAAGCCTGGACCTCACGGCGTCGGATCCCATCTTTCCCCTCCAGAATCGGCACAGCGTGCTGGTCCCCAGTCACTACACGCGGGAACTCCACGAGGTGTCCCTGGACCGGATGGAGATCGTCCGGACCCTGCGAGCGGGGCCCAACATCGTTTCCCTGGAGCACGACCCCGGACGGGGCCTCTTCTACGCCCTGAGCCGCGCCGCCGGATGCCTCCTGGTGATCGACGATGCCAGCGGGGAGACGATCCGACGGATGGCGGTGGGCCAGAAACCGGAACCGCTCTGGTTCGACCGGGAGGCGGATCAGCTTCTGATCGGGAGTTCCCTGGGCATCCTGAAAATCAAGTTGGAACCCTTTCTGGATGCGGATCCCCCCGGCAAAACAGTCTCCGGCGAACCTGCGGGCGGGTCTGGTTCGGGTGGAAAGGGGCTTCCCCTGCCCGAGGAGGGGGTCCCGTGAACATCCTCTTCCTGAAAAGCCGCATCCCCCCCGAAGAAAAAGGTGCTTCTCTCCTGCTCTCTCCGCCCCTGGGGCTGGCGTACCTGATCGGGATGCTGGAGCGGGACCGGCCGGGACGGGATCGCTTCCAGGTGCTCGATCTGCGTCTCAGCACCCTGAGCTTCTCCGAGGAGATCGAACGGCTGGACGGTTTCAAGCCCGAGGTCGTTGCCGTGTCTTCTTATGCCCGGGAGATTCCCGCGGCGGTTCAATTCCTTTCGCTCCTGAAAGAACGGGACCCGGATTTCGTCACGGTTCTGGGCGGCCCGCACGTCTCCTCGGTGCGGGAAGAAGCCCTCCGCTCCGACGCATTCGATTTTGCCGTTCAGGGGGAGGGCGAATACCCGTTTCTCTCCTTCCTCACATACCAGGAAGGGAACGGCCGCATGGAGGACGTGGAAAACCTCCTGTTCCGCGGTCAGGGCGGGATTGTGGCAAATCCGGTGCGCGCCTATCTGGAAGACCTGGACGCGCTCCCCTTTCCCCGCTGGTCGGCCGTGAATCTGGACGCCTACGCCGGAGCCAACGAGTTGACGGGACGGGGCGCGCACGCGCCGCTTCTCACGTCCCGGGGATGCCCTTTCCACTGTGCGTACTGCTGCCACACCATGGGCACCCGTTTCCGGGCCCACAGCCCGGAACGGGTGGTGGACGAGATGGAAACCCTGGTCCGGGCCCAAACCACCCGGACCTTCGAGGTGATCGACGAGAACTTCGGGTTCGATCCAGACCGGGCCGAACGGATCTGCGACCGGATCCTGGAGAAGGGGCTCGAGGTCCGGCTGATCTTTCCCAACGGACTCCGCCTGGACCGCTTGACCGAGCGGCTGGTGGATAAACTCAAGCGTGCCGGCACCGTGCACATCGCCGCCCCGTTCGACTCGGGCTCCCCCCGGATGCAGAAGGCGCTGGGCAGAAACCTGGACCTGGCCAGGGCGGAGGCCATGACGCGCACGATCATCCGGAAACGGATCTTCACCGTGGGCTACTTCATGGTGGGGTTTCCGGGGGAAACCGCTGCCGATTTCCACGAGACCGTCCAACTGGCCTCCCGGATCCCTTTTCACTTCATACGGTTTTTCCGTGCCGTGGTCTTTCCCGGCACCCCCCTGGCCCGCGAGGTGGATCGTTTTCCGGACCCGTCCGTGGAACCGGAGCACTATGACTACGACTATCGCAAACTGGGCGGCGGGGAGATCAGCCGGGAGATGGTGGCTGCGGCGGAGCGGCGGATCCTGCTTGCAAACCTGAGTCCGGTTCGTCTCTGGAACCTGTGGAGGGCGTACCCCCACCGGTCACGGTTCATCTTTCGTGCGTTTCGGTTTGCCCGGGACCGGTTCGCCCGCGGGGTCTATCGAAAGAAGGCTCCCGGCGGAAAGAGTGGAAACGTCTCGGCAGCCCTTGAGAGCCACACGCCATGAATTCCCGGGGCCCAACAGGATGCGGGGGGGCGAGTCCATGGGGGCGTGCCACGTTTCCGGACTCGCCGCACAGCGGAAAGCGCCAGGAGGTCAAGGAAAGTCCATGAGAAAAACAAGCCTCCTCTTCTTCCTGAACCTCTCCCTGTTCGCCGTGCCCCTGATCCTCATCTTCAACCCCCCGGACATCTACGGGGTCCACCGGGTGGTCCGGTATTTCCAGATTGCGGTGCCGGCGTTCCTGGCCTGGCTGCTTGTGGACCTTCTCCTTTCCCGCAGGAGGGACCCCGACTCCCGGTCCGTTGCCGCCATCGCGTCCCGGATGCTCCGTGCGGCGAGGCGAAACTACAGGCTTCTTTCCAGGCCGGGCAGGGTTCTCTTCTGGGGGGTGGCCGGGGTTCTCTTTGTTGTCCTCTTGAAGACAGCCGGTTTGCTGCAGAGCCTGTTCAACCTGATCACCCAGCCCCTCTACATGGTGGCGATCTTCTTTGCCCTGGCCCCGGTCACGCTGTTGGCGACGGCGGGCTTCATTTTTCTGTCCCTTCTGGTCGTTCGCAGGATCATACCGACCGGGTTTTTCCGGCGGTGGTGGATCCTGGGGTTCTATGGGTGCTGGCTCACGGTCTGCGCGGCGCTCGGATATTTTCACTACTTCAAGATGGGGCCTTCGGACACAACCTGCGAGAACGTCTTTCGCGCGGAGGGCCTGGTGCCCCTGTACAAGATCGGTGAGATCCGGGACACGGACGGGCTCCGCGGGAGCATGCCCTATGATCTCGTGGCGGACCCACAAGACGGGTTCGTGTTCGTATCCCTGAAGAGAACGGATGGTGTCCGGGGGGGGATCGCAAAGGTTGATCTGTCGGGACAGGCACCGGAAGCCATGATCCGGATCGATGAACAGACCTCCGGCGTGCGCCTTTTTCCCGAACGGATGGCGGTCGACCCGGAGACGAAGGAGGTGTACACGCTGCTCCTGGGGTCTCCCCGGCACAAACTGCACGTGGCTTCGTACCGCGACGGCGGATGGAGGGAAGAAAAGACCCTCCCCCTGCCCGGGGAACCCAACCACATCCTGTACGACGAGAAGCAGGGGACCGTCGTGGTGTTCTTCGCCGGATCGGACGTAGACGGTCTGGCGGTCTTCCGCTCGGACACCGGGGAGATGGTCCGGAGGATCGGCTCCGAGAAGATCGTGGGCTGCACCCAGTTCGCCGTCACCGACCGTCCCCACGGGAAGTCGTATTTCACGAACATCGGGTTCTCCCCGCTCTACGAGGCGGATGAGGGACTCAAAGAAATCCTTCGAAAGAAGACCTCTGCGATGCCTCTGGTGGGAATCGCCGTACAACAAGACCCCCACCGCCTGTACGTGAGCAGCCCCATGACCCGGGACGTCAAGATCGCGGACCCGGAGACCCTGCGGTTCATCGGCCGCTTGAAAACAAACGGGGGACTGGCAGAGATCGAGATCGACGAGGAGCGGGGGCGTCTCTACGTGGCGGATTACGGCGGCGACCTTTCCGTATACACGCTCGACGACCACCGCCTCCTGGAACGCTTCTTCCTGGGCAGGATGCTCCGCAGCATCCACCTGGATGAAGAGACGGGCAGGCTCTTCGCCTGTTCGGGCTGCGGCGTGTTTGAGATCCTGCCGGTTCCGACCGGCCATGCGCCGCGGGACGCGGATCGCCCGACGCGCGAAGATCGGTCCCGGAAAGATCCCGGGACGCAGGGGTAAGGCGGGCGTTTCTGCAGAAAAACCCTCTCGGGGAAATGGATCTCTTTCGGAAACGGACGTTTTTCCCGGTGCGGGTACGCAAACCCGGTGAAGGCTGCGGTCAGCCGTCTTCGCTGTCGGTCGTGTTGGTATCCAGGATGTTGTGATAGCAGAACGGGACGCACCGGCCTCCCTTGCGGTAGCCGGTGGTGCACTTGCGGTTCTCCTGAAGGTCCAGGTTGTAGATGTTGGGCCAGCTCCGGATGCCCACGCGGAGGATCTCTCCGTCCCGCGGCGCCCATGGAATCCGCTGGAGCAGGTTCGCCTGCTCCAGCAGGTACCGCCAACCGTAGACCTTCCAGAGCAGAAACGGCGCCGCCAGCCGGTTTGCCATCAGGGGCTTCCAGCCCTCGCGGATGTCCCGGCCGATGGAAAACCGGCCGCCGTTGCGGCGGGCCACGTGAAAATCAAACCCGCAGGTGCGCAGCCGGGGTCTGTCGTATCCCCACACCCTGCCGAATTCGTCCAGCAGCTCGATCTCCCGCAACACCTCCTCCCGGTGGACGCCCAGCGCGGAGGTCACCATCCCGAACAGTTCGGACAGGACGAACGGCTCCACCTCCAGGTGCCTGCCCAGGGTCATCATGCTCCGGAACCGAAGGTACCCGATGAAGGAACGGTTCTCCAGGCAGAAATCGTAGAGCTTCGGGATCTGATCATCGTTGACCCCCCGGGCCAGGGTCACGGAAAGTGAGGTGGGGAGCTCTGCCCGGCGGAGGTTCTCCAGGGCCTTCATCTTCAGGTCCAGCAGGGGCCTCCCATTCATGGCCTCGTAGATGTCGTCCCGAAACCCGTTGAAAGAGAAAATCACCCCCTGGAGCCCCGCCTCCTTCAGCCTGGCCACATAGCCTTCGTCAGCGAGCTTGACCCCGTTGGTGAGAAGCCGGCTGTGGTTCTTCTCGTTGGCGACCCGGATGATCTCGAACAGATCCGGGTGGCAGGTAGGCTCCCGGCCTCCGAGCACCATCATTTTCCCCTGGAACCGGGATACAAAGTCCCGGACTTCCCGGACGGACATTTCCGTCTTGCCCATATCGTTGGACTCGTAACAGATCGGGCACTTCAGGTTGCATCGCGGGGTGAGGTACAGAAAAATGGAGTCGAAGGGGATCTGCCGCGGAACCTGATGCCCGGACAACCGGTCGTAAAACCCGGCGTCCTTTTCGATCAAGGCCTTGTAGGTCTCCCCCTCCTCGTCGGTCTTGGTGAGATAGACACGTCCCCCCTCCTTCAGGACTTCGGCCGCCACATCCTTGTTGGTGCAGGGAGATATGCTTGTGGTCTTGCGGGGGGTATCCATACGGCAGGATCCTCGGTTCCGAAGAGTTCAGGAGAAGTACCATTTTACAAGAATCCACCCGGGGGAAGCAAGGCGGGCAACGGATCTTCATGCCCCGGTCCGGTTGACATGGGGTTTGATTGTTTTAGAATCGATAGGTACACAGGCACCTGAAATAACCACCTACCCTTCTTCCGTGAGCCGCCCGCATGACCGATGTCGTTCTCATCAACCCTCCGGTCACTTTCGAGCAGGAAAGCCGGACCCGGGACCGCTCGGACCCGCTGCTCTTTGACCAGCCGCCCATTTCCTACCCCCCCCTGGGTCTGGCGTATATGGCTGCGGTTCTCGAACGGGAAGGGTTGAGCGTCCGGATTCTGAACGCAGCGCTGCCGGACATGAGCAAGGAAAGGCTGCTGGCCGAACTGAGGAAGGAACAACCAAAAATCATCGGCATCTCCCTGCTGGTTTTCACCCTGCGAAGCACCTACGCGTTGCTCAAGGAACTGCGGGCCATGGACCTGGGTGCGGAGGTGGTTGTGGGCGGCATCCACGTGGCAGACGATCCCCAGGCCGTGGCAAAACTGGGCCTTCGCTACGGATTCGTGGGGGAGGCCGATTTCAGCTTTGCCCGGTTCTGCAAGGAGAAAATCAAGGGGAACGGACGGGTCGACGATATCGACGGCCTGGTAACAAACGAGGACGGAAGCATCCGGCTGAACAAACCCCGGGTGATCCGGGACCTGGAGAGCATCCCCCTGCCCGCCGTGCATCTTCTTTTTCCAAGCGATTACTACTTCACCCCGGCGGACCCACGTCCCATGACGGTGATGATTACCTCGCGGGGGTGCCCCTTTCAGTGCACCTACTGCCATTTCTACAGTTCCGAGATCCGGGAGGCGTTTCCGTACCGACGCAGGAACCCGGCGGACGTTATCGAGGAAATGAAGTTGATGACCGGGACCTACGGCGTGGAATACATCGAGTTCGTGGACGGCACCTTCACCGTTGACCGTCGCTATACGGAAAGCCTCATGGATGCCATCCTGCAGGAAGGGATCCGCGTGTCCTGGGGCTGCGAGACCCGTGCAAACCTTGTGGACGAACCCCTGCTCCGGAAAATGAAAGACGCAGGCTGCAAGAAAGTCGCCTTTGGCGTTGAGACCGGCCTGGACCGCACCCGGTACCTCGTAAACAAGAAAATCTCGAACCGGAGCATCGAAGACGCCTTTCGGGCCTGTCATGCCCTGGGAATGGAAACCAAGGCGAACCTGCTGCTGGGAGTCCCTACCGAGACGGAGGAGGACCTGCGGGAAACCATCCGCTTTACCAAGAAGCTCAACCCCACGTATGCGGAATTTCATGTATCGCTCATCACGCCGAACATCCAGTTCTATGAGATCGCGCTGCGGGAAGGCATGATCACCGAGGACGTTTTCGATCGTTTCATGGAGGGCGCCCTGCACTTCCCCCGCTTTACGCCCAAAGGTCTTACCCCGGAAATCCTTGATAAAATCGATATCCAGGCGCACCGCCAGTTTTATCTGAGGCCCGGCTACATCCTTCGGCGGCTCCGGGGGATGCGGAGCCTGCGGGACCTCCGGAACAACCTGAAAATATTCTTCTGGCTCAGCCGCAACTTTTTTCTGTCAAAAGGATGAGTCCCGGACATCCTGCATGAAGCCGGGCGGATGGGGTACGGGCTGCTGCAAGGGGAGGCCCGACGATTCTGCCGAGGAGATGAACATGAGCCAAGAGGGCATCAGGAAGAACCTCCAACGCTGGGCGGTTGCCTTTCTCACCGCCTTCTTTCTTCAGTATTTCGCAACCAGTTACTACCGATTGATCCAGGTTTCCTTTCCGCTGAACATGGTGGTGGTTTTCATCTTCTGCTTCCTGCTGCTGGGAATCCCCCTGGGGACGCTCTGGCAGAGCAGGAAGGGCGCGTTCACAAACCGTGCGGAGTGGATCCTCCTGCTGCTTCTGGCCCTGTTCCTCCTCTCTTCGAACCTGAACAAAGACGTTTCCATCCACTATTTCCTGGGCACCCTATACTATCCCTATCCCGCGCCCCCCTATGCCTGGCTGCACACAGCTGCCCAGGCCCTTTCCATCCTGCTGAGTTTCCTGCCGCTCTTCCTGCTCGCAGCCCGCTTTGCGGAACATTTTTCCGGCGAGGGGAACGGATTCCGGAATTATGCCGTGTACCTTTTCGGGCTGGTTTCGGGCGGAATAGCATCCTATGCCACTGTCCTGTGGTTCGGGGGACACATGGCTCTGGCCGTGGCCTGCGGCGGCTGTCTCCTGTTCTTCCGGAATCGACGGCTCGTCCTGGCCGGACTTCTCGTGTTCGCAGCCCTGGCTGCGGTCGGCATGTACAGCAAGTCGATCCCCTTCCTGTGGCAGGTGCGCCAGTACGAACGCCTGGAGTCCCGATGGACCCCGTACTACAAACTCGACTTCGTTCGTTTTCACGAGGACCGGTGCCTGGGGGGGGTCTACAACAATGTGATGATCTGGTACACCTGTGACGATCCGACCCTTCTTCCCACTCCCCTCTCCCTGCTCCACAAGGCCGCCGCCCGGAACAACAGCCGCATCCTCGTGGCGGGCCGGGCCGAGGGCACCTGCCCCCTGCTCGTACGGCAGGCCTACCCGGAAGGAAAACGGATCACGTCCCTGGAGTATGACCCCGTGGTGGTCGATCGTATGAACGGCCAATACGCACCTTTCAACGCCGGCATTTTCCTGGAACCTGACATGGAGGCCGTGAGCGGGGACCTCCGGCAATGGATCAAGAAGTCCGACGAGAAATTCGACCTGATCTACCTGAACGGGATCGGAAACCGCCTGTACAACCTGCCCATGAGCTTTATCTTTCAGGAGGATTATCTGCTGACCCGTGAGTCCATGGAAGATTTGTTCGAAAACCGGCTCACGGACCGGGGCCTGCTCCTGCTGGACTGGGGCAGTTCCAAGGAGGAAGAGGCGTTCATGTACATGGCCAACCTTCCGGAGGATGTGCACGTGAAGATCCTCTGGCAGGCCCTTTCCGAGTATCCCATGATGGGAATGCCGCTCTTCGTGATCTTTGCATCCAAAGACCCGGAGAGCGTAAACGCTGTGGTGGAGGAAATTCGTCAGATCGACCCGGGGTGGAAGGAAATTCCCATCACGGCGTCCCTGGAACCCTACCGATATGTCGATGACAGGCCTTTCATTCAGAAAGAATTAACGACCTACTTCCTGATCGCCTCCCTGCCGCTTCTCGTCCTGATCCTTCTCCTCTCGAAATACAGCCTGAAGCATGCGCGGACGGTGTTCCCGGGCATCCCCTCCCTGCCCTTCTTCCTCCTGGGCACAGGTTTCCTGTTTGCCTTTCTGCAGGCCATCGTCCTGAGCCGGTATGCCCGGCTCTTTCTTTCCGGCGCCCCTGCAGGGGCCCTTTACCTCTCGTCCGCCCTTCTCCTGGGTTTCCTTCTTCCCCACCTTTTCTTCCGGAAACTGCCGTTTTCGGTTCGCAGGATACTGGTCCTGGTCTCTCCCGCGGTTCTGGCCGTCCTCCTGGCCTCGATGGTCTTTGTTCAGCAACCCGCGGCCCTCACCCTGGCGGCATTGGGTGGCGGCCTGTTTACCTCCACCTTCTGGCTGGCCGGTCTTGGCCGGACATTGCGGGACGCCCGGGGAACCGCCTACGGGCTCCAGGCCCTGGGGATGGTGTGGGGGATCTTCCTGTTCCAGTGGTGGGTGGGGTTCGGGGGATACCGTACAACGATGATCTTTCTCTGCGTCCTGTCCCTGTTCATGGCCTTCTTCTACGCACTGCGCATAGCCCGGAAGAGACCCTTGCTGCACGGGTGAGCATCCCCGGAAGGCGTGAAACCTCCTGCGAGGGGGACGCGGATTCCACGTTCATGAGTCTGTTGCCTTCTCCACCTGGATCTTTCGGGTCATTGTCGCCACGTCCGCTGCCGGCATGGTGATCTGTTCGCCCGGGAAGGCCCAGTCCACGAACGGCTGGTTCAACTTTCGATACTTCCAGGACGCCTCGATCTCGATGAAATCTCCGGTATCCTCCGGGAGGGTGAAGGTATATTCGTCCTGCGTATGCTTGCCCGCCTTGATCTCCCGCTCGATGATCTTCTTCGCGATCACCCAGATCCGGTTTCGGAGGATCACGTTGCCCTGGTCGTCCACGATGTAACCGCCCAGGGTGTGGGCCTGCGGGTCCAGGGTCCCGTCGGGGTTCAGGGCGCCGCTCCGGTAGATCACGTTCCCCCTGGAATCGCGTACCTCCAGGTCGAGCCAGACCTGGATCAACTCCACCACCGAGGAGGGAAAGGGGTGTTCCATGCCCACATTCGCGGTGATGATCCGGAAGGAGAACGGGTCCCCGGGGACCGGCTTCGCCATGGGTTCCAGGCGCATCCGGAGCCAGTGCGACCGCTCTTCGTCGGGCTGCCCGGCGCTGCGAAGATCCCAGAAGGCCCCCCACCCTTCCAGGTTCAGCAGGAAATCCCCCCGGAGCCATTTTCGCATCATGGTCAGGGTTTCCTCGTCACCCCGGAGAAACGGGATCGCCGTGTTGGAACCCGGAAAGTAGTGGTTCATCTCCGTTCCCTCCAGGCCCAGCAGGTCCCGCGGCTGCATGTGGCAGTCCACGCAGGTGGGCCGCTGGAACCCGGTCTCCAGGGGCGTCTTGAGCTGGAGGTGATGACATGCCTGGCAGTAGCGGTCCTCCTTGTAGATCGGGTTCGAGAACACCCGGGCGTGCCCCAGCGGATTCAGCTTGATGAGATAGTGATCCCACCCGTCCAGCCCCCGGTCCTCGCCTTCCAGCGGAAACATGGCCAGGTGCCGCGCGTTCGGCCGCACCGTGTAGCTGGACTTTCGCGGACCGGGGCCAAAGGCCACCGACTCCACGCTGTGACAGAAGACACAGGAACTGTTGTTCGCCTCCTTGAACTGGGTGTAATCGTTGTTTCCCGCCACCACGGCCAGGGGGGTGTGGCAGCCGGCGCAGTTCCTCACATTGTGCTCTCCGGTCTCCTCCACCAGCAGATCCAGGTTCTTCTGAAAAAAGGGTATCTGAAAGCCCACGTTGTGAGCAGACTTGGCAAAGTCCTCGATCAGGTCGGCGTGACAGAAGGCGGCCGCCCCGCACGATTCCGAGATGCTCACCTGCTCCACCAGTTCCGGCCGCATGATGCGTTCCTTGGAGAGATAGGCCTCCTTGCTCAGCTTGGTCTCGGTGGTCAGCTCATAGGTGTAGGCATCCTCCCGGCCTGCCCGGTCCGCCAGTGCCACCCCCAGGGCCAGGAAGAGAACCAGCAGGACCGCCCCCGCGCTGCGCTTCACTCCGAACGAATCCCGCGGCGCCTGGTCCGGACCGGCTCGTTTCGCGTCCCACCAGACCTGGACGGGGTGCAGGGCCAGGAACGCCACAAGGACGTAGCTGATGTAGCGATGCAGGTAACAGAGAGAAACGTACTGGATACCCCATCCCAGAAGGAGCGGGAGCCCGGAGGCGAAACAGAGAATCCAGAGCAGAAGAAGAAGCAGATCCACGGCCTTCCGCGCCGGGGAGACATCCTGCCCGGGGTCTCCCTGGCGCTGTTTCTTCCAGACCCGCCAGGTGTGCAGAAGCATGACACCCGTGACAAAAAAACCCAGGAGGGGATGAAAAATGAGGTTCCCGCGGTACAGGACCGACCAGGACTCAGAGAAAACAATGTAGAAGCCCGAGAGTACCAGTACGAGAGTGGAAAGCCCAAGGATCATGATGATTTTCCTGTCCAGGCAGTTATCTCGTGTCGGTCCTAGTTGTCATACCAGGGCGGCTTCTGCAGGTCGGTGTAATGTCCGGGATCGAACGGATTCATCCTGCGTTTCAGCACCGCCCACCACACGTGCAGGGTCACGGTAATCCACCAGACATACATGTTCCGGCGGTACGTGTGCCGGGTGAACAGCCCCTTGAGCAGCCAGGGGACCCGGAGAAACTTCTTCTGCATGCGCACGATGGTGTCTTCGATCTCCTTGCGGCTCATCTTCTTGGAACCCATCACCGGCGTCATCCAGTCGAACTTGCCGAACTCCTTCACCTCCAGCCACCCCTCCTTCTGCGCCGTGTCCCAGAAGGCCGTTCCGGGCACCGGGGTGATGGGATGAAAGCCGGGATAGTCCGCGTCCAGTTCCATGGCAAACTTCACCATCTCGTCCAGGGAATCGGGGGTCTCGTCCCGGATCCCCACGATGAAGGTTGCCTGGCGGAAGACCGATGGATATTTCCGGTTCAGGACCTGAAAGACCTTCCGGGTGTCCGCCTCGGAGTAGAACCCCTTTCCGAAGCCCTCCAGCTGGTCGTTGGGCATACGCTCCACGCCGACGGAGATATGCGACAGCCGGGACCGGACCAGCTTCTCGAAAACGCCGGCCTTCTCGTCCCGCAGAATGGCGTCCAGCCGCATAAAGGCAAACCAGTTCAGCTTGATGTCGGGCCGCCGGATCATGGCCTCGGCAAAATCGTTGTTCCATTTCTGGTTGAGGTTCCACGATTCGTCCACAAACACCAGGCACCGCTTGCCGTACTTGTGGTAGAGGAGGTCGATCTCCTCCATGACCTTGTCCACGCTCTTGGTACGCCAGCGGGGGATGTACTTGGTCTTTCCGTTCACCTGCTTCACATCCGCCATCTGAAGCCACCAGGCACAGAAGGTGCAGCCCCCGGTACATCCCCGGGAGTGGTGGATAGTCGTCCCCCCGGGAGAGAAGATGTACTTCGCCTTTCCGTAATTTTCCATGGGGACAAGATCGTAGGCCGGCATGGGCAGGTCGTCCAGGTTCGCGACCAGGGGCCGGGGGGCCGTTTCCACCACCTTCCCGTCCCGCAGGTAGGCGATACCCGGGACCCGGTCCACCCGGGGGTTCTTCCGGGCCAGTTCCTTCACGAGTTCAACAAAGGTCGTCTCCCCCTCTCCCTTGACCACGTAGTCCAGGGGATAGCTTCGTAAACTCTCTTCCAGGAGGTTGGTGAAGTGGGCCCCTCCGCCGATCCGGAGGATCCCGGGATTAATCTCCCGGGCCAGTTCCAGAACCCGAACGGTTTCCCGGATGTACAGGGCGTGGTTCTCCCCCACGCCGATCAGGTCCGGGTTTTCCTCCCGGATCAGCCGCTCCAGGCTCTTCCATCCGATCTTGGAAGCCATGCAGTCCAGGATTTTCACCTGGATCCCGGCTTCCCGCAAAACGGCGGCCAGACACACCAGCGACTGGGGAAGAAGGAAATTGTCGTCCTCGTTCATGTACGGCCAGTAATACCGCGGGGAGGAAACCAGAAGCACTTTCATGAGCGGGTTTTAACTTTCTGCGTTCGTGCCCAAAACCGGAAGGTGTGCCCCCGGTATCGGGCCGTATTTCGTTCAGGATCTGTTTCGACAAACGGCCGTCCACGCCCTGGCCAGCGGCTTGAGCACCGGGTCCCGGTTGCACCTCTGTTCGATGTCCATGAGACGATCTTCAACTTCCCCTCCCAGGGCCCCGGCTTCTTCCACGAACCGGTGCAGCACCCCGTCGGAAACGTAGTGAGAGCCCTGAGTTTCCAAAACCGATACCCCCTCGGAGGTGAGGAACTTCTGGAAATCCTCCTCGGTGAAATAACGCACGAAAACGTCGTCTTCGCGGCAGAGAACGTTTCCCCGGCAGAGGGTTTCAAACTCGTTCATGCCGATCTTGGAATCGGCCAGCAGGCTGCCGTGCTTTCCTTCGACTGAAAAAAACATCAAGCCGCCCGGCACCACCACCCGCATCAGTTCCCGGAGGGCCTGCTCCGGCCGGGTGCAGTAACAGAGCAGTTCCATGGCCATCACCGCATCGAAGGAGTCGTCCGGAAACTCGGCCAAGTCTCTCACGTCACCCAAGTAGAGCGTGAAGTTCCGGAACCCCTCCTGCCCGAAGAATCGAAGCGCGGTCTTCAATGCCCGCTCGGAAGCGTCCACCAGGACCACATCGTATCCCTTTCGGAGCAGTTCAGCGGAAAAACGCCCCACCCCGCCCCCTGCATCCAGCACCCGGCTTCCGTTCCCCAGTTCCTTGTCCAGATAAGGTTCGAACTGCTTCATGTATAGGTTACGTTGAAACCGCTTCAAGTGGTGGTTGGGTGCGGCAGGGTCGAGAAAATCGAAGTAATCCCGAAAGCGGAACCACTCGACTTCGTAGGCCAGAACGTTCCAGAGCCCCGGATCCCGGGAACAGGCCTGGCGCGCCTCCTTCAACCCCTGATAAAACCCGTCGAGGGCCGTACAACTTCCGGGAAACCGGATCTCGATCAGGCCCCGTTCCTCCAGTTCCAGGCGCAACCGGATCAGCTGGCCATGTCCCAGCCCTTTTTCTTCCCCGGAAAGCGACGGGTCCATTCGCCGCTCGAGTTCGTCCAGGGACAGGGGGTCCCCGGCCAGCAACCGAAGGATCTCGCGATGGGCTTCATCCAGTCCTTCGGTGAGATCCGGGTTCCCGTCCCCATTTTGCCCAGGGGTTGAATTCGGGAAGATACGGAGGTCCATGAATCCTTCAGAAATTCATTCGGAAATACATAAAAAATTGTTCTAAAAAACTGCAAGAGTTGCCCGAAATATTGGATCAATGATAGCGGAACCAGGACGGGAATGTCAAAAACACGGACATCTGCATCCCCTGCCGCCGGCGTGTTTTTTCAGGGGAAGGGGGGGAGAGCAGGAAAAAACAGGTGAAAACCCAGGGATACCCGGAAAGGGTGTAGCCAGGGCCCCCGGTGCATGAATCCAGGTCGTACGATCCCAAAACGGGAAACCTGCAAACGCCGGGCTCTGAGGTTGCACACCCACAATTTTCAGCATCGAACAAGGAAATCGTACAGATAAAGCGGGTACCCGGGCTACGAAAAGGCAGGGGAATCCATCACGATCACTCGTTTCAACAAACAAAGGACCGTGCACACCTCCCCTGATCCGGATGGAAGAGGCAACACGGTCCCTCGCTGGCCGGCAGAAGGGTATGATCGCTGAAAATCAGGGTTTGGGAGAGGGCCTCCAGGGTTTCGGGGAGGGCCTCCAGGGTTTCGGGGAGGGCCTCCAGGGTTTCGGGGAAGGTCTCCAGGATCCTAGGATACTCATCATGCTTTCTCCATTGCTGTGGGTTATGACGGTGATCCGATCAATCAATCTTTTCCTAAAAATCTAGCACGATCTTTTTTCTTCGTCAACCCTTTTTTTATTCTTGATCGATTTCGGAATTCTTTCTCCGGTATAACCTTTTTCGATCTTTTCTTCCGGAATCTTGAATCCGTTCTTGATAAAAATGCCGGAAATGCCGATGATGGATTAATCCCTTTCCCGGAGGAACGGGATCCGACGTGCATCCTGGACCGGTTTCTTCAGCCTGCATCCAGGCTTTCGTTGCCTTATTATATTATATTTCTTTTGAATACAAAGCAACCGGGTGGATCCGAACCATGTCCCCGAGGACCCTGATATTTCTGCTGCTCATCCTGTCATTCTTGGTGGCCGCCCCCTGTATGGCGCAGTGGGGGTATTATACGAGTTCCCGTGACGCGTATGCCCTGTACCGACCGAGCCAGCTAGGCTTTTTCTTCCCTGAAAAAGATCCGAAGGAGCAGGAAATCACCCTGGGGCCAGTGGTGGTTCGTCCCGGGCTGGGCGTATCAGAAACCTGGACCAAC
>CAYTRL010000086.1:0-16509 GCA_964439795.1 uncultured Thermodesulfobacteriota bacterium
GGAAAAGCCCATGGCCCTGACCCCGGGGGAATCGGTGCACCTGACCCGCCTTGCGGACGCTCGAGGCCGTGTTTTTCTCATCTCCCTGCAGAGCCGGTACAACAAGATCTACACCCTGCTGCGGGGGAAGATGGAGGCCGGAGAGATCGGCCGCCTGATGCACATCGACTGCTCGGAAAATATCGGCTACTGGCATTTCATCATGTCCTATGTCCGGGGCATTCACCACCGCAGGTCGGATTCCCACTCCTCTCTCATGGCCAAGGGGATCCACGACCTGGATCTGGTGACCTGGTTCGCCGGGGCCAGGGCCGCCCGCATCGCCTCGTTCGGGCGCCTTTCCTTTTTCCGCGAGGAGAACGCTCCCCCGGGCGCACCGGAACGGTGCATGGACGGATGCCCCGTGTTTGACCGGTGCGAGTTCAACGCCTACAAGCAGTTCGTCCGGCCCGGAAAGCCGGACATCCCCCTCTCGCTGTTCAAGGGCATGTCTCTGGAAGCCCTGGTCGACTACCTGAAAAACCCGCGCTTCCGCACCCTGGCGTCGGTGATCGTACACGACATCCGGGAGGAAACCGTGTTGAAAGCGCTCGAGGAGACCCTCAACGGCGTGTGTGTATTCCGCTGCGACAACGATGTGGTGGACCACCAGACGGTGAGCATCGATTATGAAAACGGGGTGACGGCTTCCTTTTCCCTGAACGCATTCAGTCTCCTCTGGGAACGGACGCTCAACCTGCACGGTACACAGGGAGAGATCCGCTCCCTGGATTTCTCGGGTAAAATGGAGCAGCGAACCTTCCGGCCGGGCAGCGTCCGGAAGTTCCGGATCCCGTACCATGGGATTATTCACGGAGGAGGGGACGAGATGATCCTTCTCCGGTTCGCCCAGTCGGTCCGGGACAAGGACCCGGACAGCCTGCTTGTCAGTGCCGCAAACTGCCTGGAGAGCCACCTGATCTGTTTTGCCGGTGAGGAGGCGCGCGTTACCAACCGGGTGGTGGACATGGATGCGTTTCGCAGGAAGGCCGAGGAAGAGGCCGACGCGTTGGAACGGAAAAACACATCCGGTTGATATCGCCTTTTCAAGATCCGGAAATGTCCGGCGGCACATATTGAAAAGAGTGCGGGGAATATGATAAAAAGAGGAATTCATATAGTTTGTATATGAATTGTACGAGAACATACGAATAAGGCAGAAAACACGGTCCCTCCCTTCCCGCGCGGAACGGACCATGACCTTGCAGAAGAAACACCCCCTTTATTCGGAGGCCAACACCTCCCGGGTGATCCGTATTCTGAGATCGGCTGTTTGCCTGGATGGATGACGAGAACCATACCGCGAAACACCGGGTTTGCCCCTGCCGCAGGAGAAGATTCCATGGCTATCAATCGAAGAGACCTGTTCAAGCTCACCCTGGCCGGCGGCGGAGCCGCCATGCTCGGCCCAACCGCCAAGGCGAGCGCCGCCACCGCCACCAAACCCGACCCCGACGCCTGGGGCATGCTGGTGGACACCACCCTCTGCATCGGGTGCCGGCACTGTGAGTGGGCCTGCAAACAACAGAACAAGCTTCCCTCCGCGCCCCTGGCGGATTTCAGCGACAAGGCCGTATTCGAGAAGATGCGACGGCCGGATGCGGTCTCCTACACCGTGGTGAACCGTTTTCCGCATCCCGACGATCCGGATAAACCGGTGTACATGAAGGTCCAGTGCATGCACTGTAACTCCGCCGCCTGCGTGTCGGCCTGCCTGGTGGGCGCTTTACAGAAGGAGCCCCAGGGGCCGGTGGCGTACGACGCCTGGAAGTGCATGGGGTGCCGGTACTGCATGGTGGCCTGCCCGTTTCAGGTCCCTGCGTACGAGTATCACAACGCCCTCACCCCGGTGGTCCGCAAGTGCACCTTTTGCTTCGACCGGGTGAAGCAGACCGGGGATTTCCCCGCCTGCGCCAAGATCTGCCCCCAGGAGGTCATGACCTTCGGCAAGCGGTCGGACCTGCTTGTTGCGGCCCGGGAGCGGATCCGGAAGAGCCCGGACCGCTACGTCCCGCATATTTACGGGGAGAACGAAGTGGGCGGCACCTCCTGGATGTACCTGGCCGAGGTCCCGTTTGAGAAACTCGGTCTCCTGAAGCTGGGGCACACGCCGGTGAACAAGCTCAACGAAACCGTTCAGCACTCCATCTTCAAGCACTGGGTCCCCCCCGTTGTCTACTTCGGCCTTCTGGGGGGCCTGATGTGGACCTTCAAGAACCGAAACGGCGGCTGACCGGTCGTCCCGGGTCACCAACCAGCGATCGACGAAGACAAGGAAACGAACCATGAGCCACGCGGAAATCGCCACCCCTGTTGAAAAGCCCCTGTTCACGCCGGGCGTCTTCGCCCTGCTGGGGCTCATTACCATCGGCCTCGGCTTTGCCGTCTACCGGTACATTTACGGGCTGGGGTCCATGACAAACCTGGACGATCAGTACCCCTGGGGGATCTGGATCGGGATCGACGTGGCCTCCGGCGTGGCCCTGGCGGCCGGGGGGTTCACCACCTCCGCCCTGGCGCACATCTTTCACCGGGAGCACTATCACGCCATCGTTCGGCCGGCCCTGCTCACCGCCATGCTGGGCTACACCTTTGTAGGCATGAGCCTCATGGTGGACCTGGGCAAGTACTACAACATCTGGCACCCGATGCTGCCCAGCATGTGGCAGGGGAACTCGGCCCTGTTCGAAGTGGCCATGTGCGTGATGTGCTACCTCACGGTCCTGTACCTGGAGTTCGTCCCGGTCTTCCTGGAGGGCGTCCGGGGGAACTGGAACCTGCCCGCTCCGTTCGACCGGTTCCGGGGAACGGTGGACTCCCTGCTGAAAAAGGAGTGGGTCCAGTCCCTGGCCGGTCTCGGCGAGCGGTTCTTCGGCAGGATCATGTTTGTCCTGATCATTCTGGGGGTGGTGCTCTCCACCATGCATCAGTCCTCCCTGGGGGCCCTGATGGCCATCGCGCCCTACAAGGTCCACCCCCTGTGGTACACACCCATCCTCACGCTCCTCTTTTTCCTGTCCGCGCTTGCCGTGGGGTACCCCATGGTGATCTTCGAATCCATGTGGGCCTCCAAGTCCTTTGGACGGAAGCCGGAAATGCACATCCTCTCCTCCCTGGCCCGGTTCATCCCCCTGTTCCTGGGGATCTACCTGGCCGCCAAGGTATCGGACCTGGTCATCCGGGACGCGGTGCACTACCTGTGGGAGGGAAGTTTTGAGAGCTATATGTTTTTGGCGGAACTGGGCCTCGGTGTGGTTCTGCCCTTACTCATGATGCTGTCCGAGCGGATCCGGAACTCGCCCGCGGGGCTGTTTACCGCAGCCGCCCTGATCGTGTTCGGGGTGATGTTCAACCGGATCAACGTGTTCGTCACGGCGTACCAGCCGCCCTATGCCACCAAGGCGTACGTACCGGCCATCGGTGAGATCGCCATCACCGTGGCGATGATTTCCGGACTGATCCTCTGTTACCGGGTCATCGTCTCGGTCCTGCCGGTCATCCCCTCGGAGGAGGGGGAGCACGCCGGTTGAACCGGGGGAAGATGCGTCAGAACCATGCGGAGATTGACAAACCAGGAGAAGATGGAATGAGCCGAACCGCTGGGTTGATCGTGCTGTTTCTTGCCGTCCTGCTGCTGACCGTGCGCGTGAACGGCGCCCCGTCGGACGAAAACACGGAGTGCTGCCCCTGTCCCGGATCCGGCCAGAAGACCGGTGAGTCCGCCCCGTCCCCGGACATGGAGGAGGCGCCGGAAACGATGGAACTGGACATGAAGGGGGAGATCTACGGCCCGGTGGAGTTTACCCACCTGGAGCATACCGACTATGCCGATGACGGCTGCACGCAGTGTCACCACCACCAGTCCCCGGCCGGGCCGTTTAAGTCCTGCGGGGACTGCCACAAGCGGAAGCCGTTCCAGGGGGCGGACAAGCTGAACATTCCGGGGCTCAAGGGGGCCTACCACCGGCAGTGTGTGGGATGTCATGTGGACTACGGCAGCGGTCCCACGGAGTGCGTGGAATGCCACGAAGAAAAGGCCCCGGAACCGAGCGGGAAGTGAGCCCCCCTGGGCTGACTTTTTCTTGTCATCCCTTCGAAAGAGGGTGTCCATAATCGAGGCATTTTTGCTTCCCTGTCATCCCGGCGAAGGCCGGGATCCAGGGGTGGCCATGGGGAGATACCACAGAACCTCCCTTTCCTCTCCCCTGGATTCCGGATCAAGTCCGGAATGACGGTAAAACACGGAACCCCTGTTATTTTATCAGCCTGCCCAGGGTCTTTCCCCCGTCAAGGGAATAATGAAACCTCAGCGTCCCTTTTTATTTCCCTGTCCCCCGGCCCGCCTCCTTGTAGGGGTCCGGCACCCCCTCCGGCTGATATTTCCACCGCCTGTGGATCCAGAGCCACAGCTCGGGGTGGTCGTAAATCACCTTTTCTATGGCCCGCGCGTGGTTGCGGGTGTTGATGAGCAACTCCTTTTCCGGGTCCTCGGGGTGGGGCTCCCAGGGGATCTCCTCGGTGACCACCGCCTTGTACTTCCCCGGGGCCACACGGCAAGCATACCCGGCGAAGGCCGGGGCCCCGGTCTCGCGGGCCACCCACGCACTGGAACGGATCGTGGACGCGGGACGCCCCAGCCAGTCCACAAACACGCCCCGGCCCGCCCGAATGTTCTGATCGATGGCCATGGAGACCACCTCGCCGCGCCGTACGTCTTCCAGGATCTGGTCCATGGAACCTTTGCTGAACAGGGTGCCCAGGTTCATGCCCAGCCGGGCATCGTTGATGAATTTTTCAACGACCGGGTGTCCGATCCGCTTGGCGATCATGGAGCCCGGGTAGCCCATCATCCCCACGCGGGCCGATCCGATCTCCCACTCGCCGGTGTGCGAACCGATGAGGATCACGCCCTTTTTCCGCCGGAACAGTTCGTGGATCACTTCCTCGTTTTCCACTTCGAATGCCTGCCAGAACGCCTCGTCCATGAGCGGCACCCGGAGATAGTTCAGCATGTGGCGTGCGAAGTTGAGCAGGCTCGCCTTGTAGATCGCCTCTTTCTCCTCCGGGGTCTTCCGCTCGCCGAAGGCGATGTCCAGGTTGACCATGGCGATGTGGCGCCGGATCTTGAGCCAGTAGAGCAGCGTGCCGATCCCGGTGCCCAGCCTGTCGGTGCCCTCCCACGAGAGCTTGCGGATACAGAATACAAACACGGCGAGTAGCGCCTTGCTGATCCAGCGGCCGCTGGTATCGATGGGGATGGCTTTCTTCCGGAGATACTCCCTGGTTTTTTCCACGGACCAGGGCAGGGAATTCGCGATCGATTCCGGTTCGGAAAGGGGTTCTTTTTCCATGAAAGCTGAACCTCATATCGTGATGGGTTTCAAGGGAAAAAATCGAAACTTTCATTATGATATTCGCTTTTTTTGGATCGGGTGGCAAGAATCCATACATAGCATAAAAGAAGGAGATTCCCCAGCACCTTTCGGGGAGGGCCCGGTACCGGTAATCTCAGCGGGTCAATGATGGCGCGCGGTGAACGAAAATTCAGGAAGTTGTGTTCGAGGGAATACGCCACGTTTTGATGCTTTTCCCTGCAGGGAAGGCGTCAGGGTCGCAAGCCCGTGCATTCTAAGGGACTTGTCGGATTACGATAAGAGCCTGGAGAGAGGCGGGCAGGGGTGTCGAGGAACGCATCGCATGGACATTGCGAGGAACGGCCTCGAATTCTTGACCGTATGGAACCCTTGTGCAACTAGCCTTTGTCGGTCCTCTCACGTTCCTGGTAAGCGGCTACATCGTACCGGTGGTACCTCCAGACCCGTCCCTGCTTGCTGGCCCGGAGATCTCCCCGCCGGGCCAGCTCAACGGCCCGGTCCGGAGTGCACCCGAGCATCATGGCAACCTGTTCAGGGTCCAGCATCGGTTCACTGCTTTGTGATTCTTCCATGGTCCGCCCCCCTTACTTTGGGGATCTTTTTCGTGGGAGATGTTTTCTTCCTTTTCGAAAACTCCAAAAACCGTTCCTTTGCCATGGGATGCTCCATCCTGAAAAAAAGTGTGAGGCTATCGGCTCTTTTTCAGAAAAATGGAGTCGATCTTTCTTCACGAACAGGACGCGGAGCGTTCCGGGGAAGTTCACCGCCGTTGTGGGACCCTCTCGGATCACGTCAATGCTTTCCCGGGCTTCTTGCTCTTAAAGAAAAGAACGCCTCCTGGAGGGAGGAGCGGAACCCCTCTCAAGAGGCAGTCCAAACCTGGCGGAAAGTTGGGGATATTTTGGGGTTCGCCCCGGGTTCCAGGCGCCGGATCGTGCAGGGGAACTTGACCCTGCGTCCCCGGCCCGGTCCCGGTTCAGGAAACCCCCTCCAGGGTAAAGGTTAATGTACACGCCGCGTCCGGCGTGGTCAGGGTGCAGCTGCCTAGAGCCCGGGTTAGGGTATAATTCCTTCCATAGTGAAGGTAAGGGTGCAATCCGGGGCTGGGTCATTATCCAGGATTGTGCAGGCACCATCTCCTGAACCTTCGCTCACGCTCAATCCCGAGATGTCGATGGTTGCAGGCAGGGTAAGACCGTCCAGGGAGGTGATCCCCCCCTCAGCGGTTCCGGTGACTAAGCAGTTTAAACCCGGGAGACCAACAATCGTCTGGATGGGCCCCAAGTCCAGTGACTCAAGTTGCGGTGGGAAGATCACCTCGTTGGTGCCGAACTCGGTGCCTTCCAAATCAAAATCTCCTAAAAAAGGAAGGGGGAGTACGAACAAGAAAGGGACGGGTGTGTATGCAGGCAAATCCACGATAATGTCCACCGGGCCTACCATGCCAACCAAGATGCCCAGCATACCCTGATTGATCAAACACCCTACAGGTTGTGCTGGATTCTGCGAAATATTGGAAATATTGAATTGATAAACCCCGCCCGGGAAGGGTTCTCCCATACAGATCAGAGAATCAGAGCATACGGGGTCATCACAACAGTCATCCTCTTCATTAATCGCGTTGCAGGTGTTGCTACAGCTGTCGATTCCCTCGTTGCAGGAATCGTCGGTGCAGGAGTTTCCATCGTTGCAGTTGATGTTTGTTCCGGCCTGGCAGGAGCTGCTCACGCACTGCTCCACGCCGTTGCAGTAAGCCCCGTCATCACAATCCCCGTTGTCCACGCAATCCCCCTGGCAAACGGCGGCATCCGTGCACGCCGCATTGTTGCAGCAAAAATGCTGATTGTTCGGTGCGTTGCAAGCGTTTGTGCAGCTGTCCGTGTTCTCGTTGCACACGTCGTTGGTGCAGGTGTTGCTGTCGTTGCAGTTGACCGGTGTTCCGGCCTGGCAGGAGCCGCTCACACACCGCTCCACGCCGTTGCAGTACGCCCCGTCGTCGCAGTCCCCGTCCGCCTGGCAGTCCACCTCCTCCTGGCAGCCGATGTCATCCTCATCAATGGTTCCGTCACAGTCGTTGTCCTGCTGATCGGTGCAGGCCTCTTCCCCTGGAAACTGTTCATCAATCCCCGGGTTCACCGCCGGGGCGCTGTCGTTGCAGTCCACCTCCCCGCAGTCTCCTCCTTCCACGGAATAGCCGTCTCCGTCCTGATCCGTGCATGTGGCGGGCGGGTTCCCGTTACCGTTATCGGGCGAAGAGGATGTACCGCCGCAGCCCAGGAGGATCACAAGGCACAGCAGAGAAATCGGAAGAAGGATACGGGTCCGCATGGAATGTCTCCTTTTACTGTCCGGGCATCCCGGAGAGGGCTCTCGATACGTCCAGGTGCAGGGCCGGAACCGGCTTGTTCAAGAGATGGGTACGGGATGTACCCTGGTTTTCTTCGGTTTTTTCCCTTACCATTCATGATAGCATTTGAAGGGAAATTTTCCATCAGGCAAGAACAGGCCCCTTCTTATATTCTACAATCGGAAAGTAGGAGGGGTCACATAAATGATCCCGAAAAAAGTTATTTCCGGATGTTCCGAAAGGGAACGGAGGATCACATGAATGGTCCTGAAAAAGTCGTTCCCGGCTTTTCGGACAGGGAGCGGCCGGGTTGAAAAGAAAGAAGAAAATCTCCCGAAAGGGGTGAAAAAGAATGGAAAACAAGGCCCTTAATGGCCTGGTACGTGACCCGAAGAGGTTCCGGGACCTTGTGACCCGGCGACTGCAGGGCGGAGAGAAGGATCTTGCCGAGAAGATGCGACTCGTCCGGGAAGCCCGGGCCGGGAAGGAGAAGGTTTCCGCCTCCGCCGTGCTGGTACCCCTGGAGTTCGATCGCGAAAAAAACGAATACGTATTGATCCTGAACAAGCGGTCGGACCGGGTTCAACAAGCCGGTGACCTGTGCTGCCCCGGGGGGCGGCTCGATTTCGGGAAGGACCGCCTGTTCGCCCGCCTCATGGCCTGGAGGATGGCCCTTTACTCCCGGCGCGCCGGCACCCTCAGCGGGGGGCGGCCTGAGCGCAGGAAAGAAAAAGAGGCGGTCCGCTTTGTCCTGGCGGGCGCCCTGAGGGAGTGCTGGGAGGAGATGGGGCTTCGGCCCTGGAAGGTGCAGTACCTGGGCGTCTTGTCCTCGCAGGAACTCCAGAACCTGCCGAGGATTATCTTTCCCGTGGTGGGGAGGATCCGCGGCCGGTGGCGGGAACGGCCCAACTGGGAGGTGGACAAGATCCTCCGGCTCCCGGTCCGGTCCTTTTTTGAGCCGGACAGCTATGTGACCCACCGGTTGAACCTTCCCGGGACCCTTCAGGAGAAGTTCCGGATGGACCGCTGGGTGCTCCCCGGATTGTCGGTCCCCTGCGATGGGGGGGAGGAGATCCTGTGGGGGGTAACCTTTAAGATCCTGCTGACCTTCATGGAACAGACCCTGGACCTGCCCCTGGACATGATCCAGCCCGAGCGGACTGTGGAGCGTGATCTGCCTGAATACTATTACCGGGGAAGGCTGCGGGGGACCGGCTGAACCGGGCAGGTGACCCTGCAGGGGATCCATCGGGCGCGGCGAAGACGGATCACCAGCGGAGGATGGTGGAGGCCCATGTAAAGCCCGAGCCGAAGCTGGCCAGCATGGCGTGCTGCCCCTCCCGGAGCATCCCCTTTCCCAGGGCTTCGTGCAGGGCGATGGGAATGGACCCCGCCGTGGTGTTGCCGTATTCCTGGATGTTGTTGTAGATCTTCTCCTGCGGAATTTCCAGCTTCGTGCTCACGTTTTCTATGATGCGCAGATTGGCCTGGTGAAAGATGAACAGGTCGATCTCCTCCAGCGCCATCTTGTTCCGTTCCAGCGCCTCCACCATCACCTGGGGGAGCACTTCCAGGGCGTTCTTGAAGACGTACCGCCCCTTCATCTTTGGAAAGGTCCTGCCCTCGTCGAGCATCTCCTGGGTGACCCAGCGGGGGTGGGCGGACCCGGGGCATTCCAGCCAGAGGGAGTCTGCATATTCACCGTCCGCGTGCAGGTGCGTGGACAGGATGCCCTTGTCTTCTTCCGTGGGGCCCACCACCACCACGCCCGCTCCGTCCCCGAACAGGACAGTGACGTCCCGTCCCCGGTCCGCGAACTCCAGGGCCATGGAGTGCTTCTCCGCGCCCACCACCAGGATCCGCTTGTACTGGCCGCCCCGGATGAAGTTGTCGGCCACGGACAGGGAGTAGATGAACCCGGAGCACTGGGCCCGGATGTCGATGGCCGGCACGCCGGGCAGCCCGAGCTTGCGCCCCAGGACACACGCGGTTCCCGGGAAGTGGTAGTCCGGGCTCAGGGTGGCCAGGATGATGCAATCGATCGATTCTTTGTCCACGCCCGCGTTTTCCATGGCCCTGAGAGAGGCCTCGTAGGCCAGGTCCGAGCAGGCCACGTCGTCCGGCGCGTAGCGCCGCCGCTCGATCCCGGTCCTCTGGCGGATCCACTCATCATTGGTGTCCATGTGCTGGGACAGTTCATCGTTGGTGACGATGCGATCGGGCACGTAGAATCCGGTACCCATGATGTAGGCTCGTTGCATACGGTCTCCTGTTTCAGCGGGGAAGAATGTTTGCCTATACATAGACTATTCTCGGACCTTTTGCAACGAATCTCCGGGCTCGAGGGGCTGTTTCCGGGGAGTTGTTTTTGCATGATAAAACAGAAACGCGGGGCCTTCACGGGACGGATTCCGGGAACCCTGGTCCGCCGCCCTGCGGGGTTGCGCCACGGAGGCGGGGAGAAAGCGCCGTCAAAGGGAAAGAGGGGGCGGGGGAAGCCGGGAGAGGGAGCGCTGGTACCAGAAAATGGCGGTGATCACCAGGGAGTGGGTGATCTCTCCGCGGTCGATCATATCCAGGACCCGGGGCCAGGGGACCTCCTGGACGGCGATATCCTCGGAACCGTCCAACTGCTGGGACCCGATGGGCCGGACGCCGTGGGCGACAAAACTGTGGCAGCGGTTGTTCTGAATGGCCGGGTTTGGGTGTACAGCCCCCAGGAACTCCACCCGTTCCCCCTGGTACCCGGTTTCTTCCTGCAGTTCCCGCCGGGCGGCGTGCGCAGGGGTTTCGTCATCCGCATCCACCATTCCCCCGGGGATCTCCCAGATCACCGAGGAGGTGCCGTGACGGAACTGCCGGATGAGGACCAGGTTTCCCTCCGGGGTCACGGGTACGATGTTGACCCAGTCCATGGAATCCAGGATGAGAAACGGGTGTTCTTTGCCTGTACGGGGAGAACGGCGGATGTCCTGCCGGAGCCGGTAGATGGAATACTCGTGCAGGATCTTTGACTGCAACAGGGGCCATGCACCAACCTCTTCCTCGGGGGCGTCTTTCCGTTGCCCGGGTTCACGGTCACACAATTTTCATCTGCTCCCGGATCAGCTTCATCAGGGCCACATTCTCCGAATGCCCCGTCATCTGTGCGGTAATTTTTCCCCGGATGGGTCTGCCCAGGAGGTAGAAGTCCCCCAGGATATCCAGGATCTTGTGGCGTGCGAACTCGTCCGGGAAACGAAGGGTTGTATTCACCACCTTTTCGTCGTCCACGAGGATCACGTTGGTGAGCCGCCCGCCGCTGGCCAGCCCCATGCTTTCCAGTTTTTCCACGTCCTTTACGTAACCGAAGGTCCGGGCCGGAGCGATCTGTTCCTTGAACGCCTTCTCGTCCTTCAGGACAAAGAGCACCTCCTGCCGGCCGATCGGTTCGGGGTACTGGAGCGTGTAATGGACCTGGAAGGAGTCCGCCGGCTCGATCTTGATGAACTTGCTGTCCGGGCTTTCCTCCCCGATCACGTACTTATTATCGATGACGATCTCTTCCAGGAACGCATCCTGCTCCTGGAGCCCCGCGTCTTCCACTATGGAGCAGAAGTCGATGGCGGAGCCGTCCATGATCGGCAACTCGTCGTTGATCTTCACCAGAAGGTTGGTGATCTGATAACCGTTCAGCACCGCCAGAAAGTGCTCCGTGGTTTTGGCGCTGGTGGCTCCCTTCCGGAGGAAGGTGGCAAACTCGGTGGATTCCACGTAGTCGATGTGCGCGGGAACCACGTCGTCCGTGGAGATGTTTCCGAACAGGATCCCGCTGTTGGCGGGCAGCGGGGTGAGGATCAGGCCGGTCTTGATGCCGGAGTGGAGCCCCTGACCCGCGAGCACCATGCTCCGTTTCAGGGTCCGCTGGTGCAGGGGGTGCCGCGGCAGTTCGGCCTCCTGACCGAGCCGGAGCTTGTCCACCTTCCGGACCAGCCGCCTCGGATCCATCTGCAGGGACTTGGCGGTTTCCCGGATGTCGTGGCTGTTCTTCTTCAGGTGGTAAGAGAGGAAGTCCTTTTCCAGGGACTCGATCGCCTCGTTGTAGGAATCCCATATTTCGTATGCCTGGACCTTGCTTCCCCCCCCCTGCTTGCCCACGGCTTCCCGGATGGAGGGGGGGATGTCCTTGTAGGTGATCTGGGAAATGGGAACCGAGATCACCATGCGCTCAACGATGTTCTTCAGCTCTTTCACGTTCCCGGGCCAGTCGCAGACCACCAGGGTCTGCATGGCCCCGTCATCGATCTCCTTGGGCCGCTTGCTGTACTCCATGCACTGGGTCTTCAGAAAGTGATGGGTGAGTTCCGGTATGTCCGACCGCCGCTCCCGGAGCGGATCTACCTTGATAATCCGTTTCTGAAAGCATTCCAGAAGGTCCCGGTTGAAGGCCCCATCCCGGACGGCCTTGACCAGGTCGCGCGTGGAGGAAGCGATGATCCGCGTGGGACCCTTGGGCAGTTGGGACGCAAACGACCGGCTTTTTTTTTTCTCTCCTTCAGGTACAGGGCGAGCCTTGCCTGCACGTCCGGGGGAAGCTCCTCGATGGCGGCGAGGTAGAGGGCTCTTCCCGCCGCCTGCTCCAGGATTGACTTCTTGTTCGTCTTTCGTCTTGCAGCACCGTTGGATGGGTGGCCGAGCAGGACCTCTTCCACCTCTTCCGGGGGCCAGATGGTGCTGCTGAACTTGAGGGGAGGCCTTTTCCGGTTATGGTGCTGGCTGCAGATCAGGCGCGCTACCAGTTCCTTCCCGGTGCCCGCCTCCCCCAGGATCAGTACGGGGCCTTCCTCGCGGGCCATCCGCGTGATCTCCTTCCGGAGCTGGCGAACGGCCACACTGTTTCCGATCAGTTCCTCCTTGGCCATGGACCGGAGCCGCGATTCGGAATTTTCCCGCGGCAGGATGTTCTGTTCCAGGATCTTGCGGACGGTGTCCAGGACCGTGTCCAGGGAGAGGGGTTTTTCCAGAAAGTCGAAGGCGCCCAGCTTGATGGCCTGCACCGAGGTGTTTACGGTTCCGTGGCCGGTCATAATGACCACCTCGATTTCGGCGTCAAACTCCTTGATGGCCTTCAGGGTCTGGATCCCGTCCATACCGGGGATCCAGATATCCAGAAAGATGATGTCCGGATGGCGGTTGCGAACGAGTTTGATGGCCTCCGTTCCGTCTCCGGCGGTCCAGACTTCATATCCTTCGTCCTCCAGGCTGGCACTCAGGGCCCGGAGGATCTCCTCCTCGTCGTCCACGAGCAGAATCTTGGCTTTATAAACCATGGTGGGGTATCCCCCTGATGTCAGGCAAAGAAAAGATGGAAAAAAAATTATATTCCCGCTTCGGCGAAAAGACAAATGAAAGAACCGGACCGCTCCCAGGAAGCCGGACCGCTCCCCGGATTGTCCCCCGGGTTTTGAGAATCCGCGAGAACCCCCTATAATGGATGGATCATTAACCGTACATCTTAATCTCACACAGGGAGTCCGAGACGATGGTGCGATTCTGCGGTGCCCGGATGGTTCTGCTCTGCCTGTTCCTGGCCGCATCTCTGCTGGTTGGGGAAGCGGACGGGGAAGAAACCAAACCCCCTGCGGTTTCCACAGGAACCGGCGATCTGGATATTTCCGTGAACAACGGGCTTCTATCCGTCCGCCTGAAAAACGCGGGCCTCCTCCAGGTGATGGAAGAACTGAGCCGGAAGAGCGGCATGCGGATCAAGCTGGACAACGGAGCGTCCAAGCGGATCTCCTTGACTTTCCGGGACATGCCGTTCGACAAGGGGATCCGCAACCTGGTCCGGCCGTTGAACTATGCCATGATCTGGAGGAAGACCAAGGACAAGGACGGCAGGGATGTGGAGGTTTTGGAGGAACTTCATATCTTCCGTGAGGGCCACCAGGGAGGCGCCACGGTGGATCTTCGTCCGGAGCAGACCGCGGTTGGAGATTCCGCCGAAGGCAAGGTGACCAAGCGCGTATGGACCGAGGAAACCCGGCAGCGGATGTTGGATAAGATGCGGATCACACCCTCCATGCCTTAGCAGGTTCAATCCAGGAACATGACCCCCATCCCATCCACCAGTTCGTGACGGGTGCTGTCGGCCTGAGAAGTGTTCCAGACGACCTTCCCTCGGAGTTCTTTTTCCTCGCGCGAGTCCGGGTCCGTGAAGCGGATGAGAAACTCTTCCCCAAGCGGGGCCGGATGTTTCGTTCGAATGAAGAGCCCGCCCTTGCTGAAGTCACGGCTGATGGCATAGTTGGTTTCGTTTCCCCGCTTGTATTCCACAACGACCTCCTTCAACGATCTGGGCAGAGACCGCTTTTCCTTGAACGACAGTTCCGTGCGGATGCCGGGCCGGAAATAACCCAGGACCCACAGGCTCGCGAAAAGCAGCGCCCCCAGCGGGACGGCGATGGCCAGCACGATTTCGCTGCTGAACCGGATCAGGCTCAGGGAGAGGATGCCCAGGGCTGTGCACACCATGTAAAGGAGGCTGACGGCCTGGACCTGGGTGAGACCGAGCCGGATCATCTTGTGATGGAAGTGGTCCCGGTCAGCGGAAAAAGGGCTTCTGCCGGCCAGCAGCCTCCGGGAAAAGGAGAGGAGCGTATCCAGGATCGGGATGCCCAGGAGAAGGATCGGGATGAAGAGGGTGAACAGGGTAATCCGCTTGGCAAAGCCCTGAAACGAGATGACCGCCACCAGATACCCGAGCAGCATGCTCCCTGCGTCGCCCAGGAAGATGCGCGCCGGATGAAAATTGTAGCGGAGAAAGCCCAGCGTGGCGCCCAGAAGGGGCAGCAGGAAGGGAAGCAATCCGTCCCGACCCATCCCGATAGCAGTGAGCATGAGAAAGTAGGCGGACAAGAATGAAATGCCTGTTGCCAGGCCGTCCAGGCCGTCGATCAGGTTGATGGCGTTGGTCAGCATCACCACCCAGAAAACGAACACGAAGACGCCCATGGTTCGGTACAGCAGCGTGTCAGGCAGTTCCGGGACGATACTCTGCAGGACGTTGACGGGGTGCTGGAAGTAGATCAGTACCAGGGCCGCCAGGATCTGGACTACGAATTTTTGCGGTGCGTTCATCCCGTAGGCATCGTCCAGGAGCCCTGCCAGAAAGATCAAGGTGCCGCCGAGGAAGAGCCCGAAGAACAGGGGTTGGTAGACCCCGAGTGCTTCCGGCTTGATCGCGTAGCAGATCGAAAGCGTGATGAAGAAACTCGTATAGACGGACAGTCCGCCCAGCAACGGCATGGGAACCCTGTGCCGCTTTCTGCCGTCCGGGATGTCCAGGAAATGAAACCGGTAGGCAAGCTTTTCCACGAGGGGGGTCAGCACGAGGCCAAGCCCAAGTGCCAAGAAAAAGAGGATATAGTATAACATGATCTTTGTGTTGTTTCCCGAGGGTGCCCGCCGCTCCTTTCCTGGGTCCTGCGGCTGGCCACCCAAGTACCGGTGGTTCCTGAACTACTTGTTCTCGAATAAAAACAGCACATTCGTGGAACACGGCTGCAGGAATGGATAGATTCTTTTCCCGGATCATTATATAGTATCGCCAAAAGATGGCAAATTCTTTTCAAATCGCGAGGAGGAATCCGTTCGCATCATTGAGGAAAGATAAAATATTTTTTTAGCTGTTCTCCTATACCGTTGTATTCTGAACAGGAGACTGTTTCATGGAATCATGGGAAACCCTTCTGGATCGTTTTACACAAGCGAGAATCTTGATCGTGGGGGATCTGATCCTGGACCAGTACATCTGGGGGGTGGTGAACCGGATTTCGCCCGAAGCGCCCATTCCCATCGTGGAAGTGAACCAGGAGAGCTTTTCCCTGGGCGGCGCGGCCAACGTGGCGCACAACGTGTGCGCCCTGGGGGCGCAAGCCGAGGTCAGCGGCATCGCGGGAGAGGACGGATACGGGAGGATGCTCCTGGAAACCCTGCAGGAGAAACAAATCCAGGTTCACGGCGTAGTCCAGGACCCGTCCCGTCCCACCACCCTGAAGACAAGAGTCGTGGCGCACAAGCAGCAGGTGGTGCGAGTGGATCGCGAAGATCCTCGGGAAGCGGACACCTCCCTGCTGAAGAAGATCGAACAGAGGATCCGGGACCGGCTTCCCCACGTGGACGCCGTCATCCTGGAAGACTACGGAAAGGGGGTCATCCAGGACGCTCTGCTGGAGAAGATCGTGCCCCTGATCCGGTCATCCGGCAAGATTGTGACGGTGGATCCGAAAAAAGATCACTTCGATTTTTACCGCGGTGTAACCTTCATCACCCCCAACCGCCTGGAAGCGGAGACCGTGTCCGGGGTCCGGATTTCCGACACGCGAAGCCTGCACGAGGCCGGGGGGCGGTTGATGGATCGGCTGCAGTGCGAGGCGGTGCTGATCACCCTGGGGGAACGGGGGATGTGCTTGTTTCAGCAAGGGGAGGAGCCCCTGGAGATTCCCGCGCTGGCAAGGGAAGTGTTCGATGTTTCCGGCGCCGGGGACACGGTCATCGCGGTCCTGACCACGGCCCTGGTGGCCGGCGCCACTCCCCGTCAGGCCGCAACTGTCAGCAACGTGGCGGGCGGCCTGGTGGTGGAGAAACTGGGCACGGCCACCGTGAACCGGGACGAACTGAAGCACAGGCTTCGGGAAGAGCCCGTGGGGGGGCGGGCCCGGGGGGGGGGGGGGGGGGGGGGGGGGGGGGGGGGGGGGGGGGGGGGGG
>CAYTRL010000087.1:0-16446 GCA_964439795.1 uncultured Thermodesulfobacteriota bacterium
GCCGGCATCCTTGAACCGGCTGCACAACTCCTCGGGGGCCGAATGGCCGGAGGTCTCCACGATCTTGACCCCCTTTTCCACCAGCACGTCCACGTACTCGTTGTTGTCGATGACGCGCATGGCGGGAAACAGGTTGATGTTCACGGCGAACGGCTTGTCGGTCAGTTCATGGACCCGGTCCACCGCGGCGGCGAACTCTTCCCGGTTCTGGTAGATGGCCGAGGCGAGAATCCCCAGGCCGCCGGCGTTGGCGATGGCGGCCACTAACTCGGGGGTGGTGATCCACATCATGGTGCCGCCCACGATCGGGTACTTGATGCCCAGCTTTTCCGTGATTTTCGTCTGAAACATGATTGTCTCCTCGTGCGTTTCAGCAACCCTTCGGCTGCCGGGAGGGGTTCCGTCCCTTGTTGCGGATAGGCGAGTCTGATAAAACATATAGGAGCAACCATGAAATTTCAACGGCGTCGGGCCGGGAGGGAGATCGATCCATGCCGAACTTCGAAGAGATGTACCAGTGCCAGACCGTGAACTGCGGCTACATCTACAACCCCAAGAAGGGGGATAAAAAGGGGAAGATACCCAAGGGTACCCAGTTCGCGGACCTGCCGGAAGACTGGAGGTGCCCCGTCTGCGGCGCCAGTACCAAGAGCTTCCGTCCCCTGGCAGGCCCGGGGTCCACAGCGGAGGAGGGCAAGTGATCCTGGCAACTCGTCATTCTCCAGTTCTGTGCCCCCCTGCATGTAAGGGATGGTGGCGGGGAGCCGCGGGCTGAGAGCCGACGGCTGACAGCAAAAAAACGACACCATTAACAGAGGGAATCCGGAACTACAAAAACGCCTCCAGGGTGAGCATCACGTTCACTCCTGTAGCGTAGATCCCCGAGGCGTGATACTTGTACAGCTTGTCGAGCAGGTTTTCCGCCACCAGGGACACCCGGAAGTGGTAGTCGGTCTCCACTCCGAGCCGGAGGTTCCAGGTCCACCAGCCCGGGGTGCCGCCCGGCGGAATCCGTACGTCGTCCTCGTCCTCCGGGGAGAGGCGGACCTGCCGCGCGGCGGCGCGGATGCTGGATTCCGCGAACCCCGTCCAGCGTTTTCCGCCGGTTGCATAACGAAGGATGGCCGTGCCGAAGAGCGGGGGGATGCGGCTCAAGGGCACGTTCGGGGCGTCGGTCACGAATTCCTCTCCCCACGTGTAGGTGATGTTTCCGCGCAGGGACAACCCGTACCCCAGATCCGCGTACAGGTACCCTTCCGCACCCCAGATCAGACCGTTCGCCCCGTTCACGTTCTTCCAGACATCTTTCCCGTCCACCTGGCTCTGGCCCTGCCAGGTGCTCCTCTCCCGCTTGATCAGGTCGTCGATAAAGGAAACGTAGAGGGTCCCCGATGCCGTCAGGCGCCAGACCTTCAGGCGGGTGAGCCACTCCACCGTATTGGACGACTCCGGCGCGAGGTTGTCGTTGGGCACGTGAAAGAACTTGCCGGTGTCCCCGAGCTGGACGGCTTCCTGCAGGTTCGGGGCGCGGAACCCCTGTGAAAAGGTGAGGGCCAGGTTCAGCAGGTCCCGGTACAGGTACTGCGCGGAGGCCTGGAAAACGTTTCCGGAGTGTGAGAAGTTCACGGCGGGCAGGTCCGGCGTCTGCGCCGGGGCGTGTCCGGCCATGGCGTGCAGGCGGTAGCCGCCCCCCAGGCGGATCACGTGTCCCCCCACCGTGCGGTACAGGTCTCCCTGGGCCAGGAGGAAGCCGCCGTAGTTGTCATAGGTAGAGCCTTCCGGATAGCTTTGCTGGGCCGACGGTTCCCAGGGGTCTGCCGCTTCCCGGACCCTCCGGTCCGAGTCCACCCAGTCCCGGTACCACATGAGTCCGTACTGGACCTGAAGCCGGTCATGGAGCACGCGCGTGATGAAGTGCAGGTCGTGTCCCATGGTCTGGTCGGTCACCTCGTCCCGGGTGGTCTTGAGCCGGGTAGATAGATCGTCGGCCAGACTGATGGAATCCTTGCGCTCGAAGAAGTCCTGGTAGGAGAAGGTGTACCCCGCCCGCGTGTACATGGGAACGATATCCACGTTCACACGACCCCACACCAGGTGATCTTCGTTGTCGTAGATCTGCAGGGATTGCTTGTCATAGAGCTTGTCGGTCCTGCCCGCGTCCGGGATCCGGGAAAACAGGTAGGCGAGCTTGAAATCCCAGCGGGGAAACCGTTGCGTGACGGAAGCGGTTGCGGACAGGTTGTCGTAGCCGCTGTACGGCTGCACACCTCCTCCACGGCCCGCGGTCACATCTTCATAGGCCTTGTAGGTGATGCCGCCCAGGGCGCTGAACCCGCCGACTCCCCCGTTGGCAATGCCGTTGCCCACCAGGCCCCGGTTTGCCGAGGAGTAGCGGAAAAGGGCCCTTCCGCTCGCCGGAGGGCCTTCCCTTCCCCGGAAATCCTGCGGTGCCGTGGGGAAGGCCTCGATCACTCCCCCCATGGCGTCCGAGCCGTAGAGGACCGAACCCGGTCCGCGCAGGACCTCGATCCGGTCCAGGGAGAGCGGGTCGATCAGGTTCAGGTACTGCAGCGGTCCGGTCCGGTACACCGCGTTGTTGAAACGGACCCCGTCCACCAGGATGAGGAGCTGAGGACCGATCATCCCCCGCACGATGGGGGAGCCTCCCCCGTAGTTGGTCTCCTGGACGAAGACCCCCGGGCTCTCCCGCATGGCGGTGGGTGTGGTCCGCGGGGCGTCATCAAACAGGGTCTGCCTGTCCACGATGGATACCGAGCGGTCCGTTCGGAACGCTTCTTCCTTGCGCCGCCCGCTCACCACCACGGTCTCGTCGAGCACGTAGCCTTCCTTCACGGCAGGGGCGGGACGGGAGGGGTCTTTGGAACCGTCCCCGGCGTCATCCGGGGCGCCGTGGACAAGCCCCGTGCGGACGGGCAGGAAAAGCAGCAGGGTCATGCAGGTTGTGAGCAGGATCCGGGCGATCCAACGGGCTCCGTGTTCTTTGTTTCGTTCACCGGTCCGTCGTGTCTCGAAGTACACTTGTTTCCCCCGGTTCGTTCATGCATTACAGGTTCTGATTCACGATTCTATATACCGTCCGTGTCCGGAGAGATCAAACGGTTAAACATAGGGTTTTTGTATGAAACAAGGCGGGGGCTGTTCACCCCAGATTTTCCCGGGCTTCGGCCAGAAGTTCGTCGAACTGCTTTTCCAGTACCGGGTTGGTCCCCCGGAGTCCGTCCACCACCTGCTCCGCCCATAGGAGGTACTCCTGTTTGCGCTCCAGGGACCAGTCCGCCGGTGGATCGCGTGCGATGTCCCTGACGTTGCAGTACTTGTCGGCCAGCTTGATCTGCTTGGCCCGGGCGGGCATGCAGTGGGCATGTTCGATCTGGAGACGTTTCCGTTCCTGCTTGGGCAGGCGCTTGTCGTCGGTCACCTCCTGCACCAGGGAAAGGACCGCATCCCCGAACAGCCGGCGGATCTCCTCCGGGGCGGTCTCGGTGTCCTCCAGGGTGTCGTGAAGCAGGGCGGCAACGATCACGTCCGGGTCCCGCACGCCTCCGTCGTTCCAGAGCCGTTCGGCCACCTCCACGGGGTGGTTGATGTATGGCAGTCGCGCGTTCCCCTTTCTTCGCTGATCCCGGTGTTTTTCAGCCGAGAAGCGCACTGCCTCCAGGATCCGACCGGTAATGTCTTCGGGTTTTTCCATGGGAAAATCCTCCTCTCACGTGTCCTGCGAGCGGTAATACGTTCGTGCGCCAACACCTCATGCCGGACCCTTGCCTCCTTCCGCTCTGTGCACCATCGGGCAGCCCGGGTCCGGCCGGTCCGGGTTGCCGTACACGGCCCGTGCCACCTCGTGGCAGCCGCCCCGGCACAGTTGCAGGTACGCACAGGAGGCGCAGGGTTCGGGTGCGTTCCGATGCCAGGAGCGGAACAGGCGGAAGGTTTCCGGCGCCGCCCACCAACGCTGGATTTCTCCAATGGTCCGGGGACCGGGTTCGGCAAAGGAACACGCGGCGGCTTCTCCTTCGGGACCCACGCCCAGGAGCATCTCCCCCCCGTGGCAACCCGAGATGGCGAACAGGTCCAGCCGTTTCGGATCCGGTTCGTGTGCGAAGACCATGGGCATGAAGCTGCAGTCCAGACGGAGCCGGATCCGGTGGCGCCGGGCCAGCGAGGACACCATGGGGTAGAAGGTGCGGGCCTGATCCGGGGTCAGGTCCAGCTCGGGGAATCGGTCCCGGCCGCGGCCCGAGGGCTTGAAACGCAGCAGCTCCACCTGGTTGACCTTTTTCCTTCGGGCGTACCGGAGGATGGTTTCCAGCTTGTGGATGTTCCGCCGCGAGACCACCACGTTGATGCCCGTACGGCACCGGGCCTTGCGGAGCAGGGTCAGGGCCCGGTCCGCTGCCTCGAATCCGTCGATCCCGCGGGTGTGCCGGTATTCCCCCCCCACCCCGTCCAGACTCCCGTTGCTATGGCCGAACACCCGGCACCGCTTTACGTTGCGCTCATCCAGGGGAAATCCGTTGGTGGTCAGGTTGGGCACCAGGCCCCGCTCGCGAACGTACTCGGCAAGATCCAGGAACCAGGGTTGTTCCAGGCTTTCGCCGCCACCCAGGGCCAGGTGAAAGACCCGGGCGTCGGCCAGGGCGTCCACCACCTTCTTCATCCCCTCCAGGCCCAGTTCCGCCGCTTCCAGGTCCGGCCGGGTTCCGGGACGGTAGGAGTCCATGTAGCAGCCGGAACATCCGGCGCTGCACTGCCGGGTGACGGCCACGTGCGCTTCGGTGGGCGCCGAGAGCAGGGTGCTTCCGGAATCCCAGAGCGGGGAATCCGGGTAGCCCAGGGATCGCATGTAGTCCTTGTCCACCCACACAAGGGCGGCCGGGCGGTTCAGGTGCAGGATGCCCCCGAACGGTTCATACCGGTAGGTGAGAATCTTCTTTTTCAGCATCGGACTTTCGGCGGCGGGTGGTGCGCAGCAGGGTGGAGAGGGTGAAGATCAGAACGGCCACCGCGGGCGTGCCGATCATCAGGAAGATGACATCCGACCCCAGCGAGCTGGAGTTGGGGTTGACGCCCAGCTTGGCTCGGAGGATCTTCCCTTTCTTTTTCTTTGTCACCATTCGCCTCTCTCCATGGAGTATTGGACGGAGTCATAGAGCAGGTTCACCATGTCCTGCTGGTAGTAGACCGCGTAGACAACCGCGGCGGCAGCCAGGAAAGCTCCGGCCGTGGCCAGGAGTTTTCCCAGGAGGCGCGAGGGTGGGCGTGTGCCCACGAAGAGGTGGTTCAGGAAGGCGGCACCGCTGACCGCCGCCCAGGTGAAGATCAGTGTGGATTGGTAGATCCAGGGTCTTTTAGAGGAAAGGGAGAGGGCCAGGAGAAACAGGACCGTGAGGATGCCCACCGGGATAGCGGCGGACTTCAGGACCCGGCCCGTTACGGCGGTCCAGCGGGTGCCGCAGAGCCAGACGACCAGGGCTGCGGCCGCTATGCACAGGCTCAGCAGATAAAGTGTCCTCAGGGAACGGAACAAGACGACCTGGCGGACATGCTCGTCCCACGACTTTCGGGCGCCGTACACGGCCATCTCGTATTCCGCCACCTGCTCGAAGGCTTCCATGGCGGCGTCGAAGTCCCGGCGTTCGATGTGGGTCTTTCCGATCTTGCCCAGTACGTAGTAGACCCGTTCGCTCTCCGGGTAGGCCCGTACCAGCTCCTGGTAGTCCCGCAGGGAGGCCTCGTAGTCCCTTGCACGGTATTCCGCCTCGGCGATCATGTAGAGGACGTGATCCCGGCGGCCGAAATCCGGATAGTTCCGATAGAGGTCCCGGAGCCGGGCCAGGGCCTCCTCTTCCCCCATGTCGGCGAACCCTCCCTGGATTTCGTTGAAGATCCGAAGGGGTTCGTCCCCGGAGGCACGATCCTTACGCAACCGTTCCAGGCGCTTCTTCGCCTTGAGGGTGTTCTTGGACCGGGGAAACTTCTCCATGAGCAGGGTGTAGGCTTCCTCGGCACGGTCGAAATCCCCGATCTTTTTCTCGCTGAAATCTCCGATCTGAAACAGCGCATCGTCCGTGATCGGGTCTTCGCTGTGTTCCCGCACGATCTCCCACAACATCTCCACCGCCGTTTCGGGGGCTCCCTGTTGCGAAACCCGGAGCGCTTCTGAGTAGATCTCCAGCGCCGGCCGTTGAGCGAGCGTCGATGTGCCGCTGCCGAAAAACAGAAGCAGCAAAAGAACCACGGTTTTCGTGACGAGAGGAGAGGTCCCTTGTACGGGTCTGTTCGTGTGTCTCTGCGGGGGGCCTTGCAGGGGCTTCCGACCTGTTCCGTTGACGGACGGTTTGCTTCCAGGAGAGCGGAAAGAGCTTTTTTCGGCTTCCATCGGTTCCGTACAGTGCCTTTCCTCGACAAGTGGTTGGCGTCCGGTGATGGCAAGGATGCTGTCACGCACGACGATCTATCTTCTCATGCTCCGGAATAATCCGGGCAAAGTCAACAGCCGCAGCACTCCACAGGGATCTTGACAACCTGGTCAGTCATAATCGGTTTCATAAAAAGGCCCAGGAGTAACCATGTCCTCAAACGGTGCCGTTCTTCAGAACACAAGGATCAGAGGGGACCAGGGAAACAGACCCTTGGCAGTATAGGTGGATATTGCGAGGAGCCGAAGGCGACGCGGCAATCCACCCGTGCAGCAGGAATACGGTGCCGGGGGGTTGCTTCGCTCCGCTCGCAATCTCCACTTCGTTGCGACGTCACTTCGTTCGCGATCTTCGACCACGCTCCGCTCGCAACATTCGACGTTAAGCAAATTCCTGCTGCATCTCTTGCTACAAGGGACCTTCCCGAACGATCTACATTCGTAAGGTTAGATTTTTCGAGTTGTTGAAAGCGCAGCGGTGTTGACGGTATAAGAAGGGGAGGCGAGGGAGCACGTTCTGTCCACCCCGGGCGGATCCGGGACCCGGCTGCCGGGGAGATCCGGATGCACCGGAAAAAAGAGATCCGGAGAAAGAGATTGGTATGAAAAACAACCTGTGGATCGTGAGGCTGACCTGGGTGGACGGCCTGACCCTGTGCGGGCTCGTTCTCTCTTCCCTGGCCGCGGGTCTCGCCGTGGGAGGCCGGTTCGCCTTTTCGCTCAGCCTGCTGTTCGTGGCCATGCTGCTGGACGCCTTTGACGGCATCCTGGCCCGCAGATACGGCCTGGAGAGGGATTTCGGGAGGTACCTGGACGGTTTCGTGGATGTGTACGACTACCTCGTCGTCCCGGCCCTGTTCCTGTACCTGTGGGGCTTTAACAGCTGGTACTATGTAATCGTCCTGATCCTGTTCATGGCCTGCGGGGTGGTCCGCCTGGCCGTGTTCAACGAGATCGGCAACGTTCAGAACGAGCAGGACGAGATGTCGTATCTGGGCATGCCGGTGTTCTGGAGCGTACTGTTCCTGGGGGGGATCTTTGTGGCGGGCTGGATCGTCCCGTTGAAGATCCTGTTTCCTCCGGTGGCCGTCCTGTTGACCGTCTTTGCGGTGATGATGCTGGCCAACCGGCCGTTTCACAAGTTCAAGAACCCCCGCCGGATCCTGATGGTGCTGGCGGGCGCCGCCCTGCTGTTCGCCCTGAAAGGGTGGCTGGAAACGGCTGGTCCAGGGGTGCCGGGGGCTTCCCCGGCGCCGGATGGAGGGGTTGCCTTCTTTTCCGTGGCGAACCTGCTGACAGCCTTCCTGTTCATCCTGCCCGCGATCGTGGGCGGGGTGCTCCACATGCTGGCCGTGACCCGGGACTGGTTTCCCTTCCTGAAGGTTCCGGTGTTCGAGCGTTGGTTCGGGGCGAACAAGACCCTTCGGGGGTTCCTGCTGATGCCCGTGTTCTCGGTTCCCGGCGCCTGGCTGGCGTGCTTTCTGGCCGAGGGGCGCTCGCTCACGGTGGACCTGGGGGCGGTTTCCTTTCTCCTCCTGGGTCTCGTGATCGGTTTCGCATACGTGCTGTTCGAACTGCCCAACTCGTTCATCAAGCGCCGGATGGGGGTCCCGCCGGGGGAGGAATCCGACCGGTTCCGATTCCTGTTCCTTTTCCTGGATCAGATGGACTCTGCCATCGGGGCGGCCTGCGCTGCCGTACTCGTTTTCCGGGCCCCGCTGGAGACGGCGGCGGCCATGCTCCTGATCTCACCCGTGATCGCACTCCTGATCAAGCGGGTCCTGTACCTGAGCGGACTGAAGAAGAGTTCGGTCTAACCAAGAGGAATGGACCTGATAAAGAGGGGCAATCCATGGCCGGAACGTCCAGGCGCCGCGTGGTGATCATCGGCAACGGGATCACCGGGGCGACCGTTGCCCGCCACCTGCGGAAGCGGGGCGGGGACGAGATTGTCCTGGTCTCCGAGGAAACCCCGTCCTTCTACTCGAGAACGGCCCTGATGTACGTGTACATGGGCCACCTGACCTTTGCAGGCACGCAGCCTTACGAAGAACCTTTCTGGGAAAGGAACCGCATCCAACGGATCCAGGACCGGGTGGAACGCGTGGACACCGCGGGCCGCCGGGTGGTCCTGCGTGACGGAGGTGCGCTCCCCTACGACGCGCTCGTCATTGCCTCCGGCTCCCGGTGGAACCGGTTCGGATGGCCGGGACAGGACCTGAAGGGGGTCCAGGGCTTCTATGGGTACCGGGACCTTCAGGACCTGGAACGGAACACCGCCGGGGTGGATCGGGCCGTGATCGTGGGCGGAGGCCTCATCGGGATCGAACTGGCGGAGATGCTGCTTTCACGGAACGTGCAGGTCACCTTCCTGGTGCGGGAGGAGAGCTTCTGGAACGTCGTGCTCCCCGAGGAAGAAGGGAGGATGATCGAGCGCAGGATCCGGAACCACGGTGTGGACCTGCGCATGGGGACGGAGTTGAAGGAAATTTTTCCGGACGGGGAGGGATCGGTGCGGGCCGTGGTGACCGGGCAGGGGGAGGAGATCCCCTGCGGGTTCGTGGGGCTCACCGTGGGTGTGAGCCCCAACGTGTCGTTCCTGGAAGGCAGCGGGGTGGAGACGGACCGGGGCGTGCTGGTAAACGCCTGTTTCGAGACCGGGACGCCGGACGTGTGGGCGGGCGGAGACTGTGCCCAGTTCCGGGAACCCCCGCCGGGGCGCCGGCCCGTGGAGCAGGTCTGGTACACGGGCCGGATGCACGGGGAACACATCGCGGCCAACATTTCCGGGGAGTGCCGGCCCTACCGGCCGGGGGTCTGGTTCAATTCGGCCAAGTTCCTGGACCTGGAGTACCAGACCTACGGACAGGTGCCCGCCCGGCTGCCCGATGACCAGGAAACCTTCTACTGGGAAGAAACCGGCGGCCGGCGGGCGATCCGGATCAACTGCCGCAGGAAGGATCGCGCCGTCACCGGGTTCAACCTGTTCGGGATACGGGGTCGGCACCGGGTGTGTGAACGCTGGATCGAAGAAGAACGCCCCCTCGAGGAAGTGTTGGATCAGCTCGACACCCTGAACTTTGACCCGGAGTTTTTCCGGCCGTTTCAACGGGAGGTCGTGGAAGCGTACAGCCGGCGGGACACCACCGGACCGCCCGCGGCTCCGGCCCATGGGCCAGCCCGCCACGAGCCGCCCCCCTCTCCGGAACCCGCCGGCCACGCAGGGCTGGACGGGATGCAGAAGGCGGGTCTGGGCCTGCTCGCGGCGGGTTTCCTCTCCCTGATCACGGCATGGGCGGGGGCGGGGAGCGCCGAGCCCCTGCTCATGCTGTTCCTCTGCGCGGGCGGGGTCGGCACAGGCGGTCTCCTGTATATCGGACGCACCCAGAAGAAGCACCCTCCCGGTGTGAACAACGACCGCATCGTTTCCTCCGGGCTGACCGCCCGCGGGGTCCCGGCCTGGATCGTGGCCGGGGTGTTCACCGGCTTCTACGTGGTGCTCTACTGGTTTCCCCAGGGCCTCACGCACCTGGTGCGCATGCTGGACCCGCTGAGCGGGGCGCTGCGCGGCAAGCCGGCGGATTCATGGTTTCTCTACGGGACCTTCTACACCGCGGCCGTGATCCTCATGGGGGTCCGCATGCTGCTCAGGTACCGGCACAGCCGGTACCAGCTCGTCCGCACCATGTCGGTGATCTTTTTTCAGCTGGTCCTGGCCTACCTGATCCCCAGCCTGCTGGTGGCCCTGAACCAGCCCGAGTACTACTTCTCCTACTTCTGGCCCCTGACCTACAACGCGCTGTTCCCCTCCACCTTTGAGGGCTTGAAGAGCCATCCCGGGGGCATCGGGCTCTTCCTGTTCGGCTGGGGGGCGATGATGACATTTCTGGCAACACCGGTGCTCACCTACTTCTTCGGCAAGCGCTGGTACTGCTCCTGGGTGTGCGGTTGCGGAGGGCTGGCGAACACCCTGGGGGACCCGTGGCGTCAGCTCTCGGACAAGTCTCTGCGGGCGTGGAAGATCGAACGGTTCACCATCCACACGGTGCTGGTGTTCATCGTGGCGACCACCGTCCTGCTCTGGGTGAACTCGTTTCTCGGCGGGGCGGTCCTCGGGTCCCTGTCCATGGCCTTTTCCAGGACGTACGGGTTTCTCATCGGCGCCGCCTTTGCCGGGGTGATCGGCGTGGGGTTCTACCCGCTGCTGGGCACCCGGGTGTGGTGCCGGTTCGGCTGTCCCATGGCGGCCATCCTCGGGATCCTTCAGAAGAAGATCTCCCGGTTCCGGGTCACCACCAACGGGGCCCAGTGCATCTCCTGCGGCAACTGCTCCATGTACTGCGAGATGGGGATCGACGTGCGCTGGTACGCCCAGCGGGGCCAGGACATTGTTCGCGCCTCCTGTGTGGGGTGCGGGATGTGTTCGCTGGTCTGTCCCCGCGGGGTGCTCAACCTGGAGAACGGCCCACGGGAAACCCGTCAGGGGCAGCCCCTGTCCATGCTGGGAGAACGGAAATCCCTGCCGGGTTCGTAGTGCCTTCCGGGTTTCTAGACGGAGACGGTGATCCTGCGTCCCCGACCAATGTATGACAAAACCGATATTGCTGAATCGACATGTGTTGTCAGGGACGAAAAAAAGGCTGCGGAGATAATAGGATGACGAATCTCCCCCCTGGCTCGGGGCCAAGTCTGTTGAGATCGGATGATATCATTGACGACCTTGATCATCGCGGGCTTATGGTAAAACCTGAATAAACCTATTCAAAGCTTTTTCAGGACCCACGAATTCTCGTTTTGACCGCTTGGGGGCTGCCTCGATCCATCCGGGTTGCGGTGAGGATCCTCGCTGAGATATACTGGTGACGGTGGATCCCCGCATGCTTTCCCCTCTATTAGTCAAGGAGCCGGAATCATGAAGGCTACACAAAGCCCAGGCCGATTGTCTCCCCTGTTCGTTCTCTTCGTCCTCTTGCTTCTTTCCGCTTGCAACCCCTGCAACGACAGCGACCGGCAAATTATGAATGTGAACGACCACAGTTTTGCCGGACCGGAATTTACGGTGGTGACCTTCAACCTGCTGCACGGTTTCGGGGACGTGGTGAACGATGCCACGCTCGATGACCGTCTGGGGGTGGTGATCCGTGAGATCGTGGACACGTTGCCGGACGCGGTGCTGTTCCAGGAGGCCTCGGTCACGGCCCCGGCGAAGCACTGCAACGTGATCGAGACCCTGGTGTCCGAGGTGAACGACGCCCTTTCAGCGACCGGAAGCAGCTACAACTCGGTCTATGCCCGGGCCAACGGAACCGCGGACATCATCCAGTTCGAGGAGGGTTCCGCGGTCCTGAGCCTCCATGAAATCCTCGCCTCTGAGGTCCATATCTATTCCCACAACGCCACCGCCCTGCCGGAGTTTCGCATCGCGCTCGCGGTGACCGTGCGCGGAGATGCAGGGAACATCGATCTGTTCTCCACGCACCTGACCAACCTGGAGGACGTAGAAGGGGAAGACCTGGTACGGACGCTGCAGGCACGGGAGCTGGCGGAGGAGATCATCCCCGGAAGGGGCAACAGCCATCCCGTGATCGTTGGCGGGGACTTCAATGACCCCCCCGGATCGGACACGATTCTGGAGATGACCGGGGCAGGGGCGGTGGATATGTTCGCGGAGGCCCGCCCCGGCGAGGACGGCTTCACGTCTTTTGCCGATCCGTTCGACCTCACCGATCCCCTCGCGGAAACGGTCGAGCGGATCGATTACCTGTTCATGCTGGACCCGGGCGGAACGGTGTCGGACAGCATTTTGTTCCTTGACCAGGCCCGGGACATCGACCCGGGACCGGGCGAATCATGGCTCTGGGCTTCAGACCACGTCGGCGTCCGGGCCGTCTTCCGGCCCGGCGGGTATTGACCCGGAGGGTTGCGGCAAGGGGCTGGACGTTGTCCCTCTTATCCGGATTCACCCTTCCCGCAATATGCGGGTTAAGCCCTCCCGCTTGGCCCGGTACAGGTTCTTGTCCGCCATGTCACACGGGGGGAGGGGACGTTCCAGCCACGCCCTCCGCCTCCGACCCGCCGAACGGCCTGCCCGGGCGGACTTCCAGGGGGTGGTAGACCAGGTTGACCAGCTGCTCCATGTACTCCGGGCCCGCGTTCGGGGGAAGCAGGAAGATGTAGGTTTCGAACCGGATGGCATCCTCGTCGTCCAGCTTGGTCATGCGGTAGCCGATGGAGCCGTAGATGTCGTCCTTCTCGTTGTCGTCATAGAAAAGCCTCATCAGCTCCTTGTTGTCGTTTTTCATGTTCAGGATGTTTGCCCAACCCCCCGCGGGCCCGGTCAACATGGACCACTGGTACGGGTCCTGGTTCAACCCCTGTTCCTGTTCGTCCATCCTCCCGTCCACGAGGCAGGGGGTCTCCGGGTTGTTTGCGTTCAGGAACACCATCCCTTTTGCGTTCTCGTTGAAGTCGGTGGTCATGACCATGTCCAGGTCCTTCATCCACTTCTTCATCTTCTTGGAAATGGGGAACACGCCCTGGAAGTACTGGTAGTTAGGGAAGTAGTGGCTCACCGTGACCAGTTCCGAGCGCTTCATCTCCTCTCCCAGGTATTTCTCCAGGAGGTAGTTGTCGATCTTGTTCTTGACCACGCGCAGCACGAAGGCCCCGTCCTTGTACCCCACCAGGATGGGGACCGTGCTGTTCTCCGGGTTGATGGAGAAGCGGGGGAGCCAGCTCAGCCACGCCGGTCTCAGCTTGAAGCTGGCCTCCGCGCGGAAGGTGTGCGCGATGTCGGTTCCGCCGTTCTTCGGCAGAATAAAATCCCGGTACGCGGCGCTCTTGTTGAGATCGAACATGACCTCCGCTCCGCCGTCGGCACGGACCCACTCGGTCTGCTGGTCTTCTTCAAACGCATAGGAAACGTACTTCTCGGGGGACACGGGGAGCCCGGGCGCCTCCAGCAGGTAGACCCAGGCCTTTCCGTGATCCACGGGGTCTTCCAGTTCGAGCTCGACCCCCCGCACGGCCCCCGGCACCTCTCCTGTGTGCCGGTCCCCGGCGTCCCGGGCCAGGAAGACGATCTGGTCCCGGCCGTCCAGGATGCCGGGCTGGTTCCCGGTATTGTCCACCAACTGGATGGGGACCTTTTTAACCCCCCCGGCAGCCTTCACGGCCTCCTGCCGGAGTTCATAGGTTCCTTTCTTCCACTTGACGTTTTTGTTGATTCCGTCCAGGAGATAGTTCCCGTGCTTGTCCTTTTCCATGAGGTCGAACGGCACGGGCTCCATCTTGCCCCCGCGGAGGCGCATGAGCCTCAGTCGGTCCGCCTGGGTTCCATCCATGGCGCCGCCCAGCGTCCGGTTGTCCACCTCCAGTGCGTCATACGTCCGGGTGATGGACAGGATTTCCTCCGGGGCATCCGCGAACCCCGGCGGGAAAGGGAAGAGGGAGAAGGGCAGGGCAAGGAATGGGATCACAAGGCGTTGAATCGATCGGTTCCGCAACGGAGCTCTCCTCTTTTATTCTTCATTCCAGCACTTCGTAGAACATGGCCGCGTCCGCCTGGCTGCCCTCGATCTGCATGAGCCCGGAGTTCACCGCCGCCATCCCCTCCAACTCCCGGGTGACGATCTTCATCAAGGTCTGCGCATAGACCTTCACCGTGACCGTGGGGTTTTCCTCCGCCTCCCGGGCCACCGTCATGGTTCCCTTCTCCACCCGGATGGTCCAGATACCGCCCCCCGGCCCGAAGACGTGGTACCGGATGCGGGCCTGCCAGGACCCGGCTTTTTCCGGTTTGAACAGGAGCGGCATCATCTGGAACACCGAGTCCAGTTCCAGGCCCTCGGCCACACTCACCTCGGAGATACGGGTGATGCCCTGGCCCTTGCGGAGCAGCCGCTTGAGTACCTTTCCCACCGCGCTGGCGGGCAACCCGGCCACCTGCTCCACTTCCCGTGGCACCTTGAACTCCGCCATGCGGTTCCGGCAGTGTTCCAGGACCTCCTCCTCCGTCAGGTCCACCCCGAACCGGGGCACCACGAACGCCTTTACCGCCTCACCGGTCAGCTCATCCGGGATGCCGATCACGGCCACGTCGTGCACCGCCGGGTGCTCGGAAATTACGTTTTCGATCTCCTTGGGGTAGATATTCTCCCCGCCCTTGATGATCATGTCCTTCTCGCGGTCCACGATGAAGAAGTCGCCGTCCTCGTCCATCATCCCCCGGTCCCCCGTGTGAAGCCAGCCGTCCCGGATGGTCCGGGCGTTCTCCTCGGGAAGGCCCAGGTACCCCCGCATGATGTTTTCACCCCGCACCACGATCTCACCCACCTCCCCCGGGGGGAGCAGGCGGTCCCGGGGCCCCATGATCCGTACCTCCTGGCCGGGGAGGGGGCGCCCGATGGACCCGATCTTCTTGGGCATGTTCCTGCGCTGCAGGGTAGTGGCCACGGTTCCCTCGGTGAGCCCGTACCCCTCCAGGATCTCCACGCCGTACTCCTCCTGGAACTGGCGGATGGTCTCCACGGGCATGGGGGCTGCCCCGCAGACACCGTACTTCAGGGAACTCAGGTCGCTCTGCAGCACCGTATCCCGGGCCTGCAGGAGGATCTTGTACACCTGGGGCACGGCGCTGAAGAAGCTGCACTGGTGCTTTTCCACGGTGGGACCGAACTCGCGCACGGAGAACTTCTTGAGGGCCGCCGTCTTGATCCCCCGGTAGATGCTGGCGAGCATGCTCATGCACGCGTTTACATGAAAAAATGGGAGAAAGATCAGGCCCACGGCGTCTTGCGGGTCGTCATCGGGCATTTCCAGGGCCTGTCGCAGGGCGGCGAACTCGAAGAGGATGTTCCGGTGGGTGAGCAGGGCCCCCTTGGGATGGCCCGTAGTGCCGGACGTGTAGAAGATATAGGCAAGATCCTCACCCGCGATGTCCACGGGATCCAGGTCCGGCCCGTGTGTTTCCAGCAGGTCCCGGAGTGACAGGTGTCCTTCCCGCGGGGGACCGCCGTTCTGAATCACGGTGATCAGGTGCGGGCAGTGCGGCCGGACCTCGTCCAGTACGGGAAGGAACTGTTCATCGATCACCATGGCACAGCCCCGGGAGTCGTTGAGCTGGTAGGCGATCTCCGCACCCTTGAGCCAGGTGTTCAGGGGACCGGCCACGGCCCCGATGCAGTTTGCGGCCAGTGCCGAGATCAGGAACTCCGGGGAGTTTTCCTGGTAGACGTAGACGATGTCCCCTTTCCCGACGCCGGCTTCCAGCAAGGCGTTGGCCAGGCGGAACACGTCTTGCCGAAGGGCTCCGAAGGTGATCTCCCGGTCGTAGAAGGCCATGTAAACATCTTCGCCGTTATCCCGGGCCCTCACCTCCAGCATGTGCCGGACATTCTGGTAGGCAACCTCCATGCAGGACTCCTTGTCTGTGCGTATGCTTATACCTGGATTCTACAGAATCGATAGTGGAGAAGAAAGGCGATGGAGTCAATAACCCGCGGGCCGGGAATCAGTGGAAAAGGGCTGGGAAAAGAGGGATGATCAAAGGGGAACGGAGAGTGATGAAGTGGCCTTTTTGTCCTTCACCTCCAGCTCTCGAAAACGTTACACCTCGATACCCGCCCTCATGAGGACCGATTTCGTTTCCGTACACAACATGTCGTGCCATCCGTGTCTTTGAACAAAAGCGGTTCCCCTGCTATTCTTTTTGTTCCAGGGAAAACCTTATTGAGAACGGATCGAATGGACTCGTACATGGATAATTTTTTTTACCCCGCTGACCCCGGAAGTCGTCCTTCAGGCCATAGATGCCAGTGGCCTGAACCCCACCGGACATTGCCTGGCTCTCAACAGTTATGAAAACCGGGTTTATGATCTTAAATTGGACAACGGTTCCCACGTGGTGAGCAAATTCTATCGCCCGGGCCGCTGGAACGAGGAGCAGATTTTAGAGGAACACGCCTTCCTCCTCCAACTCCAGGATGACGAAATTCCGATCTGTGCCC
>CAYTRL010000088.1:0-1294 GCA_964439795.1 uncultured Thermodesulfobacteriota bacterium
ATCCCGCATCTTGCCGAAAAAAAGGTTGATAGACGGATCTTTCCGGATTCCGCCGCTCGATGATCGTTTCCCTCGTTTGGAGGAATCCCGTAACCCTGTCTGGGAGAACCTGCAAGATGACAAAAGCACGCAGCCGGTCGGCCGGCACAGGAAGATCAGGCGCCACCGGACCCAGGAAGAAGCCGCCTGTTCGAAAGGGAACCGTTTCGGCCAGCCGGCCGGAGCCGGAAAAAGCAGACCCGTCCATGAGGCTGGACGTTTACGTCATCGACTCGGGCTGGGACAGCCTGCCGCACCGGGTGCTGAGCAGGGCCCTCGAGATGATCAAGAAATACCTGTCCGCGCACAACCTCTTCATTCTGTCCCCGGAACAGTCGGTGGCGTTTCTGAAGAGGCATCCCCATCTGGTGGGAAGGGACCCGTTGCTCACCGTGGTGGATCCGAAAGCGCTCCGGCAGAACAGCAAGTCGGGGTACGGTGCGTCGGTAGCCCTGGGACGGTTCCACTGGGTGCTTGGCAGGGCCGACAACGGCAATCCGGATGAAAAAGAGCTGCAGGCTATGGTCAAGATGTTTCTGCGGCTGGTCAACTGCCACGACGGCACGCGGAACATCGCCGATGAGTTCAGGCGGTTCAACCACAAGGAAGGGACCAAGGGCACCCTGGAAATCGTCATGGACTCGCTGGGCAAGGAGGCGATGCTCCTTGGTGAGGCCTGAGGGGTTTACGGAACGAATCTATAAGATCTGAGGGAGGAAGCCATGGAAGGAGGAAGCCTGACCATCGGCGTACTGATCGCCGTAGCCGGCGTGGCCTTCACGGGCTACGTCATCTACCAGGTGGTGCAGAAGCGGAAGGAACTGCGTAAGACCGTCTATGTGCTCACGCATGAAGACACCGGTTTCGTGAATGATCTGGAATGTCTGAAGGACGGCGGCGTTCTCTGCGCCGCCACGTGATGATCCCGGCGGGTCCCGGTGCCGGATATCGAGAAGGCCATCCGTCTTTCATCCAGACTTCCCCTTTTTTTACGTAGATTTTTGCCGCAACTCATTCCGGACGAGGGGCGGAGCTGAAAGCCTGCGGCTTCGCTGGTTCCGGGAGAACCCCCTCCAGCTCTGCAATGGAACCAAACCGCGCCGTTTCCTCCAACACGCCGAGCATACGAACACCTGTGGCTTCCACGGTCGAGTTCAGCATCCACTCAACGACTTCAAAGGAGACCCCGGAGGCAGGGGTTCCTGTTTTCGGCGGGTTTTCCACGATCCTCCAGTCCCCCGACACCCGGACGTGG